>NZ_JBEXXQ010000039.1:0-103441 GCF_040630525.1 Streptomyces sp. NPDC005799
ATCACAGATTCGTCGGCGTCCCGGACGGACACCGGCCCTATTTTCCCGCCACCACGGCGGCCAGCGCAGCGGCCTGGATTACTGACGCGTAAATAGCAGCGGGTTGAGGGTGACGGTGTAGCCAAGCTGGTTGAGCGTGTTGATCGCGCGGCGGGTGGCGCGTTCGGGGTCACCCTGGGCGAGGCAGCGGCGGCGACTCCGCGGCGTTCGCGGTCACGCAGCACCAACTCACGCAGGGTGGCCCGGTTGATGCCCAGGTCGGCAGCGATGCTCTTGTGTGTCGTCCCGGGTGTGGACTCGTACAGGGCCACGGCATCGGCCTTGAACTCGTCGGAGTGGTCCTTCATCGCCATCGGCGGTCTTCTCGCTTCCTCCGGATCAAGCAGATCCAGTATCAGCGTGTCCACCACGCAGAGGGAGGCCCCCCATGTCGTTGGCCTGGTGGTTCATCACCTACCGGCAGAACCGCAGGATGGCGTTCGCGCTGTCGCCGGGCGGCAGGGACTTCGCGTCGGGGCGCTGGGTGGCGAAGATGCCGATGATGCCCGGCGCGGTGCCACGCTTGGCGATGTCTGTGCAGATGGACTCCAGCTCGGCGCCGTACTTCTCGTGCTCGAAGATGACTTGGCACTCGTCGAAGCCGGCCAAGGTCCGTGCCCATGCCGACCGCGGAGCACCCCCGCGACCTGATCGACCTCCATCAGCGACGACTGGTGGCTCGCGCTGCGCGAGGCCGGTCTGGCCCCGTGAGAGTTCTGGATCACCGGAAGCTGTGGAACTCCGGCGACTGATACGGCGTCGGTGAGCCGTTGCCGTGTACGGCGTGCGTCGGCTTGTCCGAGGATTCGTGGCCGAGCAGCAGGTCGGGGTCGAACATGACGATCACAGCGGAGATCAGCATCACGATGAGGGGGCCGGCGAGCATGAACAGGAGGAAGGACACCAGGTCGGCCGAGGACTGTGAGATTGCGGCCTGGGCTGTGAGGTGGACGGAGACTGCGGCCATGCCGGTGTAGTGCATGCCGGTCACGGCCACTCCCATGACCAGACTCGCCCCCAGGGTTGACCACAGCGCGTGAATGGTGACCGCGGCCCACAGCGCGGCCACGGCGGCGGCGATGGCGATCGCGACGGACAGTGCCACCGTCTGCAGGTTGTAGTGGAGGGTGCCGCTGGTCTGAATGGCGGCCATCCCGAGGTAGTGCATGGCCGCAACCCCGAGTCCGGTGACAGAGCCCGCCATGGCAAGGTTCAGCGGCGAGCCGCCCCGGTAGCCGACGAGGAACACACCGACGGCGACGACGGCGATCGCGACCACGAGACTGAGGAGCGTTCTGGTGTTGTCGTAGCTGACCAGGGCGCCCTGCACACTGAAGCCGATCATGGCGATGAAGTGCATCGTCCATATTCCGCAACCGATGGATACGGCCCCCAGTGTCAGCCACCGAGCTCTGTGGTGCGGGCGCCGCAGTGACCGGGTGGTGCACCGCAGCCCGAGCGCGGCCCCCAGACAGGCCATCAGATATGCGGCGATGAGAGTCGCGGAACCGTAATAGAAGTTGGAGACGGTTGCGGTCATGGATGTTTCCCTTCGTATGCGAGGTAGCAGGCGGCGCATTTGTCGCCTGCACAGGCAACCGGCGGCAACGGGATGTGTCACGTTGGGGCGCCTGGCCTGCCTTGCCGCGACCAACACTTCGCGTTCCTGCTGCTGGTACCGGGTGAACTCGCGGCGCCTGGCATCAAGATCGCCGCTTTCCCTGTCTCAGAAATTTTCAAGGGGCATGTCGTCGCATCCGCCCCCGGCCAAGCCGATCTGGAGCGGAGAGGAATCTCCTGCGCGCACTCGGCGAATTCAGATCTCCCAGGACTGGTATCGATTGCACCGATCCCTACGGCAATCCCTTCCATTCCGCCCACCAAACCAACCGATCAACTTTCCAGCAAAGGCCGGCACCTGGAGATCTGCCGCTGAGACCGACCCGGCGGAACCTGCACACGTGCCAACACGTCGCATCACCAGGCCGGGTGATTCATCGTCACTCCCGATGTGGTCAGCGGTGAATGGGGAGGGGCGCCGTCTCGACGAGACGGCGCCCCGTACCGCCCCAGCGCAGGGCGATGATCTCGGCCATGATCGCGACAGCGGTCTCTTCCGGGGTGCGGGCGCCGAGGTCGAGGCCGATGGGTGAGGCGAGCCGGGTCAGCTCCGACTCGTCGAGTCCCACCTCGCGCAGCCGGCGCAACCGGTCCTCGTGGGTGCGGCGGCTGCCCATGGCGCCGATGTAGCGGGCGGGGGTGCGCAGGGCGCGCTGGAGGAGGGGGACGTCGAACTTGGGGTCGTGGGTGAGGACGCAGATCACCGTGTTCTCGTCCACCGTGGTCTCGTCGAGGTAGCGGTGTGGCCAGGAGACGACCAGTTCGTCGGCGTCGGGGAAGCGTCGGCGGGTGGCGAAGACGGGGCGGGCGTCGCAGACGGTGACGTGATAACCGAGAAACTTGCCGATGCGGGCGACCGAGGAGGCGAAGTCGATGGCGCCGAACACCAGCATCCGCGGCGGCGGCGCGAAGGACTGTACGAACACGGCGAGATCGTCACACCGGTCCTGCCCCTCCCGGCCGACGTGCACGATCTCGGTGCCACCCTGCGCGAGCAGACCCCGGGTCCGCTCGGCCACGGCGCTGTCCAGTCGGGAGTCGCCGAGCGTGCCGAGGACGGAGGTAGAGGTGACGGCCAGTTCTCCGGTCGCCACTGCGGCGCCTTCCTCTGCGGCGCCTTCCTTCGGCAAGGGCGTCGCCACCGCCACGCCACGTCCCGCCGCGATGTCATCCAGTACGTTCGGCAGTTCCGGAAAGTGCCCCGCGCCCGCCGGGCGGACCAGGATCTCGATGATCCCGCCGCAGGTCAGCCCCACCGCCAGCGCGTCGTCGTCGCTGACGCCGTAGGTGATCAGGACCGGCTCGCCCGTCTGCAGCACCTCACGGGCCACTTCGTACACCGCCCCCTCCACACAGCCGCCCGAGACGCTGCCGATCACCTCGCCGTCCTCCGCGACCGCGAGGGATGCGCCGGGCCTGCGGGGTGCCGACTTCCAGGTCCGTACGACAGTCGCCACGGCGAACCGCCTGCCCGCCGCGCTCCAGGAAGCCAGGCCCTCCGCGATGTCCCGCACCCGTATGCCTCCTTCGCCGGCAACCACCACCGTGCACCCTGCCGTGGGCCCGGCGAACGGAGCATGCGAACACGGTCCGGCCCAAGTCAACAGCCGATTAAGTATTCGCTTAAGTCGGTGCGCGGATCACCGTGAGCGAGTTAAGCGATCGATTAAGTAGCCGTTGACACCCCCTCCGGTCGGGTGCCAAATGAGGGCGCAAACGGCGCCCGAGGCGCCCGGCCGTACGCCGGGCAAGACAGGGGGAATTCGGCATGCAGGTTCCCGCTCCGTTCGAGTACCAGCGGGTGAGCACGGTGGGCGAGGCGGTCACGCTCCTGGACCGGCTGGGCGACACGGCACGTCTGGTGGCCGGCGGGCACAGCCTCATCCCGATGATGAAGCTCCGGCTGGCCAACTTCGAGTACCTGATCGACATCAACGAGCTGCACGACGAGCTCGGCTACATCCGCGTCGAGCGCGGCGAGATCCGCATCGGCGCGATGACCCGGCACCGTGAGTTGCTGGAGTCCGCCGAGCTGGCGGCCGCGTTCCCGATCTTCCGCGACGCGGAACGCGTGATCGCCGACCCCGTCGTCCGTAACCGGGGCACGCTCGGCGGCTCCCTGTGCCAGGCGGACCCCTCGGAGGACCTGTCGGCGGTGTGCACGACGCTCGACGCGTCCTGCGTGATCCAGGGGATGGACGGCGAGCGGGTGGTGTCGATGGAGGACTTCCACCAGGGGCCGTACGAGACGGCCGTCGGCGACGCCGAGATCCTCACCGAGGTCCGCTTCCCGCTCCGGCCGCGCGGATCGAGCGCCTACGAGAAGGTCGAGCGGAGGGCCGGTGACTGGGCTGTCGTCTCGGCGGGCGCGGCGGTCTGGCTGGACGAGAGCGGACTGATCGCGGACGCCCGGGTCGGGCTCGCGGCGGTCGGGCCGAACACCGCCGGGATTCCGGGGATCGCGGACGCCCTGCGCGGGCAGCCGCCCGCCGAGGAGCTGTGGGCACGGGCCGGCGACATCGCCGCCGAGGCCTGCGACCCGGTCACCGACCGGCGCGGCAGCGCCGAGTACAAACGGCATCTCGCGCGCGAACTGACCGTACGCGTGCTGCGCCGGGCCGTGGCCCGGATCAACGGACAGGAGGTGTGATCGTGCAGGTCAGCATGACCGTCAACGGTGAAGAGGTCACCCGGGAGATCGAGGGGCGGCTGCTGCTGGTGCACTTCCTGCGCGACCACCTCCAGCTGACCGGCACCCACTGGGGCTGCGACACCAGCAACTGCGGTACGTGTGTGGTGTGGTTGGACGGCGAGCCCGTCAAATCGTGCACGGTGCTGGCCGCGATGGCGGGCGGCCACGACGTGCGCACCGTCGAGGGCCTGGAGCAGAACGGCGAACTGGACCCGGTCCAGCGCGGTTTCGTGGAGTGCCACGGGCTGCAGTGCGGGTTCTGCACCCCGGGCATGATGATGACCGCGCGCGCCCTGCTCGACGCCAACCCGGACCCCTCGGAAGAGGAGATCCGCGAGGCGATCTCGGGACAGATCTGCCGCTGCACGGGCTACGCGACCATCGTCCGCTCGATCCGCTGGGCGGCGGCGGAGGAGGCCGGCACCCGGACGACGGCCCCGGACACCGAGCACACCGTCACGACCACCTCGGGGAGCGCGTGATGACCACCGTCGCGTCGAACGGCCACCGCACCGCGTTCGTCGACAACGACCAGAAGCCCACCGGGCACGGCCGGATGCTCCGCAAGGAGGACCCGCGCTTCGTCCGCGGCAAGGGCCGCTACGTCGACGACCTCCAGCTGCCCGGCATGCTGCACCTCGCCATCCTGCGTTCCCCGATGGCGCACGCCCGCATCGTGTCCGTGGACACCAGCCTGGCCGAGGCGCATCCGAAGGTCCGCCTCGTGGTGACCGGTGCCATGCTCGCCGAGAAGGGCCTGGCCTGGATGCCGACCCTGTCCAACGACGTGCAGGCGGTGCTCGCTACCGACAAGGTCCGCTTCCAGGGCCAGGAGGTCGCGTTCGTCGTCGCGGAGGACCGCTACGCGGCGCGCGACGCACTGGAGCTGATCGACGTCGAGTACGAGGCACTCGACCCGGTGATCGACGTCCGCACCGCCCTCTCCCCCGACGCGCCCGTCATCCGCGACGACCTGGAGGGCAAGGCCGACAACCACGTTTTCGACTGGGAGACCGGCGACGAGGCCGAGACCGACGCGGTGTTCGCCCGCGCGGACGTGGTGGTCACCGAGGACATCGTCTACCCGCGCGTCCACCCGGCGCCGATGGAGACGTGCGGCGCGGTCGCCGACTACGACACGGTGGACGGCAAGCTCACCCTGTGGTCCACCACGCAGGCCCCGCACGCCCACCGCACGCTGTACGCGATCGTGGCGGGGCTGCCCGAGCACAAGATCCGGGTCGTCTCGCCGGACATCGGCGGCGGCTTCGGCAACAAGGTGCCGATCTACCCGGGTTACGTGTGCGCGATCGTCGGCTCACTGCTCACCAGCAAGCCGGTGAAGTGGATGGAGGACCGCGCGGAGAACCTGATCAGCACGGGCTTCGCCCGCGACTACGTGATGCGCGGCGAGATCGCGGCGACGCGGGACGGGAAGATCCTCGCCGTTCGCACCAACGTGCTGGCCGACCACGGCGCGTTCAACGGCACGGCGGCACCGGTGAAGTACCCGGCGGGCTTCTTCGGTGTCTTCACGGGCAGTTACGACCTTCAGGCCGCGTACTGCAAGATGACGGCCGTCTACACCAACAAGGCGCCGGGCGGGGTGGCGTATGCCTGCTCGTTCCGCATCACCGAGGCGGTGTATCTGATCGAACGGATGGTTGACTGCCTGGCGTTCGAGCTGGGGGCGGACCCGGTCGAGCTGCGCATGAAGAACTTCATCCGGCCCGAGCAGTTCCCCTACCGCACGAAGACGGGCTGGGTGTACGACTCCGGGAACTACGCCCCGACCATGGAACTCGCCAAGGAGCTCGTGGGCTACGACACCTTGCGCGCCGAGCAGGCCGAGAAGCGGGCCCGGAGTGAACTCATGGGCATCGGCGTGTCGTTCTTCACCGAGGCGGTCGGCGCGGGCCCCCGCAAGGACATGGACATCCTCGGCCTGGGCATGGCCGACGGCTGCGAACTGCGGGTCCATCCCACCGGCAAGGCGGTCGTGCGACTGTCGGTGCAGTCGCAGGGGCAGGGCCACGAGACGACGTTCGCGCAGATCGTCGCCGAGGAACTGGGCATCCCGCCGCAGGACATCGAGGTCGTACACGGCGACACCGACCAGACACCGTTCGGGCTCGGCACCTACGGCAGCCGGTCCACGCCCGTCTCGGGCGCGGCGGCGGCGCTGGTCGCGCGCAAGGTGCGGGACAAGGCGAAGCTGATCGCCTCCGGGATGCTGGAGGTGTCGGTCGCGGACCTGGAGTGGGAGAAGGGTTCCTTCCGGGTGGCGGGCGACCCGAACGCGTCGGTGACCATCCAGGACATCGCGATGCGGGCGCACGGCGCCGGCGATCTGCCCGAGGGCGTCGAGGGCGGCCTGGAGGCGCAGATCTGCTACAACCCGGAGAACCTCACCTATCCGCACGGCGCCTACATCTGCGTGGTCGACATCGATCCGGGCACGGCGAAGGTGACGGTACGGCGGTTCGTGGCGGTCGACGACTGCGGCACCCGCATCAACCCGATGATCATCGAGGGGCAGGTGCACGGCGGGCTCACCGACGGTGTCGGCATGGCGCTGATGGAGATGATCGCCTTCGACGAGGACGGCAACTGCCTGAGCGGTTCGCTGATGGACTACCTCATCCCGACCGCCCTCGAAGTCCCCGACTGGGAGACCGGGTTCACGGTCACCCCCTCGCCGCACCATCCCATCGGCGCCAAGGGCATCGGAGAGTCGGCGACGGTCGGATCGCCGCCGGCGATCGTCAACGCGGTGGTGGACGCGCTGGCGCCGTTCGGTATCCGGCACGCGGACATGCCGCTGACGCCCTCGCGGGTGTGGGAGGCGATGCAGGGCCGTCCGATGCCGCCGATCTGAGCAACGGGCCGGGACACAGGCGAGGAGAGGTCCGTGGAGGTGACCGAATGCCCAAGACGGTGAGCGAACGAGCGCTCGAACTGACCGAGCAGCGCGTGCCGTTCGTACACGCCCGCGTGGTACGTGCGCAGGCGCCCGCGTCCGCGCACCCGGGCGACGAGGCGATCGTGTTCGGCGACGGCACGATCGACGGGTTCGTCGGCGGGGTGTGCGCCGAGGGCTCGGTGCGTACGGCGGCCCTTGGCGCCCTGCACGGCGGCCGTCCGCTGCTGCTGCGCGTGCTGCCGCAGGGTGAGGCCGTGTTCCCGGACATGCCGGGAGCGCAGGTGGTAATCAATCCCTGTCTGTCCGGAGGGGCGTTGGAGATCTTTCTGGAGCCCGTGCTGCCACCGCCGCTGATCGAGGTCGTCGGACACACCCCGATCGCCGAGGCGTTCGTCGCCCTCGCCGACGTCCTCGGCTACGCCACGGCTCGCTCGCTGCCCGACGGCCCGCCGGCCGAGCAGGCGGGCGCGGTCATCGTGGCCGGGCAGGGCCGCGGTGACGCCGAGGCGCTGCGTGCCGCGCTCGACGCGGGCGTGCCGCACATCGCGCTGGTCGCCAGCCGTCGCCGGGGCTCCGCCCTGTTCGACGAACTCGGCCTCACGGAGGAGGAACGCGCCCGGATCCACGCACCGGCCGGACTGGACATCGGCGCCCGTACGGCACCGGAGGTCGCGCTGTCGATCCTGGCGGAGGCCGTCAAGGCCCTGGTGTCGACGCGCCCGGCTCCGCCGGCCGCCGCCGACCGCCCGGCCGAGGCGGTGGACCCGGTGTGCGGGATGACCGTGACCGTGGGCCCGGACACTCCTCGTCTGGCCGCCGGGGACGAGGAGTTCTGGTTCTGCGCGACCGGCTGCCGGGACCGCTGGGCGGCGGGAGTGGTGGCTGGAGGGTGAGAGAACTGTTCCCGGACGCCGAAGACGTACGGCGGCGTCTCGCCGAGGTCGGCCACCTGGTCGACGAGGGTACCGCGACCGCTCTCCACCTGGCCACGGTCCTTGACCGGCCGCTGCTCCTGGAGGGCGAGCCAGGTGTGGGCAAGACCAGCGCGGCCAAGGCGCTCGCCGAGGCGCTGGGCACCCCGCTGATCCGGCTGCAGTGCTACGAGGGCCTGAGGGCGGGCGAGGCGCTGTACGAGTGGAACTACCAGCGTCAGCTGCTCACCGTACGGCTCACCGAGGTACGCGGCGAGCACCTGGCCGACGCGGACCTGTTCAGCGAGGAGTTCTTGCTCGACCGGCCCCTGCTGCGGGCCGTACGGCATCAGGGGCCGGTACCTCCGGTGCTGCTCATCGACGAGATCGACCGGGCCGACGACGAATTCGAGGCGCTGCTCTTCGAGTTCCTCGGCGAATGGGCGATCACCATCCCGGAGCTGGGCACGTTCGCCGCCGTACGACCGCCGCTCGTGGTGCTCACCTCCAACCGCAGCCGCGAACTGCACGACGCGCTGCGCCGCCGCTGCCTCTACCACTGGATCGAGTTCCCCACCCCCGAGCGCGCGGTGGAGATCCTGCGCCGGGCGGTGCCGGCCGCGAGTGAACCGCTGATCGCGTCCGCCACCGAGTTCGTCGGCCGGGTGCGCGCCCTGGATCTGGACAAGGCACCCGGCATGGCGGAGGCCATCGACTGGGTCTCCGCCCTCGCCGCGCTGCGGGTGTCCCGGCTGGCCCGCCGCGACATCGTCAGCACTCTGAGCGCGGTCGCCAAGAGCCCCGACGACCGCACCACCATCACGGGGGCCCTCGATGAACTCGGCCATCCTGAAGAGGCGAGGAGACCGTAAGGCATGAGGATAGACAACGAGTTCGGCGTCGACGTACCCGTTGAGCGGGCGTGGGCGGCGCTCACCGATCTGGCGGCCCTCGCCCCGTGCATGCCGGGTGCCCAGCTCACCGGAGTCGACGGTGACGTCCATCGCGGCAAGGTCCGGATCAAGGTGGGGCCGGTGATCAGCCAGTTCCAGGGCACGGCCCGGTTCGTGGAGAGGGACGAGGCCACGCACACCGCCGTGATCAGCGCCACGGGCAAGGACACGCGGGGGCAGGGCAACGCGTCGGCGACCGTCCACGCGCGGTTGCGCGCCGAGGGCACACGCACGGTCGTGTCGGTCAGCACGGACCTCAACATCAGCGGCAAGCTCGCCCAGTTCGGCAGCGGGATGATCAAGGAGATCTCGGAGAAGCTGTTCGCCCAGTTCGTCGCGAACGTGGAGGAACAGCTGCTGGCCCCGGCCGAGCCGGACACCCCGGCACCGGAGCCGGTCCCGTCGTCGACCGCGCGAGCGGAGGCGGCACAGGCCGCGGCGGTCGTACAGCCTTCCCCCGCCCCTCGGACGGCGATCGATCCGGAGCCGGCGCCGGCCTCGAACGCGCCGTCCGAGACCGCATCCACGTCGGCGTCGGCCGAAGGGCGGCCGGAATCCGTGCCGGCCACACCGCGGGTGCGGGCCGAGGAGGAGAGCGAGCCCCTGGACCTGATGGCGCTGGCCGGCAGGTCGGTGTACAAGCGGCTGATCCCGGTGGCCGTGGGAGCTGTCGTCATCGGTGTGGTGATCTATCTGCTGGTCCGCTGAGGGCGGAGCCGACGCGATGACACGGACCGAGCCGTTCCTGCCCGCCGTCGACCGGGCCGCGTTCGCCGTGGCGCTGGCGGACCGGCTACGACTGCGGGGCGTGCCCGTGGGCCTGACTGCCGTGCAGGACTTCGTGGCCGCGCTGGCCGTGTCGCCGTCGACCACGCGCGCGGCGCTGTACTGGTCGGCGCGCGTCACGCTCATCCGCGACCAGCCGCACCTGGCCCGGTTCGACGAGGTCTTCGACACCGTCTTCGGCGAAGCCGTACTGGCGGTGGACCCGCACGCACGCCGTGACGGCCACGCCGGCTCGTTCCCGCGCGGTGACGGCGCCCACGATTCACCGCCCGGAGCACCCGGCGACCCGATCGAGGGCGCCGGGCTGCCGTGGGTGACGCTGCCGCCGCTGGTCTCGGCCGCCACGCACGACGACGCGTACGTCCTGACCGTGCCGGAACGGCTGCCGACCGATGCGGCCGGTGCCGTGGACACACCCTTCGAGCAGCTCGGTGAACGGGAGGCCGAACTGCTCGGACAATGGCTGGAGACGGCGCTGAGGCGGTGGCCAACACGCCGTTCCCGGCGGTATGCGGTGCGGCCGGGCGGACACCGGGTGGCGATCCGCGAGACGGTTGCGCGGGCCCGCCGCACCGGCTGGGAACCGGTGCGGCTGGTGCGCACGGGACCCGTGGACCGACCGCGACGGGTCGTCGTGCTGTGCGACGTGAGCCGGTCGATGCAGGCGCAGGCTGTGGCGTACCTGCATCTGATGCGGGCGCTCGCACTGACGACGCACGCCGAGGTGTTCGCTTTCGCGACATCGTTGACGAGGCTCACCCCGGTGCTGGCGCACCGCTCGGCCGAGACCGCGTTCGAGGAGGCGACGGAGCGGGTCGTCGACCGGTTCGGCGGAACCCGGATCGCGCACTGCCTGGAGGCACTGCTGGCCTCGCACCACGGGGGCACGCTGCGCGGCGCGGTCGTCCTGATCGCTTCGGACGGCTGGGACGGTGACCCACCCGACCGTCTCGCCACGGCCATGGCCCGGGTGGGCCGCCGCGCGCACACGGTGGTCTGGCTCAACCCCCGTGCGGGCGCCCCTGGGTTCACCCCGCGCACGACGACGATGACGGCTGCACTCCCTCATGTCGACCTGCTCCTCCCGGCGGACACGTTCGCGGCTCTGCTGCGGGTGCCGGGTGAGATCGCGCACCTCACGGGCCGTGCCGAACCTCGCCCCTCAAGCCCGCTGCACCGGCTGTAGCCGGTCCCCGTGCGCGGAGCCTCGATCCGGGCCTGCATCCGTTGCTCGCGGGTGGGCTCGCCCATCGCCGCCGGCTCCTTGCTCGTGCGCGTACTCGCGGCGTCCAGGGGATTCGTCGTTTCCACGGCCCTTGATGGATCTGTGCGCTAGCTTGAAGCCCAGGTCACAGGTGATTGGGTATCCGTGGCGAGCGCGGGAGGTGAGCCATGACCCCGGCACAACTGCGTGCGTTCTCGGTGACCGTCCGCCTCGGCTCTGTGAAGGCCGCAGCGGCGGATCTAGCCGTGACCGAGGCTGCGGTCTCGATGCATATCGCGCATCTGCGCAGGGAACTCGGCGACAAGCTGTTCAGTCGGACGGCCAACGGACTCGCCTTCACGCCCGGTGGGCTGCGACTCGCCAGCCGTGCCGCCGAGATGCTGGGACTGCAGGACCAGACCATCCTGGAGGTGAAACAGGCCGGGTCCGGGCGGCGGCTGCTGCGGGTCGCCGCGTCGAGCCTGTTCGCCGAGTACGCCGCGCCCGGCCTCATCGAGCTGTTCGCGGGGCGCGCCGACGATCTCGACGTCGAGTTGAGCCTGCACGATCCGCAGCGTTTCGGACTCCTGCTCGCCGAGCGGGCCGTCGATGTCGCCATCGGGCCCCGGCCCGCCACCGTCGACAACGCGATGATCTGTACCCCCTTCCTCAACTACCAGCTCATCGCCGTCGTCGGCGCCGACCATCCACTCGCCTCCAGGTCCGGGCCGGCCGGGGTCGCCGACATGCGCGACCAGACGTGGCTTCTCGGGCCGTCTGCGGTGGGCCGGGCGGGTCTGGTGCCCTTGGTAATCCGCCGGCTCGGGGTACCCGAGCACAATCAACGCATTTTCCAGAGCCACGCTGCCGCCATCGACGAGGCCAAGCACGGCAAGGGCATCGCGCTCGCTGTCGCGTTCGCCGTCGCGAAAGATCTGGCCGACGGCGACCTCCGTGAGCTGAACGGGCCTCAGCTACTCGTCCGCGGCTCTTGGAGCCTCCTTGCCCTCGGTGACCGTGAGGCCCTGCCCGCCGCCGCCGAGCTGCGCCGCTTTGTCACCACGCCTCGCGCCACCCAGGCCATGCTGCGCGGCGCGGGCGTCACCCCGGGCCGCTTCCGGCCGGCCATCCATGTCACGCTCTGGAGCTAGCTTCTGCGCTGATGTGATGCGCCGGGAATGGCGGCTCTGAGTCTATTGGCCGCTTTTATGGGGTCTCGGGGTCCTCGTGCTGTTGGTACGAGGGCTACATGGGCAACTACGGCAACACGCTGGACCGGTGGTACCGGTGGTACCGGTGGTACCGGTGGTACCGGCGGGCCGCGGTCGCTCTGGTCGGTCAGGTGGTCGGGAACTGTGGTGCCGTGCTTGCGGTGAGTGGCTGGGGGTGCGGACTTGGCTCCTCGGCGGACCCTCAGTCCGCCTCCCGGTTCTGCAGACCGTCGATCATCAGGGCGATCGTGAAGTCGAAGCGGTCGTGGACCGTCCCGGCCGTGAGCTCGGTGGCGTAGCGCTTGGTGTGGGGGAAGGTGTCGGGGAGCGCGGCGAAGCGGCGCAGGAGTTCGTCGCGGCTGACCACCCAGCCGTCGTCGGCGCGGTCGAGTCGGCTGCCGGCCAGGGAGACCTCGAGGCTGTAGGCGTTGACGTAGAGCATCAGGGAGTCGATCGCCCATGCCGCGGTCCTCGGGGCGATGCCCCCGGCGAGCAGGATGGCGAGCATCCCCTCGCTGAGGCGGAGCGTGTCCAGGTTGGACGGGGCGGCGGCGAAGGCCGCCCGGGAGATGCCCGGGTAGCGCAGATACTGGTCGCGCAGTCGGGCGCAGACGCTGGTGATCTGCTGCCTCCAAGTGGCGGGGTCCGGCTCGGGCAGGTCGATCTCGGCGCACAGCCGGCCGATGAGCAACTCGTCCAGGTCCTCCTTGTTGACCACGTGGGCGTAGAGCGAGGACGGCCCGGTCTCCAGCGCGCTCGCCACGCGCCGCATCGTCAGGGCTTCGTAGCCCTCCCTCTCCACGATGCCGAACGCGGTACTGACGATGGCGTCGACCGTGATCGGCTTCTTGCGTCCGCCGGACGGCCCGCGTCGGCCCGCGGGTGCCCCGGACCCCGTGCCGAGCTGGTGCCGTGCCGCGCGCCGTTCCTGCGGAGTCGGTGACATACGGGCAGCCTAGCGCATCGACGAACAGTGTTCTGTGTCACTAAGAACAGTGTTCGTATTGTTCAGAACATCGATCGCGAGTAGAACAGTGTTCGTGTCCATCAACCAGCGCGAATCCCTCGCGCCCCCTGTCAGTACCCTGCCGCTGCGCACCGCGTGGCTCGTCCTGGTCGTCGTGGTTCTGGCCGACATCATGGATCTGGTCGATTCCAGCGTCGCCAACCTCGCCGGCCCCTCCATCCGCGCCGATCTCGGCGGCGGTCAGGTCACGGTCCAGTGGGTGCTCAGCGCCTACACCGCGGCCTTCGCCCTGGGCCTGGTCACCTCCGGGCGGCTCGGCGACCTGCTCGGGCGCCGACGGCTGTTCCTGCTCGGCATGACCGGCTTCACCCTGACCTCGCTGGCCTGCGGTCTCGCCCCCGGCCCCGTCTTCCTCATCGTCGCCCGCACAATGCAGGGCCTGTGCGGATCGGTCATGATCCCGCAGGGACTCGCCCTGGTGAAGATCGTGTTCCCGCCCCAGCACCTGCGCAAGGCCCTGACGCCGGTCGGCCCGCTGATGGGCCTGACCATGGTGGGCGGGCCCATCCTGGCCGGCTGGCTGCTCCACCTGGACCCGTTCGGCAGCGGCTGGCGGTCGATCTTCCTGATCAACGTCCCGTTCGGCGTCGTCGCCCTCGCCCTCGGGCTGCGCGTACTGCCCCGGCGCGGCGGCGAGGACCCGACCGCCCGTCTCGACCTCACCGGCGTCGGCCTGCTCACCGCGGCCTCGGCCCTGCTGATCGTCCCGCTCATCCAGGGGCGCGAACTCGGCTGGCCCGTCTGGACGTACGTCATGATGGCCGCCGCCGTCGGCCTGCTCGCCCTCTTCGTCGTCTCCCAGCGGCGCAGCCGGCATCCCGTCATCACGCCGTCGCTGTTCCGCAAGCGCAGTTTCGTCGTCGGCCTGGTGATCGTGGCCGGGTTCTATGCGTCCCTCAGTGCCTTCGTACTCGTCGTCAACCTGCTGCTCCAGCAAGGCATGCACTGGACGCCGCTGCGCACCGGCCTCACCCTGATCCCCTGGGCCCTCGGCACCGCCGTCGCCGTCCTGCTCGCGGGCGCCGTGCTCGCCGAGAAGCTCGGGCGCGCCACCCTGCACCTCGGGCTGTCCGTCGCCGTCGTGGGCCTGTTGTCCCTGTGGTGGTCCGTCGCCCACTGGGGCATCGGCGTCACCGTCTGGAAGCTGGCGCCCGCGCTGCTGCTCACCGGTCTCGGCTCGGGCCTGGTGTTCGTACCACTGGTCGACTTCATCATCGGCGACGCCACCGCCGAGGAGGTCGGCACCGGGGCGGGCCTGCTCAACGCGGTGCAGCAGTTCGCCGGCGCGATCGGCGTGGCCGCTCTCGGCACGGTGTTCTTCGCCCGGGTCGGACACCCGTCCGCCGGCTCCTACCTCGCCGCCGCGGAACTCGTCTTCGGCATCGCGGCCGGGCTGAATCTCCTCACCCTGCTCCTGGTCGGCCTTCTGCCCAGGCACGCCCAGCAGGCACACGGCTGAACGGGGGACCCGCCGACCGCGGTGAGTGGCCGTCGTACACCCCCTGCCTCCGCCGTGACGGCAAACGGGTGAGCCTGCCGTACGACCGATCAAGACTTGGCATACGAAACGGCGTACTCAGGAAGTCCTTACCGTGAACGGCTAGCATCGCGGCCGACGTTGCCGACGGCGGATGGGGTGAGCGCAATGGGGGACAGGGACGCGCCGAGGATCGCCGTCGCCGTGGTGACGATGGGCAACCGCCCCGACGAGATGGACGCCCTGCTGGAGTCCGTCGCCAAGCAGGACCTCGCCCCCACCAGGATCGTGATCGTCGGCAACGGCTGCCCGCTGCCCGACTACGCGGCCCGGCTGGCCCTGCCCGGCGAGGTCACGCTGCTCGAGGTCGACGAGAACCTCGGCTGCCCCGGAGGCCGCAACGTGGCGCTCGCCCGGCTGCGGGAGTTCGGGGACGTGGACATCGTGGTCGAACTGGACGACGACGGCCTCCTCGTCGACGCCGACGTGCTCAGCCGCGTCGCCCACCACTTCGCCGCCGACCCCCGGCTCGGCATCGTCGGCTTCCGCATCGCGGACGAGCACGGCGAGACCCAGCGTCGGCACGTGCCCAGGCTCGGCGCGGCCGACCCGCTGCGCGGTGGTCACGTCACCGGCTTCCTCGGGGGCGGGCACGCCTTCCGTACCTCGATGCTGGACCAGATCGGTGACTGGCCCGCGGAGTTCTTCTTCGCCCACGAGGAGATCGACATGGCGTGGCGGGCGGTCGACGCGGGCTGGCGCATCCTCTACGCGCCCGAACTCCTGCTCCAGCACCCCAAGACCTCACCGGCCCGGCACGCGATCTACTACCGCGTGAACGCCCGCAACCGCGTCTGGCTGGTCCGCCGCCGTCTCCCCCTGCCGCTCATCCCGCTCCACCTCGGCGTCTGGATGGCGGTGACCGTTCTGCGCAACCGCTCCCGGCCCGCCGCGCTGCGCGCCTGGTTCGGCGGTTTCGCGGAAGGCCTGCGGGAACCGGCGGGTGAACGCCGCCCGATGCGCTGGAGCACGGTATGGCGCCTGACGCGCCTGGGGCGTCCGCCGGTCGTGTGAGCGCCTCGCGTGCCTGGAGGGTCCGGCCGTCGTGTGAGCGCCTCGCGCGCCTGGGGTGTCCGCCGGTCGTCTGAGCGCCTCACGGGCCTCACGGCCTCGCGTGCCTGGGGTGTCCGCCGGTCGTCTGAGCGGCGGTCCGGTCCCGGATGAGTACGAGCTACGGCTCGCTTCCGGTCGAGGACGCGAACGGGGACGAGGACCCCGGTCGCTCACCTCCGCCGACCGGGACCCTCCCACGTCCCCCGGATCCGGCCGCGGCGGCGTCACTCCCCCGAGCATCGCGTTCTAACGCGCGCACCCCCGGGCCGGCTCCGATGAAGTGATCACATCAGGTCGCGCCAACAGATCGCTAACATGTGGCCAACGGTCCTCCGCGGCACCGTCCGCCACCTGGCGCGAAGTCGCCGCAGGGCGGCCACGATCGGGCCGAACGGCAGCGGATCCCGGAGGGAACCGGTCAAGGAAAGGGTGGCGGGAAACCGCCGGGCGGAGGGCGGAATTCCGCCAAGAACGGTGGGTAGTGGGTGGCCATGGGGGAGTGGCGCGAACTGAGGTTCGGACTGCTCGGCTCGCCGGTTCTGTACGAGGCCCGGGGCGAGGCGTCCGCCGAGATGCTGTCCGTCGGCAGCCCCAAGCTCCGTGCCCTGCTGGCCGCGTTGCTGCTGGAGGCCGGCCGGGTCGTCTCCGTCGAGTCGCTCAAGGACGCGTTGTGGGGTGGAGCCCCGCCCGCCTCCGCACAGGCCTCGCTGCACAACCACGTGGCCCGTCTGCGTCGGCTGCTCGACGACCCCGAGCGGCTGCGGTCGGTGCCGCCCGGATACGTACTCCGGGTCGAGCAGGGTGAGTTGGACGTCCATGTCTTCGAACGCCACTTCGCCACGGCACGGGGCGCGCATGCCGCCCGAAACTGGGAGCGGGTCGTGCGCGAGTGCGCGGCCGCCCTCTCCCTCTGGCGCGGCACCCCGCTCAGCGGGCTCCCCGCCGAACTCGGTGGCTACTCCTTCACCCAACGGCTCCAGGAATCCCGACTCCTGCTCCTGGAATGGCGTTACGACGCCGAACTCGCCGTCCCCGACGCCCGCCCGGACACCCTGGTCCCCGAACTGACCGCCCTGACTGCGGCCCACCCCCTCCGCGAGTCCTTCCACCGCCAACTGATGCTGGCCCTGCACCACATGGGCCGCCAAGCGGAGGCCCTGGAAGTCCACCGGGCCCTGCGCACCCGCCTGAGAAACGACATCGGTGTGGAACCGGGTCAGGCGGTGAGACAGGCCCACGTACGCATCCTGCGCGCCACCCGGATAGCCGCGGCCACGGACAGCGACCACATCACAGAGCACCCACCGACAGGGACTGCCGTCGAAAGCACTCCCACCCCGCACGTGTCCGCCCCCGCGGCCACGGAAGCCCCCCGCTCCCCGCACGTGTCCTCACCCGCCGCCACCGAAGCCGCGCCCACCCACAACCCACCCGCACCCGCACCCACCGACGTCGAGCCCGCCCCGCAGGGGCCACCCGCACCCGACGACGAAAACGTCACCGGTGGTGCGGGTGGGCACACAGACCCCGCCCCCAACCCACCCGCACCGGCCCAACTCCCCCCACCCCCAGCTCACTTCACCGGCCGAACCCCTGAAGCCGAAACCCTCCTCGCCGACGCCCAACTCCCCCGACTGACCGTCATCACCGGCATGCCCGGCATAGGCAAGACCGCCCTCGCCCTCCATGTCGCCCATGCCCTGAAAAATCGTTTCCCTGACGGCCAGCTCTACATCAACCTGCACGGCGCCACCCCTGGCATGACCCCCCTCACCCCCACCCAGTCCCTCACCGCCCTTCTTCGCGACCTCGGCACGGCTCCCCGGGACATCCCCGAACACCCCGATGCCGCCTCTGCCCTCCTGCGCACCCTGCTCGCCCCCACCCGCACCCTCCTGCTCCTCGACGACGCGGCGACCGCGGCCCAGGTACGCCCCCTCCTCCCCGCCGGCCCGGGCTGCGCGGTCATCGTCACCAGCCGCTCACCCCTCACCACCCTGGACGGCGCCACCCGCCACCCCCTCACACCCCTGAGCACGGAGGAAAGCGCCGCCCTCCTGCGAGCCGTCTCCGGCCGCGACACCCTCGACGCCACCCACCCCCTCGTGGAACTCACCGGCCGCCTGCCCCTGGCCCTGCGGATCGTCGCCGCCCGCCTGGCCGCCCGCCGCGCCCTGACCCCCGACACCCTGGCGGGCCAACTCGACGCCACAGGAAGCAGGTTGTCCCATCTGGAGTACGACGACCTCAGTGTCCGCCGCTCCCTCTCCGTGGCCCACGACTCCCTCGCCGCCTCAGACCGCGAGGCGGACCGCGACGCCGCCCTGCTCCTGCGCGGCGTCGGCGTCCTGGACCTGCCCACCTACGGCGCCCCGATCCTCGCCCGGCTGTCCGGCATCGACGACCACCGGGCCGAGGCCGCCCTGGACCGCCTGGTCGACGTGGCCTTCCTCGAGGAGACGACGTACGGCCGCTACGCCCCGCACGACCTGGTCCGCGACTTCGCCCGCGAACTCTCCTGCGGCGCCCCGCGAGAGAACCCCGCCGACTTCGCGCTCCGCTGGTACGCCGCCGTGGCGGAACGCGCCCTCACCGCCATCGTCCCCGCGGGCCCGGACCAGGACGACCGCCGCCGACCGACGGACACCCAGCCCGCGGACCACGCCCCCTACGTCGACACCCTCCCCGTCTTCGAGTCCTCCGGACAGGCCTTCGCCTGGGCCGACACGGAGCTGGAGAACGTCGTGACGCTGGTACGGCGCCACGCCGAGGACACCGACCCACGCCGGGCCGCGTATGTCTCCACCCTCGTCCGCCACCTCTTCCCCTACGTCCACCGCAGCGGCCGCGTCGCCGAGATGGACGTGCTCGGCCGTGCGGCCGTCCGGGTGGCCCGCCGGCTCGGCGACACCGCGGCGGAGGCCTACGCGCTGGGCGACCTTGCGGGCCTGCACTTCCTGACGGGCCGCCAGCAGTGGGCCCTGGCCCTCACCGACCAGGCGCTCGTCCTCTGGCGCCGGCTGAACCGGCCCTCCTGGATCCGCCGCTGCCTGAACAACCGCGGTCTGCTCCTCGAAGGCCTCGGCCGCTACGAGGAGTCCGGCAGCGCCCTGCGCCAGAGCCTTCAGTACTCACGGCAGTTGAACGACCCGCACGGCGAGGCCGTCACCCACAGCCACCTCGGCAACCTCTATGAGCACACCGACCCCCGTGCCGCCATCGAGCAGCACCGGCGTTCCCTCGCCATCGGCGACGAGATCGGTGCCGTGATCGTGCGCCACTCCGCCCACTGCAACATCGGCTACGCCCACCTCACGCTCGGCGAACCGGCCGCCGCCCTGCCGCACTTCGAGGAGAGCCTGCGCATCCTCGGCGGTCACGGCGACTGGCACGGCGAGTCCCAGGCCCGTCTCGGCCTGGTCCGCGCCCTGCGCCTGCTCGGCCGTACCGAGCGGGCCGCCGAGGAGTGCGAGCGGCTCCTGCGCCACGCCGACTCCCGCGCCGACCGCTACACCGCAGGTCTCGCCCGCCACCAACACGGTCTGCTTCTCAGCGCGTCGGGCCACGACGACGAGGCACGCGACCAGTGGCGGGCCGCCCTCGACGCCCTGGAGGGAACGGACGAGAAGGAGACCGTGGCCGAACTCGGTGAGCTGCTGTCCGACCGGAGCTGATCACTTCGCGTCGGCATAGCACTCCACCACCGCCGTCGTGAACGGAAACCGCACCGGTGTCTCGCCGAACGTCAGCCGCCCCGCCAGCGCGGACGCCTCCCGGATCGCGTCGACCACCGCCCGCGACTCCTCCTCCGGACAGTGCACGATCACCTCGTCGTGCTGGAAGAAGACCAGCTCGGCCGCCATGCCCGCGCAGGACTGGCGCAGCGCGGCCAGTAACAGCAGCGCCCAGTCCGCCGCACTGCCCTGGACGACGAAGTTGCGGGTGAACCGGCCGCGCGCCCGCGCGTTGGTGGAGGCGTAGCCCGGCACCCACTCGGACCCGCCGCCGGACTCGGCCGGTTCGTCCTGCGGGATGCCGGCCTCCTCCGCGCCCTCGCCCGCCCCGACGGCCGGCGGACAGGTCCGCCCCAGCCAGGTGCGTACCAGCCGCCCCTCCTCGCCCGCGCGCGCCGCGTCGTCGACGTACGCCACCGCCTTGGGGAAGCGGCGTCTGAGCGCGGCGAGGTTCTTCAGTCCGTCGCCGGAGGTCTGCCCGTACACCGCGCCGAGCACGGCGAGCTTGGCCTGCGCCCGGTCGCCGGAGAAGGCCCGGTCGGACACCGACTGGTAGAGGTCGCTCTCCCGCCCGGCCACCTCCATCAACCCGCGGTCGCGCGAGATGGCCGCCAGCACCCGCGGCTCCATCTGGTCGGCGTCGGCCACGACCAGCCGCCAGCCCGGGTCGGCGACGACGGCCCGCCGGATCACCTTGGGGATCTGCAGCGCCCCGCCGCCGTTGGTCACCCATCGGCCGGTGACCGTCCCACCCGCCTGGAACTCCGGCCGGAACCGCCCCTCCCGCACCCAGTCCTGCAGCCAGGACCAGCCGTGGGCGACCCAGATCCGGTAGAGCTTCTTGTACTCGACGAGCGGCTTCACCGCCGGATGGTCGACGGACTCGATCTCCCACCGCCGGGTGGAGCGCACCTTGATCCCGGCCTGCGCGAAGGCCTTGATGACGTCGGCGGGCAGATCGGGGCGGACGCGGCGCCCGAAGGCGGCGGACACCTCGTCGGCCAGTTCCGCCAGGCGCCGGGGTTCGCCCCCGCCCGCGTAGCGCTCGCCGAGCAGTTCGTGCAGCACCTGCCGGTGCACCTCGGCGCTCCAGGGCAGTCCGGCGTGGTTCATCTCGGTGGCGATCAGCATGCCCGCCGACTCGGCCGCGGTGAGCAGCCGCATCCGCTCCGGGTGCGCGGTGGCCTCGTGCCGGCGCTGCTGCTCGGCGTACACCTCGGCCAGGTCGGCGAGCGGCACCTGGACGGCCCGGGGTTCGAACAGCGAGGACTGGGAGCCCGGTTCGGCGGACCGGTGGGGCGGGTCGGGCGGTACGGGGCCGCCGCGCAGCCGGGCCAGGGCGGCGGCTGCCGAGCGTGGCTCGCCGTGCCGCCCCTCGTGGCCCAGCAGCAGGGTCTCGGCGTCCTCGACGTCGTAGCACCGCTCGACTCGCACCCCCGCGGCGAGCAGGCGCGGATACACCTCGGCCGTGGACCGCCACACCCATCGTGCGACCTCCGGCCGCCCCCGCACGGCCGCCGCCAGGTCCGGCTCGCGCCGCACGGGTCCGGCGAGCAGCCCGTCCGGACCGAGGGGGGCGATCTCCACGCCACCGTCCTCGGCCGGAGCGAGCGCCCAGCGGTCGGTCATGGTCGCGAGTGTGGCAGGAGGGTCTGACAACGGCCTCAGCCCGCGGTGGGCGGGGCCTGCAGGTATCCCTCCAGCAGCTTCGCCAGCTCGGTCTCCGCCGTCTCCTTGCGGATCCCGAGGCCGGACAGCACCCCGGTGCCGTGCTCGAACTCCAGCAGGGCCAGCAGGATGTGCTCGGTGCCGATGTAGTTGTGGCCCAGGCGCAGGGCCTCGCGGAAGGTGAGCTCCAGGACCTTCTTGGCGTCCGAGGAGTACGGCACGAGTTCCGGGCCCTGCTCGGCGGCGGGCGGCAGCGCGGCCCGCGCGGCCTCCCGCACCGCGTCCAGGGAGACGCCCTGCGCGGTGATCGCCTTGGCGGCCAGCCCGTCCGGTTCGGCGAGCAGGCCGAGCACCAGGTGGGTGGGCACGACCTCGGTGTGGGGCGCGGCCTTGGCCTCGTTGTGCGAGGTCATCACGACGTTGCGGGCGCGCGGCGTGTACCGGCCGAAGCCCTGGTTCGGGTCGAGGTCGGCCGACTCCTTCGGCACGAACCGCTTCTGCGCGGCCTGCCGGGTGACGCCCATGCTCTGGCCGATGTCGGTCCAGGACGCGCCCGAGCGGCGGGCCTGGTCCACGAAGTGGCCGATCAGGTGGTCGGCCACCTCGCCGAGGTGGTCGGCGGCGATGACGGCGTCCTGGAGCTGGTCCAGGGGTTCGGAGTGCACCTTCTTGATCGCCGCGATGAGGTCGTCGAGACGTACGGATGACGTGGTCGGGTTCGTCGACATGTGTCAACCTTAGGTTGACAGCAGAGGGGTGTCAACCGTCGGTTGACAGTTGCCGGGAAGTCCATCGCTGTCAGTGCCCCGTGTCACGATCGAGGGGTGAGTACAGCCAGCACCGTCGACCGTGCCTTCCGGGCCGCCCTCTACGCCGAGTCGGACACCGCCCTCGACACCGGCGCCTCCCTGCTGGCCGCCGACCCGGCCGCGGACGAGGAACTGGCGCGCCGGGGCCGGGAGTTCGTGGCCTCGTCCTGGCAGCGCGGCTGGCAGCCCGCCGATGTCGTACGGATCGTGCGGCGCGAGCTGGAGGACGCGCATGTGCGGCTGGCGTCGGCGCTGATCCGCGCGCAGTCGCCGGACGACCGCCCCCGCGGCCCCCGCTGGAGGGCCCAGGTGGAGGAGCTCACCGGGGAACCGCCTGCCGGCACCGACCGCTTCACGCACGCGACCACCGCCCTGGAGCTGTACCGACTGCTGCTGCGCCTGCCGTCCCTGGAGCCGCTCGACGAGCACGAGCCCGCCCGCACGCCGGCCGCCCGCCCCGAGTCCCGCATGCTGGCGCGCATCCGCGCGCTGCTGGCCAAGGCGGAGGCGACCGGTTTCCCGGAGGAGGCGGAGGCCCTCACCGCCAAGGCGCAGGAACTCACCGCCCGCCACAGCATCGACGAGGCGCTCCTCGCGGCCGGGACGCCCACGGGGGACACCCCAGGTGCCTGGCGGATCGGGGTCGAGCCGCCGTACGAACAGGCGAAGGCGGTCCTGCTGGACGCGGTGGCGGCCGCCAACCACTGCCGTGCGGTGTGGAACGAACCCTTCGGCTTCTCCACGGTCGTCGGTTTCGCCACCGACCTGGAGGTGGTCGAACTGCTCTACACCTCGCTCCTCGTGCAGGCCACGCACGCGATGACGAAGGCCGAGGCGGCCCAGCGTGCCGGCGGCCGCAGACGCACCAAGACCTTCCGCCAGTCCTTCCTCGCGGCCTACGCCCACCGCATAGGCAACCGTCTCGGGAAAGCCGCCGAGATGCAGGTCACCGACGACCTGCTGCCGGTACTGGCCTCCCGCGAGGTCGCCGTCACGACCGAGACGGACCGTATGTTCCCGAAGACGACCATGAGCCGGCTGCGCGGGGTGACCGACGCGGCGGGCTGGAGCGAGGGCGCCGAGGCCGCCGACCGGGCCCAGGTGGGGGCCCGGCCGCGGCTGCCGTGAGCCGGCGGTCCGTCAGTCGCCCGCCTGCGTGAGGGGCGTCACCGACGCTTCCGGAGCATCACCCTTGAGGGCGACATCACCGTAGGACCAGGCGAAGCTGTGGCCGGCGGTGGAACCGGGCAGGGTGAACTTCGCGGTCTTCACCGCGAGGCTCTGCTTGCCGCCGGCCTCACCGCGCGTGTAGGTGATCGTGAACGAGGCCGTCGCGTCCTTGGCAAGCGTCAGCTTCGCCGGCTTCCCGCTCTTGTCGGCGGGGACCGTCTTCGAGCTGTCACCGGCGACGAGGTCGACGCCCGGGAAGCCGTTCAGCGTGCAGCTCGTGCCGCGGTTGGTGACCGTGACGGTGACGTCGCCGGTGTCCCCGGCCGACGGCGCCGCGCTGGCGGCGACCGCGACGCCGACCGTGCACCCGGCTTCGGTCTTGTTCTTGTCGCCGTCGTCACCGCCGCCGTTGCTGTCGCAGGCGGTCAGGAGCAGGGCCGAGGCGAGGGCCGCGACGGCGAGCGGGGTGGTGCGCATGTGGTTCCTCTGGTGATCAGGGGCGTGACGCCGCCGAACCTACTGCCCCGCACCGGCCGTCGGCAGCCCGGACGGCAGCTTGCCACCCTCCGCCTTGGTGTACGTCTCCTTGCCGAGCGCCCCCGACCAGGTGATCTTCAGCGCGCTCCCCGAAACGGAGTCGACCATCCCGGTGGCCCGCTTCTTGTCGCCGTTCGTGCAGGTCAGATGGATCATCTGCATGCCCGCTTCCTTGCCCGCGGTCCCGCTGCACACGCTGCCGCCGGTGGAGAAGAGCGCGGCCTGCTTGCCGGTGATCACCATCGCCACCGCCTTGCCGTCGGTGGTGGCGAGCCAACTGCCCTGCAGACCGCCGGACGCGGTGGTCGACGTACCGCCGGAGCCGCCCGTGCCCGCGCCGGAGGACGAGGCGACCGACGAGGGGCTCGCCGACGAGTCGTCCTTGGAGCCGCCACCGCCGCTGCACGCGGTCAGCGCGAGCACGCCCGCGAGCCCCGCGGCGGCCGCGGCGATCCGCACCGGCCGACGCGGCGCCGTACGAGAGGGACGCGGGAAGGTCGCCGTAGTCACTGGTAGCTCCCAAGCTCTAGCGGACCGTGGCCGGCCGGCCATCCGGCCGGCCGCAGCAAGCTACCAGCCGCACCCGTCGATGCCATGAGGAGCGCCTGTGAGACTTCGTGGCAGGACTTGCGTACCCCCTGCTGAGCCACGCGAGCGCCGCATACGCTCCGCGCGACCGCCTGAACGGTGGAACAGGAACGGCTCCCAGTGCGTCTGTTCCTAGTGGACGGGGGATGTCCGCCGGGCTTCGGGGAAGACGCCGATCGACCCGGTAAAGGAGTCGTCAAAGCTGTAACCACAGGACCACCCCCCGTGCACGTGCATCTGCTCATGCATCTGCACGTGAACAGGGTTATGATCCGGGTCAGTTGACCACTGCATCACTGGCCCCAAGGCCACCGCACCACCGGGGAGCGACCTGTGGACCACGACGTGTACAACGACGTGTACAACGGCATGGCGGCCACGGAGCTGGACGGGGTGGCCTGGCAGAAGAGCCGGCACAGCAACTCCCAGGGTTCCTGCGTGGAGTTCGCCCGGCTGCCCGGCGGCGACGTCGCCGTCCGCAACTCCCGCTTTCCCGACGGTCCGGCCCTGGTCTACACCCGCGCCGAGATAGAGGCGATGCTCCTGGGCGTCAAGGACGGGGAGTTCGACCACCTGGTCGCGGGCTGAGGACCGGGCCGCCGACCTGCGACCCGGCTGAGTGACGCGCGTAGAGACAACGGTGTCACGCTGCGTCGACAAAGCTCACTCGGCGGACGCCTGCTGTACCTGCGGCAGCCGGAACAGGGCCCACACGACCTTGCCGCTCAGCGTGCCGGCCAGCGGGTGCCAGCCCCAGCTGTCGGCGAAGGAGTCGACCAGGAACAGCCCCCGCCCGGACTCCGCGGAGAAGTCCTCGGTCTCCCGCTCGACGGGAGAGTCCTGGCTGGGATCGCGGACCGCGCACACCAGCCGCTCGGTCCACCGCATCAAGTGCAGCCGCACGAGCGGCACTTGCTCCGCCGAGCACACCGCGCCCGCGGGCAGGGCGTGCCGCAGGGCGTTGGTCACCAGTTCCGAGACGACCAGGCACACGTCGTCGAACCGCTCGCCGACGTCCCACTGGTCGAGGGTTCTCCGGGTGAACAGCCTTGCCTCGCGCACCGCTTCGTAGCGGGCGGGCAGGGCGCAGGAGGCGGCGTTGGACACGGCCGCGGGATCAAGCGGCGGAAGGCCCTGCCGTAACGGCTCGAGCATGGTCGATCCATTCGTCCCCATGCGAGGCACTCCCGGGAATTCGCGGTCGTTGCGATGCAGCGGATGCGCGAGACCATGGTTTCGGATGCGCGGTGCAGATGCAAGGTGCAGATGCACGTGCAGGTGACCGAATTGGACGTTCCCGTACCGCTTCTTGGTCATTTTTTCCGCCATCTTCTCTCCCGCTACTTGCCAACTCCTTCCTTCGGCCTGCGCAGAATCTTTGACTTCTTTCCATCTCTGTAATCGGACGAGTACTGCTCGGAGTGTTTTAGTGGCAGACTTCGGCCCCTGAAGGCGTTGGGGAGGCTGGCGAACGTGAGCGTGGGAGAGCCCGGATCGGTGGTGCGGCGCATGCTGCTCGGCTCGCAACTCAGGCGACTGCGCGAGGCGCGCGGAATCACGCGCGAGGCGGCGGGTTACTCGATCCGTGCCTCGGAGTCGAAGATCAGCCGGATGGAGCTGGGCCGGGTGAGCTTCAAGACACGGGACGTGGAAGACCTGTTGACGCTGTACGGCATCACCGACGAGACGGAGCGCACCTCGCTGCTGTCCCTCGCGCGTGAGGCCAACGTGGCGGGCTGGTGGCACAGTTACTCGGACGTCCTGCCGAGCTGGTTCCCCACCTATGTCGGTCTGGAGGGCGCGGCCTCGCTGATCCGCGCCTACGAGGTGCAGTTCGTGCACGGACTGCTGCAGACGCCGGAGTACGCGCGCGCGGTGGTCAAGCGCGGCATGAAGGGCGCGAGCGAGTCGGACATCGAGAAGCGGGTGGAGCTGCGCCTGGAGCGCCAGAAGTACCTCGTCTCGGAGAACGCCCCAGACTTCCACATCGTCCTGGACGAGGCCGCGCTGCGCCGCCCGTACGGCGACCGGGAGGTGATGCGCGGTCAGCTCCAGCACCTGATCGACATCTCCGAGCAGCCGAACGTACGGCTGCAGATCATGCCGTTCAGCTTCGGTGGCCACGCCGGCGAGAGCGGGGCGTTCACCATCCTGTCCTTCACGGAGTCGGACCTCACCGACGTCGTCTACCTGGAGCAGCTGACCAGCGCCCTCTATCTGGACAAGGCCGAGGACGTCGCCCAGTACGAGAAGGCGCTGGGGGAGCTTCAGCGGGACAGTCCGGGGCCGGACGAGAGCCGTGACCTTCTGCGGGGTCTCCTCCAGCTTTCCTGAGGTTCTCCCCAGAAGTTCGGTCCGCATCCCCAACTCATGTGGCGCGCACGTACGATGACGTGTGATCAGACCGTCACGTTGATCGTGTGTCTGCTAGTGATTTGGGGATCACATGTCGTCGTACTTCACCGACCTGGCCCAGCAGTACATCGACGGTGAGTGGCGCCCGGGCACCGGCTCCTGGGACATCATCGACTTCAACCCGTACGACAACGAGAAGTTGGCGTCGATCACCATAGCCACGGTCGAAGAGGTCGACGAGGCGTACCGGGCGGCGGCCCGTGTCCAGAAGCAGTGGGCGAAGACCAACCCCTACACCCGGCGCGCGGTCCTGGAGAAGGCACTCAGACTGGTCGAGGAGCGCGAGCAGGAGATCGCCGATCTGATCATCGCCGAGCTCGGCGGCACCCGGCTGAAGGCCGGCTTCGAGCTGCACCTGGCCAAGGAGTTCCTGCGCGAGTCGATCCAGTGGGCGCTGCGCCCCGAGGGCAGGATCCTGCCCTCGCCGGTGGACGGCAAGGAGAACCGCCTCTACCGCGTCCCGGTCGGCGTGGTGGGTGTGATCAGCCCCTTCAACTTCCCCTTCCTGCTGTCCATCAAGTCCGTCGCGCCTGCCCTCGCGCTGGGCAACGGCGTCGTCCTGAAGCCGCACCAGAACACCCCGATCACCGGCGGTTCCCTGGTCGCCAAGATCTTCGAGGACGCGGGCCTGCCGGGCGGCCTGTTCAACGTGGTCATCACGGACATCGCGGAGATCGGCGACGCCTTCATCGAGCATCCGGTCCCGAAGGTCATCTCCTTCACCGGCTCCGACAAGGTCGGCCGGCACGTCGCCACCGTCTGCGCCGCGAGCTTCAAGCGCTCGGTCCTCGAACTCGGCGGCAACAGCGCCATCGTGGTCCTCGACGACGCCGACATCGACTACGCGGTCGACGCGGCGGTCTTCAGCCGCTACGTCCACCAGGGCCAGGTCTGCATGGCCGCCAACCGCGTGCTCGTGGACCGCTCGATCGCCGACGAGTTCACCGAGAAGTTCGTCGCGAAGGTCAGGACCCTCAAGGTCGGTGACCCGAGCGACCCGCAGACGGTGATCGGCCCGGTCATCAACTCCTCGCAGGCGGACGCGGTCTCCTCCGTCGTCGAGCAGGCGATCAGCGAGGGCGCGACGGCCCTGGTGCACGGCACGACCACCGACAACCTGGTCGAGCCGTCCGTCCTCACCGGCGTCCCCGCCGACTCGGCCCTGCTGCGCCAGGAGGTCTTCGGCCCGGTCGCCTTCCTCATCCCCTTCGACGGCGAGGAGGAGGCCGTGCGCATCGTCAACGACACGCCCTACGGTCTGAGCGGCGCCGTCCACACCGGTGACATCGAGCGGGGTGTCGAGTTCGCCAAGCAGATCGACACCGGCATGTTCCACGTCAACGACGGCACCGTCCACGACGAACCCGTCGTCCCCTTCGGCGGCGAGAAGAACTCCGGCATCGGCCGCCTGAACGGCGAGGGGACCGTCGAGTGCTTCACCACGCAGAAGTGGATCTCGGTGCAGCACGGCCGCAGCGCATTCCCGTTCTGATTTCCTCCGGTCGCGCGGGCCATCGAGGACAGGATCTGACCTCGATGGCCCGTAGTTTCATGGGTGTCAGGGGGCAACCCCACAGGACCCGACGAAAGGCGGCCGGTCATGGTCACCCACGTTCCCGCGGAGGCCCGGGGAGACGAGCGCGGAGCGCTGCTCGCGTTCATCGAGGAGCAGCGCGGCGGCATCCGGCGGGCGCTGCTCGGACTGACCGAGGAGCAGGCCGCGAGCAAGCCCAGCGCCAGTGACCTCTCGCTCTCCGGTCTGCTCAAGCACGTCGCCGAGGTCGAGCAGAGCTGGATCGCGCGCGCCAAGCAGGAACCGCCGGCGATCCAGCGGGACGAGTCCAACTGGCACGAGACCTTCCAGCTCGTCGGCGACGAGACGGTCGAGTCCCAGCTGGGCCACTGGGAGAAGGTCGCCGCGGAGACCGAGGCGTACGTCCGCTCCGTACCGAGCCTCGACGACTCCTTCCCGCTGCCGAACGACCCCTGGTTCCCGCCGGAGGGAAGGGTCTCCGTGCGCTGGCTCTGCCTGCACCTGATCCGCGAGACCGCCCGGCACGCCGGCCACGCCGACATCATCAGGGAGTCGCTGGACGGCGCGACCGCCTTCGAGCTGGTGGCGAAGGAGCAGGGCACCAGCTGGGGCTGACCCTCCCGGGTCCTACGCTGGCCCCATGTCAGCGATCCGTCTCCTCGTGCTCGGCGCGGTCCGCCAGCACGGGCGGGCCCACGGCTACCAGGTGCGGAGCGACCTGGAGTACTGGGGCGCCCACGAGTGGTCCAACGCCAAGCCCGGCTCGATCTACCACGCGCTCAAGCAGATGGCCAAGCAGGGGCTGCTGCACGCGCACGAGGTCGCGCCGTCCACGGCCGGCGGCCCGCCGCGCACGGAGTACGAGATCACCGACCGGGGCACCGAGGAGTACTTCCGGCTGCTGCGCGAGGCGCTGACCTCGTACGACCAGAAGATGGACGTCAAGTCCAGCGCGATCGGCTTCATGGTGGACCTGCCGCGGGCCGAGGCGGTGTCCCTCCTGAAGGAGCGGATCCGGCGCATCGAGCAGTGGCGCTCGTCCGTCACCGAGCACTACGTGCCCGAGGACGGCCCCGAACAGCTCGGCCACATCGGCGAGATCATGAACCTCTGGATCCACACGGCCGACGCCGAGCTCGAGTGGATCCAGGGGCTGATCGGACGGATCGAGGGCGGGGCGTACACGTTCGCGGGAGAGGGCGAGCCGTTCGTGGGCGTCCTCGCCGCCGACCAGGAGAACCCGTACGCCACCGGGGAGCGGCATCCGGAGGACGACCGCTGATCACGTAGCCCCTAGTGATGGAAACCGGTGGCCGCCTCCTTGTCGCGGGTCCACGGATGCGACTGCCGGCGCAGCTCCGGCAGCAGGCGGGTCAGGTCCTCGACGAACAGGTCGGCGAGGTCGGACGAGAAGCCGTTGCGGCACACGACCCGCAGCACGGACAGGTCCTGCCGGTTGGGCGGGAAGGCGTACGCGGGCACCAGCCAGCCGCTCTCCCGCATCCGCCGGGACACGTCGAAGACGTCGTACGACTCCACACCCGGCGCCGTCGTGAAGGCGAAGACCGGCAGTTCGTCGCCCCGGGTCAGCAGCCGGAAGTCGCCCAGCTGCTCGACCCGGTCGGCGATGGACCGGGCCACGTCCCGGGTTGCCTGCTGCACGGCTCTGTAGCCCTCCCGGCCCAGCCGCAGAAACGTGTAGTACTGCGCGACGACCTGGGAGCCGGGGCGGGAGAAGTTGAGTGCGAAGGTCGGCATGTCGCCGCCCAGGTAGTTGACGCGGAAGACGAGTTCCTCCGGAAGGGCCTCGTTGTCCCGCCACAGTGCCCAGCCGACGCCGGGGTAGACCAGCCCGTACTTGTGCCCGGAGGTGTTGATGGACGCCACGCGCGGGAGGCGGAAGTCCCACACCACGTCCTCGTCGAGGAAGGGCGCGACCATCGCGCCGGACGCGCCGTCGACATGCACCGGGATGTCCAGGCCCGTGCGCTCCTGCAACGCGTCCAGCGCCGCGCACAGGTCCGCGATCGGCTCGTAGGAGCCGTCGAAGGTGGACCCGAGGATGCCGACGACCCCGATGGTGTTCTCGTCGCACAGCTCGGCGGCGGCCTGCGGGTCGAGATGGAACCGGTCGCCCTCCATGGGCACCTGGCGGGGCTCGACCTCCCAGAAGTTGCAGAACTTCTCCCAGCACACCTGGACGTTGACGCCCATCACGAGGTTGGGGCGGGCTCCCGGTGTCCGGTTCCGCTTGCTCCAGCGCCGTTTGAGGGCCATCCCGGCCAGCATGCACGCCTCGCTGGAGCCGGTCGTCGAACAGCCCACGGCCGCCGCCGGATCCGGCGCGTTCCACAGGTCGGCGAGCATCGCCACACAGCGCCGCTCCAGCTCGGCCGTGCGCGGGTACTCGTCCTTGTCGATCATGTTCTTGTCCCGGCACTCCGCCATCAGGACACCGGCCTGCGGCTCCATCCACGTCGTCACGAACGTGGCCAGGTTCAGCCGAGAGTTGCCGTCCAGCATCAGCTCGTCGTGCACCAGCTGGTACGCCGTCGACGGCGGCAGCGGAGCGTCCGGCAGCCGGTGTCTGGGCGGTGCCGCGGTCATGCCGCCGACCGGATTGGCCTCCCCGAAGAAGGGGTTGACTGACACCTGGCGCTCTTCGGACTGTGCGGAACCCTGGTGAAGCGGCATGAACGTGTCTCCTCGCGTCTGCTGATGAACGAGTGCCGACGGAAGGGAGTTCCAATCATCCCGGGCCGGGCGGGTCCGCGAGCCGTCCCGGGAGAATCGGACTTGCACCTCACGCGACGTGAGGACCCACCGTGGAGTGCGTACCGAGAAGGGAGCGGACGAAGTGAGCTACTCCGTGGGACAGGTCGCGGGCTACGCCGGCGTCACGGTGCGCACCCTGCACCACTACGACGCCATCGGACTGCTCGTCCCGAGCGAGCGCAGCCACGCGGGGCACCGGCGCTACGGCGAGGCCGACCTCGACCGGCTGCAGCAGATCCTGTTCTACCGGGAGCTCGGCTTCCCGCTCGAGGAGGTCGCGACCCTGCTCGACGACCCGGACGCGGACCCGCGCGCGCATCTGCGCCGCCAGCACGAGCTGCTGACCGCCCGGATCGAGAAGCTGCGGAAGATGGCCGAGGCCGTGGAACACGCCATGGAGGCACGGAAGATGGGCATCAATCTCACCCCGGAGGAACGCTTCGAGGTCTTCGGGGACAAGGACCCCGAGCAGTACGCCGAGGAGGCCGAGCGCCGCTGGGGCGGTACCGAGGCGTACGCCGAGTCACAGCGCCGGGCCGCCGGCTACACCAAGGCCGACTGGAAACGCCTGCAGGCCGAGGTGGACGACTGGAGCACGCGCTACGCGGCCCTGGTGTCCGCCGGTGAGCCGCCGACCGCCGAGGCGGCGATGGACCTCGCGGAGGAACACCGCCTGCACATCCACCGGTGGTACTACGGGTGCGGCTACGAGATGCACGGCTGTCTGGCCGACATGTACGTCTCCGACGAGCGCTTCAAGGCGTTCTACGACGCCATGCACCCGGGCCTCGCCGAGCACCTCAGGGACGCCATCCACGCCAACGCGGCCCGGCACGCCGCGTGACGGTCCCGGCCCGGGGGCTCACTCCCGGGCCAGGACCACCGCGGTGCCGTAGGCACACACCTCGGTGCCGACGTCGGCCGCCTCGGTCACGTCGAAGCGGAACATCAGCACCCCGTTCGCCCCACGCGCGCGTGCCTGCTCCACCAGCCGCTCCATGGCCTGGTTCCGGGTCTGCACCAGCGTCTTGGTGAGGCCCCTGAGCTCACCGCCGATCATCGACTTCAGCCCGGCCCCGATCTGGCTGCCGAGGTGCCGGGACCGCACGGTGAGGCCGAACACCTCACCGAGGACCTGCTGCACCCGGTACCCGGGAACGTCGTTCGTCGTCACGACCAACACATCCGGCTGGGGCCCCTGGCCGCCGCCGTACTCATCGATGCCCATGACTCTCAGCTTTGCCCCAGGAGTCGCACAGTGCATCCTGGAGACACCGGTGGAACCTGGGGCGGACACCTTGCGTTGATAGCTTTGTGCGCCCGTAGAAGGTCGCCGTACCTTCCCCCCAGCCCTCAGGGAGCCCGGAACCGTGACGTCGCTTGCCCTCGGCCCGAGCTGGCTCGATCCGAACCACCTTCTCGACACGTTCGGCATCTGGGGTCTGCTCCTGATCGTCTTCGCGGAGTCGGGCCTGCTCATCGGCTTCTTCCTGCCGGGCGACTCGCTCCTGTTCACCACGGGCCTGCTGATCACCACCAACCAGCTGAACTTCCCGCTGTGGGGAGCGATCGCCCTGATCTGCGTCGCCGCGGTCCTCGGCGACCAGGTGGGCTACATGTTCGGCAAGAAGGTCGGCCCCTCGCTCTTCAACCGCCCCGACTCCCGCCTCTTCAAGCAGGAGAACGTGGTCAAGGCGCACGAGTTCTTCGAGAAGTACGGCCCGAAGTCCCTGGTCCTGGCCCGCTTCGTGCCCGTGGTCCGCACCTTCACGCCGATCATCGCCGGCGTCAGCGGCATGAAGTACCGCTCGTTCGTGATCTTCAACGTGATCGGCGGTGTCCTGTGGGGCGCCGGCGTCACCCTGCTCGGCTCCTGGCTCGGCAAGATCGACTTGGTCAGGAACAACATCGAGGCGATCCTCATTCTGATCGTCCTCGTCTCGGTGGTCCCCATCGCCATCGAATACCTGCGCGCCCGTTCGAAGGCGAAGAAGAACCCCGAGCGCGCCGCCGCCGAGCCCGTCCAGGAGCAGACCCAGCCCTTCCCGGTGGTCATGGACGACTCGACGACCCAGCTGCGCCGTATCCCGCCGGCTGACCAGCCGTATCAGCAGCCGTACGACCCCAACCAGCAGCCGTACGACCCGAACCAGCAGCCGTACGACCCGAACCAGCAGCAGTACGCGCCGCAGTACCCCCAGCAGACGTACCCGCAGCAGCAGCCGTACGGGGGCGGGCAGCCCCAGCAGCCGTACGGCGCCGGGCAGAACGGCCAGTACCCCTACAACCAGGGCTACTAGAAAGCCCCGGGTCCACCAGGGCTGCTAGAAACCACGCGTCCGCTTGGCGGCCCGGCGCTTCTCGGCCGACCCGATCCGCAGGAACAGCCGTGAGATCTCCGATCCCAGGTTGACCCCGATCGCGATGGCCATGGCGAGCGAGGCGGCCGTGGCCAGCGACACCAGCCCCTTGTCGACGTTGTTCTGGGCGATCGACAGCAGCCCGAAGTACGTCGACGAACCCGGCAGCAGGGGCCCGATGGCCGCCGTCGTGTACGGCAGCGCGGAAGCGAACCGGTAGCGGGACAGCAGCTGCCCGAACAGCCCCACGAGCCCGGCGGCGACGGCCGTGGAGGCGACCGGCGACAGCCCGCCGGGGTAGCGCAGCGCGCCGTACACGCACCACGCGACACCGCCGTTGAGCGTCACCCACAGCACGGTCGAGCGCTCCTGCTGCAGCAGCACGGCGAACGTCAGCGACAACAGCATCGAGGCGGCGATCTGCCACAGCGGCCGCTCGGCGATCTGCAGGGCCGCGTCCGGGTTCAGCTTGGCGCCCAGGTTCACCCCGAAGTACAGGACGACCAGCACGCCGGTGACGATCCCGACGAACAGGTAGATGACCTCCAGCAGCCGCGCGGAGGCCGTGATGTAGAACCCGGTCAGCCCGTCCTGCACGCCCGCCACCAGCGCCCGCCCGGGAAGCAGCGCGAACAGCCCACCGGTGATGACCGCGGAGGCCTTCACGTCCACATGGGCCACGGTCAGCGCGACCCCGATCGCCGCCGGCGGCATCGCGGCCACCGTGAACTGGTAGAACTCCGGCAGCCCGCGCCCCGCGCACAGCCACGCCAGCCGGTCGCCGAACATCGCGCCCAGCATGGCCGCGACGAACACGACCAGATCACCGCCGACGAGCACGGACGCGGCCCCGGCGAGCAGTCCGCTCGCCCCGGTCAGCACCCAGGTCGGATACGGGTGCCGGTTGCGCCGTATCTCCGCGAGCCGCCGGTAGGCCTCCTCCAGGGAGATGCTGGTCTCCGGGTCGCTGAGGTCGTCCACGAGCCGGAAGACGGCCGCCAGCCGCGTGTAGTCCGTCGCCCGCCGCCGCACCGTCCGCGAGGCCGTCACCGGGTCCTCCACCAGCGAGGGCTGATAGGAGATCGACAGCAGCGTGAAGGTGACGTTCGGCTCGCAGCGGTCCAGGCCGTAGGACCGGCACACCGCGAACATCGCGGCCTCCACGTCCTCCGCGCCCTCACCGCCGGCCAGCAGCAGCTCCCCGATGCGCAGCGTCAGGTCGAGCACGCGCGGGACGGCGGGACCGCCCTCCTCCGCCTTCGGACCGGGCTCCGGCGCGGGCCGCTCGGCCACCGGCATCCGCAGCATGGTGCGCATGCGGTCCTGCCAGGGCACGTCCTTGGTGAGGCTGACCACGGGGATGCCGGTCGCCGGGGTGAACGCGGCCGGCGCCTGCTTGCTGCTGTAGGTGCTCGGCGCGCTGAACGCGGAGCCCTCGGACTCGGCGTTCGACGGCTGCGGCACGTCCAGCCCGTCCGGGACGGCGAACTCCGACGTGGTCTCCGGCTCGGCGACCGCTCTGGGGGCTGCGAGCCCGGCCGGAAGGGCGAACTCCGATGTGATCTCGGGATCGAACGTGCCCCTCGCCTCGTCCGACTGCGGTTTGCGGTACTCCGCTTCCGTCACCTGCGCAACGCTCCCTGTACGACACCTCCTGCCACCCTCAGTATGCGCACAGGCACACGAAGGGGCCGCACGCGCATGCGTACGGCCCCTTCACAGGAGTCCGGGGCTCAGTGGCCGCCCTGCTCCTTGAACCGCTTGTAGGAGCGCTCGATCTCGGCCTCGGCGTCCGTGCGGCCGACCCAGTTGGCGCCCTCGACGGACTTGCCGGGCTCCAGGTCCTTGTAGACCTCGAAGAAGTGCTGGATCTCCAGACGGTCGAACTCGGAGACGTGGTGGATGTCACGCAGGTGCTCCACGCGCGGGTCCGTGGAAGGGACGCACAGCAGCTTGTCGTCACCGCCCGCCTCGTCCGTCATGCGGAACATGCCGATCGCGCGGCAGCGGATCAGACAGCCCGGGAAGGTCGGCTCGTCCAGGATGACCAGCGCGTCCAGCGGGTCGCCGTCCTCGCCGAGGGTGTTCTCGACGAAGCCGTAGTCGGTCGGGTAGGCGGTCGAGGTGAAGAGTCGACGGTCCAGGCGGATCCGACCGGTCTCGTGGTCCACCTCGTACTTGTTCCGCGAACCCTTCGGGATCTCGATCGTGACGTCGAACTCCACCGGTGGCTCCTCCATGATCAACACATAGTTCTGGTGGTTAAGTGTCCCTCACGCACGTGTGTGATCGCGAAAGGGGCTGGTGGTCGTGCCTGAACTGAGGCCTTGGCGAGCCGCGAGACCGCACGTGGTGCGGGCCGCGAACGCCGTACGACCGCGTCTGGCACGGGCCGCCGGGACCGTACGCCCGCAGCTCGAACGAGCCGCGAACGCCGCGCGTCCCCGCCTCGAACGAGCCGCGGCGGCCGCGCGACCGCGGCTCGCGCGGGTGCTGTCGGCGAGGCCGAAGACCACCGGGACCTGGCAGTACACCGCGGGTGCCGCCACCGCCGGAGTGGCGCTGGCCGTCACCGTGGTGACCGCCGCCGGCCCCTGGGACTCCACCGGTCAGCGTACGGCCGAGGCGGACCGGGCGGTTGCCCTGGAACGCGCGGGTGGCGCAGATCACGGCCGTACATCCGATACGTCCGACAAGGCCAGGGCACCCGAGCCCGCGCCGAGCGCCGCCTCGGTCCTCGTCGGCCTCGGCGGCTCCGCGAACACGGTGAGGTCCGCGCCGGTCGGACCGGCGCTCACCGACGTCCTCCGGCCGCTCCTCGGCGCCGTGGCCCTCGGCGCCCACCGCGCCGCCGCGGTCGTCGACGTCAGCACCGGCAAGCGCCTCTACGGCAGCGACGTGGACGACCCCCTCACGCCCGCCTCCACGACGAAGATCGCCACCGCTGTCGCCGCGCTGTCGGCGATGGGCGCAGACCACCGCCTCACCACGCGCACCGCCCTGGAAGCGGACACCAAGGAACTCGTCCTCGTCGGCGGCGGCGACCCGACGCTGACGGCCCGCAAGGACACCGACGGCTGGGCGAGCCTGCGCGACCTGGCCGACAGGACGGCGACGGCCCTGAAGAAGCGCGGCATCGACCGCGTCACGCTCTCCTACGACACCACCCTCTACACCGGTCCCGCGGTGCACCCCATCGGCGCCGACAACGACAACCTCGCGCCGGTCAGCGCCCTGATGGCCGACGAGGGGCGCACGGACGACTCCACCAGCGGAACCGCGATCCGGGTGGCGGACCCGGCCGCCGACGCGACGGCGAAGTTCGCGGGCTTCCTGGCCGCGGACGGCATCCGGACGACGCCCCCGGGCCCGTCCAGGGCGACGGCCCGCGCCAGGACACTGGCCTCCGTCTCCTCACCCCCGCTCGCCGACCTGGTCGAGCGCATGCTGACCAACTCCGACAACGACATCGCGGAGGCGCTGGCCCGCCAGACGGCGGTGGCGACGGGGAAGCCGGCAAGCTTCGACGGCGGCGCGGCGGCGATCGCCGCCCAGCTGAGGACACTCCAACTTCCCGTGAAAGGCGCTCAGTTCCATGACGGCAGCGGCCTGAACCGGGCCGACAGACTGACGGCCGGCCTTCTGACGGCCCTCCTGGTCAAGGCCGGAGCCCCGGACCACCCCGAACTCCGTCCCGTCCTCACCGGCCTTCCGGTGGCGGGCTTCACCGGCACCCTGACCAGCCGCTACACCAACGGCGCGGCAGGAGTCGTACGAGCCAAGACCGGCACCCTGACCGGCGTGAACACCCTGGCCGGCACCGTGGTCGACCAGGACGGTCGGCTGCTCGCCTTCGCCTTCCTGGCGTCCGACACGGCAAGCAAGGATGCGGCCCAGTCGGCGCTGGACCGCACGGCGACGGCCCTGGCCGCCTGCGGCTGCCGCTGACCCCTCCGGCGCCGGACCCGGTGCCGCGGGCCGCCGCGCCCTGCCCCCAGCGGGAACGCTCACGTACGGTTGACACATGACGAGCATCGGTGGTGCCGAGATGGTCGACTGGAATCTCGCGGTCGCGACCGCGACCCGGCTCGTGCGGCCGGGCCCCGACGTGAGCCGCGACGAGGCCCGAGCGGTCGTCGCGGAACTGCGCCGGCATGCCAAGGCCTCCGAGGAACACGTCCGCGGCTTCACCCGGATGGGCACGGAGGAGACCCACGACACCCCGATCCTGGTCGTCGACCGGCCCGGCTGGGTCCGGGCCAACGTCGCCGGCTTCCGGGAGATCCTCAAACCGCTGCTCGAGAAGATGCAGGAGCGGCGCGGCAGCAGCCCCGGCGGCGCGGTCCTCGGCGCGGTCGGCGGCAAGGTCACCGGCGTCGAACTGGGCATGCTGCTGTCGTTCCTGGCCTCCCGCGTGCTAGGTCAGTACGAGACCTTCGCCCCCGCCACCCGCGAGCTGCCGGCCGGCGAGAACGGCGGCGGCCGGCTGCTCCTCGTCGCGCCCAACATCGTGCACGTGGAGCGCGAACTCGACGTCCAGCCCCACGACTTCCGCCTCTGGGTCTGTCTGCACGAGGAGACGCACCGCACGCAGTTCAGCGCGGTGCCCTGGCTGCGCGACCACCTCGAGGGCGAAATCCAGTCTTTCCTGGGGGAGACCGACGTCGACCCGATGACCGTCCTGGAGCGCATCCGGGAGGCCGCCCAGTCCCTCGCGGGCGGGCGCCCCGAGGCGGAGGAGGACGACGGGGGGCGCTCCTTCGTGGAGATCGTGCAGACCCCGGCCCAGCGCGAGATCCTCGGCCGTCTCACCGCAGTGATGTCCCTCCTCGAGGGTCACGCCGACTTCGTGATGGACGGAGTGGGCCCCGACGTCGTGCCGAGCGTGGCCGAGATCCGCGAGAAGTTCCAGCAGCGCCGCGCGAAGGGCGCCTCCCGGCTGGACATGGCACTGCGCAAGCTGCTCGGCCTGGACGCCAAACTCAGGCAGTACCGGGACGGCGAGCGGTTCGTGCGGGCCGTCGTCGACCAGGTCGGCATGGACGGCTTCAACCGGGTGTGGACGTCCCCGAACACCCTGCCGACCAAGTCGGAGATCGCCAAACCGGCGGACTGGGTCGCGCGGGTGCACCGCAAGAGCGAGTCGTGAACGCCGCAGGGACGTCGTGAACCGAATCCGGCCGACGGCAGGCGAACGCCCCTTCAATCACCCGTCCGAGGGACCGTGAGCCATGGGTAGGCGTGCAATGCTCGGGGAACGGCCCGGTTCTGTCACCATCGACACACTCTGAGTGACCGAACCTCGGGCTCACCCCCCGAAAACTTCATGAAGGGAACCGGACATGGGTCCCCATCCTGCGGTCGCGGCGATACGCCTGGCGGTCCGCCGCGTCCTTCACGACATCCTCAACGACGACCAGCCCACCGCCGGGCGGACCGCACACGAGCCCCCGCCCGCGCCGCTCGTGCTCGTGGCGTGCTCCGGCGGCGCCGACTCCATGGCGCTCGCCTCCGCCCTCGCCTTCGAGGCCCCCAAGCTCGGCATCCGCTGCGGCGGCGTCACCGTCGACCACGGACTGCAGCCCGGCTCCGATCTGCGCGCCGAGGAAGTCGCCCTGCGGCTAAGCGAGTTGGGCCTGGACCCGGTCGAGTCCGTCGCCGTGACCGTCGGCCGCGAAGGCGGCCCGGAAGCCGCCGCCCGCGACGCCCGGTACGCCGCCCTCGACGCGGCCGCCGCCCGCCACGGCGCCACCGCGATCCTGCTCGGCCACACCCGCGACGACCAGGCCGAGACCGTTCTGCTCGGCCTCGCCCGCGGCTCCGGCATCCGCTCCCTGTCCGGAATGGCCGCGGTCTCGGGGGCCGACGGCCGTTACCGCCGCCCCTTCCTCGAACTCGACCGGCAGACCGCCCGCAAGGCCTGCATGGTCCAGTCGCTGCCCGTCTGGGACGACCCGCACAACGCCGACCCCGCCTACACCCGCTCGCGGCTGCGCCACGAGGGCCTGCCCGCCCTGGAGAAGGCGCTCGGCAAAGGCGTCGTCGAGGCCCTCGCCCGTACCGCGCAGCTCTCCCGCGACGACGCCGACGCCCTCGACGCCTGGGCCCGCCAGGCCGAGGCCGCCGTGCGGGACAGCGCGGGCCTGCTGGAGTGCGCCAAGCTCTACGCCCTGCCGCCCGCCGTGCGCCGCCGCATCCTGCGCCAGGCGGCCATCGAGGCCGGCGCCCCGGCCGGCTCGCTGTTCGCCCGCCACATCGAGGAAGTCGACCGGCTGATCACCGGCTGGCGCGGCCAGGGAGCCATCAATCTCCCGGGCAAGGTCGTCGCCCAGCGCCAGGGTGGCAGACTGGTGATTCGGCAAGGCTGAACCTCATCCCGATGTGTGCGGGATCCGGCCCCGCTTCCGGGGCCGGGCAGCCGGTGGGACGACCGAAAGTGATGCGGGTGGACGCGAAAGACATGGGTGCCGACCTCAAGCAGGTGCTCATCACCAAGGAAGAGATCGACGCGAAGCTCGTCGAGCTGGCCGCGAAGATCGACGCGGAGTACGCGGGCAAGGACCTGCTCATCGTCGGCGTCCTCAAGGGCGCGGTGATGGTCATGGCCGACCTGGCCCGGGCGCTGTCCACCCCCGTCACCATGGACTGGATGGCCGTGTCCTCGTACGGCGCGGGCACCCAGTCCTCCGGCGTGGTGCGGATCCTGAAGGACCTCGACACCGACATCAAGGGCCGGCACGTCCTGATCGTCGAGGACATCATCGACTCCGGACTGACCCTGTCGTGGCTGATCAACAACCTCGGCTCGCGTGAGCCGGAGTCGCTGAAGATCTGCACCCTGCTGCGCAAGCCGGACGCCGCGAAGGTCGCCATCGACGTCGAGTGGGTCGGCTTCGACATCCCGAACGAGTTCGTCGTCGGTTACGGTCTGGACTACGCGGAGAAGTACCGGAATCTTCCGTTCGTCGGTACGCTCGCCCCCCACGTCTACGGCGGCTGAGCCGGCCTTGGGGCCAAGCGAGCCGTCTTTGTAGGACGATCGGGAACCCCGGCGGGTTTCGCGCCGTTGGAGCATGCAGAGGCGGGAATGCCAGCCGTCCGAGCCGCTGAGTGCGGCTTCGGGCAACAATGCTGGGGTACCGTCAGAAGAACTGTCTTATCAAACTCACTATGGCAGGAGGGACGGGGCGACACCGCTCCGTATGGATGGACGTGAAGCGATACTTCCGTGGGCCGGTCATGTGGATCGTGCTGGCCGTCCTTGCCGTGGTCGTGTTGATGCAAGTCGTCGGCTCGTCCGGCGGCTACAAGACGGTGGACACCGGCCAGGTCGTGGCGGCGATCAACGACAACAAGGTGGAGAGCGTCAAGCTCACCACCGGTGACGAGCAGACCGTCAAGGCCCAGCTCAAGGACGGTTTCAAGGTCGAGGGCAGCTCGAAGATCCAGGCCAGCTACATCGGCGACCAGGGTGTGGCCCTCGCCGACAAGCTGCAGACCAAGTACCAGGACAAGCAGATCCCGGACGGCTACACCGTGTCGCCGTCCAAGCAGAACCCGTTCCTCGGCATTCTGCTCTCCCTGCTCCCCTTCGTCCTGATCGTGGTCGTCTTCCTGTTCCTGATGAACCAGATGCAGGGCGGCGGCTCCCGAGTGATGAACTTCGGGAAGTCCAAGGCCAAGCTGATCACCAAGGACACCCCGAAGACGACGTTCTCCGACGTCGCGGGCTGCGACGAGGCCGTCGAGGAACTCCACGAGATCAAGGAGTTCCTGCAGGAACCGGCAAAGTTCCAGGCCGTCGGCGCCAAGATCCCCAAGGGTGTGCTGCTCTACGGCCGCCCCGGTACCGGCAAGACGCTGCTCGCGCGAGCGGTCGCCGGTGAGGCGGGGGTTCCCTTCTACTCGATCTCCGGTTCCGACTTCGTCGAGATGTTCGTCGGTGTCGGTGCCTCCCGGGTCCGTGACCTGTTCGAGCAGGCCAAGGCGAACGCCCCGGCGATCGTCTTCGTCGACGAGATCGACGCGGTCGGCCGTCACCGCGGCGCCGGCCTCGGCGGTGGTCACGACGAGCGCGAGCAGACGCTGAACCAGCTGCTCGTCGAGATGGACGGTTTCGACGTCAAGGGTGGTGTGATTCTCATCGCAGCCACCAACCGTCCGGACATCCTCGACCCGGCTCTTCTGCGGCCCGGCCGCTTCGACCGCCAGATCGCGGTCGACCCGCCGGACCTGCAGGGCCGCCTGGAGATCCTCAAGGTCCACCAGAAGGGCAAGCCGGTCGCCCCGGACGTCGACCTCGCGGCCGTCGCCCGCCGGACGCCGGGCTTCACCGGCGCCGACCTGAGCAACGTCCTCAACGAGGCCGCCCTGCTCACGGCCCGCAGCGACCGGAAGCTGATCGACAACTCCATGCTGGACGAGGCGATCGACCGCGTGGTGGCGGGCCCGCAGAAGCGGACCCGGATCATGTCGGACAAGGAGAAGAAGATCACCGCGTACCACGAGGGCGGACACGCCCTTGTCGCGGCGGCCTCCCCGAACTCCGACCCGGTCCACAAGATCACGATCCTCTCCCGAGGACGTGCTCTGGGCTACACGATGGTCCTGCCGGACGAGGACAAGTACTCGACCACCCGCAACGAGATGCTCGACCAGCTCGCCTACATGCTGGGCGGTCGCGCGGCCGAGGAACTGGTCTTCCACGACCCGACCACGGGCGCGGCGAACGACATCGAGAAGGCCACCGCCACGGCCCGCGCGATGGTCACCCAGTACGGCATGACCGAGCGTCTGGGCGCCATCAAGTTCGGCGGCGACAACACCGAGCCGTTCCTCGGACGTGAGATGGCTCACCAGCGCGACTACTCGGAAGAGGTCGCCGCGCTGGTGGACGAGGAAGTCAAGAAGCTCATCGAGAACGCGCACAACGAGGCCTGGGAGATCCTGGTCGAGAACCGCGACGTCCTCGACAACCTCGTCCTGCAGCTGCTGGAGAAGGAGACGCTGGGCAAGGAGCAGATCGCCGAGATCTTCGCTCCCATCGTCAAGCGCCCGCCGCGTCCGGCCTGGACCGGCTCCTCCCGCCGCACGCCGTCCACCCGTCCGCCGGTGCTCTCCCCGAAGGAGCTCGCCCTGACGAACGGCGCCAATGGCGCGACCCCGGCGATCTCCACCGCCAAGTCGACAGCGGCGGAGCACGCTCCGGTGGTCGAGCCGGCTTCGGAGGACCGTCCCGAGAGCTGACGTCACTTCCGGCCACCGAGACCGGAATGGATGCACGCGCCCCCCAGGTTCTAGCCTGGGGGGCGCGGCGTTTATGGCTGCGCGCGGGTGACACCAGAGGAACGAGGCACGAGATGACCGACCCTGTGACGCTGGACAGCGAGGGCGAGATCGGCGAGTTCGACGAGAAGCGTGCCGAGAACGCCATCCGCGAACTGCTGATCGCGGTCGGCGAGGACCCTGACCGGGAGGGCCTGAAGGAGACGCCGGCGCGGGTGGCGCGGGCGTACAAGGAGATTTTCGCGGGCCTGTGGCAGAAGCCCGAGGACGTGCTGACGACGACGTTCGACCTGGGCCACGACGAGATGGTGCTGGTGAAGGACATCGAGGTGCTCAGCTCGTGCGAGCACCATCTGGTGCCCTTCGTCGGGGTCGCCCACGTCGGCTACATCCCGTCCGCCGACGGCAAGATCACGGGCCTTTCGAAGCTGGCCCGGCTGGTGGACGTCTACGCCCGCCGTCCGCAGGTACAGGAACGACTCACCACGCAGATCGCCGACTCCCTGATGGAGATACTGGAGCCGCGTGGCGTGATCGTCGTCGTCGAGTGCGAGCACATGTGCATGTCGATGCGCGGTGTCCGCAAGCCGGGGGCGAAGACCATAACGTCGGCGGTCCGTGGCCAGCTGCGCGACTCCGCCACCCGCAACGAGGCGATGAGCCTCATCATGGCGCGCTGACGGCCCTACGCCGCTGAGGCCGCCCCGTTGTTGTGCTCGTCGTCCTCCGGGAGCTTGCAGACCCGCTCGAGGAAGATGGCCGCCACTATGACCGCGATGCCCGCAACGACCGAGAAGCCGGCGTAGATGGCCTGATCGCGGCGGGCCAGGATGTCGAGGAGTTCCAGCAGGAAGACGCCAGTGCCGCCGTACATCCCGGCGACCAGGGCGGCCACCAGGGCGCTGGCCTGGCCGAAGACGACCGCACGGGCCGCCATCAGCGGGTCCACGCCCTTGGCCTCGGGGCGGCGCTCGCGCTGGGCCTTGAGACGGGCGCGGATCGAGAGCGCCGTGGCCGTCAGGACCACCGCGATCAGGGCCAGGACGATCGGCGCCGCCAGGGGGACGCTCGGCAGGGTCCCGATCGAGTTCCACAGGCGGGCGCCCGCCCAGGACAGGATGGCGGCCACGACGAACACTCCGACCAGCACCCTGATGCGCAGCTCTCTCACGGTGTCCCTTCAGCTCCCCCGGATCCCGGGATCGTCCCGCGGCCTGTGGTCGTCCCGGCCTCGCCCTGACCTTAACGACTACTCGGGCAGGTGGAGTTCCAGGTCCTTGCGGGGCGTCACGCCATCGCGGGTGACGGCGGCGAGGAGATCGGCGACGGCGCCGCGGCCGGGCAGCTGCGCCTCGGGCTCCAGATCGTGCCAGGGAGCGAGGACGAAGGCGCGCTCGTGGGCGCGCGGGTGGGGGAGGGTGAGACGCGGGTCGGCGTCGACGACGTCGGCGTACGCGACGATGTCGACGTCCAGGGTGCGGGCGCCCCAGCGCTCGTCCCGGACCCGGTGGAAGGCCTCCTCGACCGCGTGCGCCCGCTCCAGGAGCGAGGACGGCGGCAGGGTGGTCTTCAGCACGACCACGGCGTTGAAGTACGAGGGCTGGCTGCCGGGCTCGACGCCCCACGGCTCCGTCTCGTACACCGGCGACACGGCCTTGATCCGGACGCCCGGGGTGTCCTCCAGGGCGTCGATGGCGCCCTGGAGGGTCTCCAGGCGGTTGCCGAGGTTGGAGCCGAGGGAGATCACTGCGCGTTGGGGGTTGTGCAGCGTCGTGTCGGCGGCGTCCACCTGCTGCACGACGGAGGCGGGCACCGGCTGTACGGTCGGGTCGCTGTGCCCCTCGGTGAAGAACGCGGTCATACTCGGCTCCGGGTGATGGTGACGGTCACGTCGTCGAAGGGGACGGTGATCGGCGCGTCCGGCTTGTGGACGCAGACCTCGACCTCCTGGACCCCGTCGTGCTTCAGACATGCCTGGGCGATGCGCTCGGCGAGCGTCTCGATGAGGTTGACGGGTTCGCCCTCGACGACGGCCACGACCTCCTCCGCCACGATGCCGTAGTGCACGGTCTTCGCCAGGTCGTCGTCCGCCGCGGCCGGCCGGGTGTCCAGGCCCAGGACGAGGTCCACCAGGAAGGTCTGGCCCTCCTCGCGTTCCTTGGGGAACACACCGTGGTGCCCGCGGGCCTTCAGGCCGCGCAGCGCGACACGATCCACGCGAATCACTCCTGCAATCGTCGGTGACGGCCGGTCGGTGCCGTGTGCGGGCGGCACACCGGCCTCGAACGAATCTACCTGCGGGCACTGACAGGGCCGGGCCACGGGGCCGCGGGCCCGAGCCGGGGCCAGGAGGTTTCATCGGCTGTTTCCCCTGGGGAACCCGGTGGCTCACGGGTTGGTAGCCGCCCCTACCCAGGCCGTCGTGATTCCAACCACTTCTTGCTCCCGGTGGGTGTTGCGGGTGTCGGCGGACGGTCTCGGCCCGTGGATGTCCTAACCGGGCGACTACCCCGTCAGGACGGGGTGTCCTCGTCCTCGGCCTCGTCGTTTTCGGCCAGAACGGGGGAGGCGTGGTGGGACCACAGCTTCCAGCCGTCGGGAGTGCGGCGGAACACATTGGTCGCGACCACCAGCTGGCCCACCAGAGGTCCCAGCTCCTCGTCGCCCTTGGGGGCCGGGCCGCCGCTGAGGATGTTCTCGGTGCAGGTGACCAGGGCCGTGTCGCCGGTGACCGAGACGTGCACGTCGGTCAGGAAGAACTGGATGTAGTCGGTGCTCGCCATGATCAGCGCGTACGACCTCAGGACCTCGCCGCGACCGGTCAGCACGGGCCAGCCCGGGTGCACGCAGGAGACCACACCGGTGTCCGCCGGGTCGTGGTACTCCTCGTCGACGCCCAGGTCGGCGGGGGTCAGCCAGAGCGAGGACACCTCCTCGAAGTCACCGCGCTCCAGGGCCTCGTAGAACGCGGTGTTGGCCGCCTCCACCTGCTCGACATCGGTGTGGGGGGCGCTCACCGGGCTCCTTCTGAGCCGTGGGAGCCGTGGGAGCCGTGCGCGCGTTCCGGATCGCGCGCCCCGCGTGTGGTGTCGGAGCCCGGCGCGCTTCCGGCCGCGCGCGCTTCTTCCACGGCGCGCGCGACCCGTACCGCGTCCGCTGTCGCGCGGACCTCGTGCACGCGGACCGCCCACGCGCCGGCCTGCGCGGCGAGCGCGGAGACGGCGGCCGTGGCGGCGTCGCGCTCGCGTGCGGGCGGGGGCGCGCTCTCCGGGCCGGCGAGCACGCGCCCCAGGAACCGCTTGCGGGAGGCGGCGACCAGCAGGGGGCGGCCGAGACCGAGCAGACGGTCGAGGTGGGCCAGCAGGACGAGGTCGTGCTCGGCGTCCTTGGAGAAGCCGAGACCGGGGTCGACGACGATCCGGTCGGGGGCGATGCCGCCGGCGAGGACGGTGTCCACGCGCGCGCGGAGTTCGTCGACGACCTCGGCGACGACGTCGTCGTACACCCCCCTGACGTTGCCGCCCTCCAGGAAGCCGCGCCAGTGCATGACGACGAAGGGGGCGCCCGAGGAGGCGACGACGGGGATCATCGCGGGGTCGGCGAGGCCGCCGCTGACGTCGTTGACGAGGGCCGCGCCGGCGGCGAGGGCCTGCTCGGCGACGGACGCGCGCATGGTGTCGACGGAGACCGTGACGCCTTCGGAGGCGAGGCCGCGGACGACGGGGACGACGCGCCTGAGTTCCTCGGCGGCGTCGACGCGGGTGGCGCCGGGGCGGGTGGACTCGCCGCCGACGTCGACCAGGTCCGCGCCCTCGGCGACCAGCTCCAGGCCGTGCTTGACGGCCGCCGTGGTGTCGAAGAAGCGGCCGCCGTCGGAGAAGGAATCGGGCGTGACGTTCACGACTCCCATGACCGCGCAGCGGTCCCACTGCGGAAGGCCCGCGACGCGCCCGCGTCCGCTCTCATTGCTCATACGTTCAGCGTAGGCCCCACAACGGGCCCGAAGACGCCGCGGCCCGGCCGGAGGCCCCGGGGGACGGGGCGGCTCTCCGGCCGGGCCGCATCGCGTACGTGAACCGGGACGTCACGCGACTCGGGCGCGGGCGTCCCTCTCGGACACGCTGTGGGCACACACGCGTGCCGGCTTCTGACGGCGGCGCAGGAAGCGCGGCAGCGGCAGGGCCAGGTTGACGAAGCCCTCGGCCTGCATCGCGGCGAGACCGATGCGCGGCAGGTCCGCGGAGGCCCGGTAGACGACGAAACGCGGCTCCCAGCGGGGCTGGAACTTGGCGTTGAACTTGTACAGGGACTCGATCTGGAACCAGCGGGAGAGGAACACCAGCAGTCCGCGCCAGGCGCGCAGCACAGGGCCCGCGCCGATCTTCTCGCCCCGCGCGAGGGCGGAGCGGAACATCGCGAAGTTCAGCGAGACACGCGTGATGTCGAACTTCGGGGCCGCCTGGAGGGCGGCGACGATGAGCAGTTCGTTCATGCCGGGGTCGGCCGAGCGGTCGCGGCGCATGAGGTCCAGGGAGGCGCCGTCCGTGCCCCAGGGCACGAAGTGCAGGATCGCCTTCAGGTCGCCGTAGGGGCCGGGCTGCTCGTCGGCCTTGTGGGCGGTGGCGATCAGGCAGTCGCCGTCGGAGGCGTCGCCTATCCGGCCCAGGGCCATGGAGAAGCCGCGCTCGGTGTCCGTGCCGCGCCAGTCCTCGGCGGCCTGCCGGATCCGCTCCAGCTCCGCCTCGCCGAGGTCACGGACACGTCGTACCCGGGTCTCGTAACCGGCGCGCTCGATGCGCTTGACCATCTGCCGCACGTTGCGCATCGCGCGGCCGGCGAGGGAGAAATCCGCAACGTCCACCACCGCCTCGTCGCCCAGTTCCAGGGCGTCCAGTCCGGTCTCGCGGGTCCACACCTCGCCTCCCGTCTCCGAGCAGCCCATGACGGCCGGGGTCCAGGAGTGCGCGCGCGCCTCGTCCATGAAGCGCTCGATGGCGCCCGGCCAGGCCTCGACGTCGCCGATGGGGTCGCCGCTGGCGAGCATCACGCCGGACACGACGCGGTAGGTCACCGCCGCCTTGCCGCTGGGTGAGAAGACCACGGCCTTGTCGCGCCGCAGCGCGAAGTGGCCGAGGGAGTCGCGGCGGCCGTGCTTGTCCAGCAGCGCCCGCAGGCGTACCTCGTCCTCCTCCGTCAGGCGCGCCGCCGGGTGCTCCGGCCGGAAAGCCAGGTAAATGGTCGTGACCGCGGTGAGCAGTCCGAGGGCGCCGAGGGAGAAGCCCACCGTCCAGGAGGTGTTGCCCTGGTAGTCGACCGGGCCCTCGAAGCCGAACAGGCCGTACAGCACGTGGGTGATGCGGTCGGCCAGGCTCGGGTCGCCGACCATGCGGTTGGGGTGGACGCTGACGATGACCAGGCCGAGGGCGAGGGAACCGGCGCTCATGAGGACGAAGTTGGCGAGCGCGCGCCACCTGCTGCGCGGGTCGGGCAGCGCGGCGAACTGGTCGCGGTGGCGCAGCAGCGGCGCGAGCAGCGCCGCCGAGATGACCACCCCGATCAGGGAGTGGCGGTACGTGAACTGCGCCACGGCGCCCGCCGGCAGCAGCGCCACCGCCGCGCGCCACGCACGCCGCTTGCCGCGCCGGAGTCCGTGCGCGAGCAGCAGCAGGAGGATGCCCGCGCTCAGGGAGAGGGCCGCCGCGAAGGGACCGAACGACCCGGGCAGCACCTCGGCGATGCTGTGCATACGGCTGTGCCGGAAGCGCGGGAAGACGCCCGCCGCGATGTCCAGAACGCCCACCAGAGCGCACGCCCTGGCGACGAGCACCGGTACGGCCTCGGGGCGCGGACCTCGCAGTACGCGCCGCGTGTTGCGTGCGCCGGAGGGAACCCCACCCGACATTTCCTCATCTGTCCTGACAGACATCGCATCCCGTAGTTCTGCGAGAGACCTTGGACCCGGTGCCGTTCTGGGCATCCGGCGACATTGCGCCCTCTATGACGGTGTCTCGGGGGGAGAGGTTCCTTCCTCCCCTCAAAGCCGGTCCAAAGGACGGGGAAAGTCCCGGACAAGCCCTCGCGAAGGGGCGGTTCTCCGGGGGAAACCCGCAGGCAGGAAGATAGGTCATGGGTCTTACGAGCAACAAGGTGCTGGCGCTCGCGGTCGTGTTCGCCGTACTGCTGTTCGTCGGCACGGTGTGGCTGTGGCCGCGGCTGGCGCGGCGGAACTGGCGGGCCGTCAGCGGCCGCGTGGGCCTGCTGTTCGGTACCCAGCTGGTCCTCTTCGCGTCGGTGGGCCTCGCCGCCAACCAGGCCTTCGGGTTCTACGCGAGCTGGGCGGACCTGTTCGGCCAGGAGAAGGAACAGGGCGTGGTCGTCAACCACACCGCGCCCGGCGGCTCCGGCGGCCCCCTGGAGGTGCTCGACACGGCACGCGTGCGTGGCGCGGGCGGCGCCCGGCCGCAGACCGGCGGACAGATCCAGAAGGTCGACATCGTGGGCCGCAGGACGCACATCGCCACGCCCGCGTACGTCTATCTGCCGCCGGAGTACTTCCAGCCCCGTTATCGCGCGCGTACGTTCCCCGCGGCCGTCGTCCTGACCGGATATCCGGGCACCGCCCAGGCGCTCGTGGACAAGCTGCACTACCCGCGCACGGCACAGGAGCTCGCCAAGGACGGCCGTATGCAGCCGATGATCCTGGTGATGCTGCGGCCCACCGTCGCACCGCCGCGGGACACCGAGTGCGTGGACGTCCCGGGCGGCCCGCAGACGGAGACGTTCTTCGCCAAGGACCTGCCGGACGCCCTGCTCGCGCACTACAGGGTGGGCAGGAAGCCCGCGAGCTGGGGCATCATCGGCGACTCCACGGGCGGCTACTGCGCACTGAAACTCGCCATGCACCACCCCGGCTCCTATGCGGCGGGCGCGGGCCTTTCGCCGTACTACAAGGCGCCGGTCGACCCGACCACGGGCGATCTCTTCCACGGCGACAAAGGCCTGCGCAACCGTGCCGACCTGTGGTGGTGCCTCAGGCACCTGCCCGCCCCGGACACCTCACTGCTCGTCACCAGCAGCCGGGTCGGGGAATCCAACTACAAGTCGACGCTGAAGTTCATAGATCGAGTTCAGGCCACGAAGCTGACTCGGATCTCCTCGATCATCCTCGACAGCGGGGGGCACAACTTCAACACCTGGCGGCGGGAGATTCCGGCGACGCTGCAGTGGATCAGCGGGCGGCTGAGCGAGCGGTGACCAGGGTTCCCACAGAAAACGATCTTGCGAATTCGAGGAACCGCAATTACTGATGCGCTGTGAACGTTTCGTTATGGCTGTGTTTTTACGGGGCGGGGCGCCAACGCTCGCCTACGCGCGGTAAGTTTCTGGCCATGCCACGTGGACGTCACCGCCATTCCCCGCCTTTGCACAGGCTGCTGCCTCCGTCGGCTATCGCAGGCGTCTCCCTTGTCTGCGCCTTCGGTCCCTGGGTGTTCTCGGAGCCCGCCGTGCTCCGCGTCATAGCCGCGTTCGCCGCGGCCACGGCCGTGATAGGGGCGGCCGTCATGCGCCGCTGGGACGCACAGGCCGGCAAGCAGGTCGCCGACCTCACGCGCGCGCGTGCGAGCGACGAGTGGCGGCACGAGGAGCGGGTCGCCGAGCTGGAGACGGACCTCGAGGAGTCGCGCGAGCTGCGCGCCAAGCTGGAGCAGCGGCTGCGGGCCAAGCGCGCGGAGCTGGCGGGCCTGCGCAACGAGCACGCGGCGCTGCTGCGGCGGTACGCGACCGCGGAGACCGAGCGGGCGAGCGCCCTGGAGGGCCGCCGTCTGCTCGAGATAGAGGCCGCGGCTCCCGATACGGACGCGTTGTCGCCCGTGGCGGCTCAGGACACCGAGGTTGTGGCTGCCTCGGCTCAGGGCGAGGACGGCACGGACGAGAAGGCGCGGACCGCCGGGGTCTTCTCGCCGGAGGGCTCCCAGCTGTTCCTGCGGGCCAAGGAGGCGCTGAAGAAGTTCGACGACGGTGACGCTCCCGAGCAGGACGACGTCGCCGACGACGCCGAAGCCGATCCGGTGGACGAGACCGACACCGACGTCGAGACCGATGCCAATGCCGATGCCGAGGTCGCCTCGCAGGACGAGGTTGTCGCGCAGGACGCGGCCGACACGCAGGATGAAGCCTCCCCCGAGGACGACGGGTCCCCGAAGGGCGGCGGGTCTCCCAAAGGCGACGGCCCGTCGAAGGGCGATGGCCCCCCGAAGGGCGAGCCCGCGAAGGTGAGGACCGCGGCGGCCGAGGCTTCCGCCCCTGCCGCATCCGCCGAGACCGGCGCCGCCCCCGCCGACGGCACCGAGGCCGCGGCCCAGGAGGACGAGGCGCAGGGGCAGCCCGAGGCGGTCGACGAGCATGAGCACGCGGCCGCCACCACGCCGGCGGAGCCCGCCCGCTCCGCCCAGCCCGTACAGCAGCCCTCCGGACACTTCGTGGCCCCGACCGCGGTGGCCGTCGTACCGGCGACGCCCGCGCGGCGCCCGGCGGTCGAGGGCGGGTTCGACTTCTTCGGTACGAAGCAGGAGTCGGCGCCCGCCGCCCTGGACGCGGTGCAGAACGAGGACCTGGCCGACGTGGTCGGCGAGGAGGCGCTCGCCGTGCACAAGGCCGAGGCCGAGGCGCAGTTCAAGCCGGCCGACGAGGGCGCGCGGGGTGTCGGTCAGGTGATCGACCTGACCGCCCACGACGAGACGGAGCGGATCAACCTGCAGGGCCTGCGCAGCGCGGTCTCCTGAGGCCGGGCACCGTCCCACGACGCCGTCCGGACCGCCTACGGTGCCATCCAGCGGTCCGGCGGCGCGTCCCGGCGGCCCGTGCGTGACCGCTCCGCCTGAGCGCGGAGCAGCTCCGCCGCCTCCCGGGCGTTCCTCAGCCGGGCCGTGACGGTCTTGTTGGCTCCCGTGTCCACGTGCACGTCGGCGAGCCCCCACAGCCGCTTCCAGGGCCCCTGGACCAGCCGGACGCTCTGCACCTTCGCGTGCGGAACGAGCGCCAGGCGGCGGCGCAGCAGCCCGTGCCGGGCGGCGAACACCCCGTCGGTGACGGCGAGTCCGTATCCGCGCCACCACAGCGGCAGGCACCGGCCGGCCCGCCGAGGCGGGCGGGACAGCACGCCGGACGCCGGCACCGTCACCCCGGGCAGCACGCGCGCGACGACGGACTCGGCGACCTCGCGCGGAGCGACCGGCACCAGAACGGAGTTGGACGATCCGGCCACGTCCAGCTCCACCCGCACCCAGCCCAGCCGCCGCCACAGCAGCGGTTCGACGATCCGCACGGTCTGCACGCGCCCGGGCGGCACCGTCTCGTGCGTGCGGTCGAGCAGGCCGTGGTCGATGCGCAGTCCGTCCGGAGACTCGCCCACCGTCCAGTCGTACTCGCTGACGAACCGGCCCACACTGCTCGCTCCGGCCGCGCCCAGCAGGGGGAGCGCGGTGGCGAGGACCGTCCACACGCTGTGAGTGGCCAGCCACAGCAGGGGCGGTACGACGAGGGCGGCGCCGAGGGCGCCCCAGGTGGCGCCCGTCAGCACGAGGGAGAGCGCGAGGTGGAGCGGGGGCGTGCGCAGGATCTCGCGTGCCGGCGCCTCTCCGACTTCGTGCGCCGTCTCGGGGGCGAACCCGGCGGCGCGCGCGAGCAGTTCCGCGCGCAGCGCACGCGCCTCGCGCTCCCCGAGGAAGGCGAGTTCGTCCTTCTTGGCCGTGCCTATGACGTCGAGTTTCAGCTTGGCGACGCCCGCCACGCGCGCGAGGAGGGGCTGGGTTACGTCGACGGCCTGGATCCGCTCGAGCCGGATGTGCGCGCTGCGCCGGAACAACAGGCCGGTACGGACGCGCAGTTCGCTGTCCGTCACCGCGAAGTGCGTGAACCACCAGCTGAGGAAGCCGTACAGGGCGGCGGCCGGGACGAGGACGGCGAGCGCGATCAGCAGGGTCGTGGTGGTCAGGCGGGTCAGCTGGCGCTGCGCCTGGTCCGGGTCGTGCACGGCCCACCCGATGAGCACCGCCACCGGCGCCCACGCTCGCCTGAGGGGTGTAACGGGATGCAGCCGCCGCTCGGTGACGGGTTCCCGCGCGGGTATGGCGTCATCGACGCCCGGCGCCGTCACAGACCCGCCGATCGGGCCTCGCCGAGCTCGGTGAGCCGGTCGCGCAGCCGTTCCGCCTCGGCCGGGTCGAGACCCGGGATGGTGGCGTCGGTCGCCGCGGCCGCGGTGTGCAACTGCACGCTGGCCAGCCCGAAGTGCCGCTCGACGGGCCCGGAGGTCACCTCCACCAGCTGCATGCGGCCGTACGGCACGACGGTCTCCTCGCGCCACAGCACGCCCCGGCTGATCAGCAGGTCGTCGGCGCGCTCGGCGTACCGCCAGGAGCGCCAGTTGCGGCCCAGCAGCACCCAGCCCCAGGCGATCAGCGCGAGCGGCAGCAGCGCGAAGGCAGCCCAGGCGGGCCCGGCGAGCAGGCCGAGCAGCAGACCGACCGCCAGGGCGAGCAGCCCCAGCCACACCACCAGCAGCAGACGCCGCATCCGCAGCAACCCTGGCGGCAGCCCGGTCCACTCCGGCTCCCCCGCCTCGTCCGCCCTTGTGCCCGCGCCCCGCGGGCTCCCCGTCTCCATACGGCCAGCGTACGTAGGAGAGACTGTGTTCATGACTCCTACGACGGAGACCATGGTCGGTATCGGCGGCGCCGCGGAGAGCACCGACATGGTGCTCAACATCGGACCGCAGCACCCGTCCACGCACGGTGTGCTGCGGCTGAAGCTGGTGCTGGACGGCGAGCGCATCATGCGCGCCGAGCCGGTGATCGGGTACATGCACCGCGGCGCGGAGAAGCTCTTCGAGGCGCGCGACTACCGCCAGATCATCATGCTCGCCAACCGCCACGACTGGCTGTCGGCCTTCTCGAACGAGCTGGGAGTCGTCCTCGCCGTCGAGCGCATGCTCGGCATGGAGGTCCCCCCGCGCGCGGTGTGGACGCGGACGCTGCTCGCGGAGCTCAACCGGGTGCTCAACCACCTGATGTTCCTCGGCTCCTATCCGCTGGAACTCGGCGGCATCACCCCGGTCTTCTACGCGTTCCGGGAGCGGGAGGTCCTCCAGAACGTCATGGAGGAGATCTCCGGCGGCCGTATGCACTACATGTTCAACCGCGTCGGCGGCCTCAAGGAGGACCTGCCGGCCGGCTGGGCCGCACGCGCGCGTGCCGCCGTCGCGGGGGTGCGCTCGCGCATGGACCGGTTCGACGACCTGGTCCTCGGCAACGAGATCTTCCGGGGGCGCACGCGGGACGTGGGCGCGCTGGCCCCCGGGACCGTGCACGCGTACGGCGTCAGCGGGCCGATCGCGCGTGCCTCGGGCGTCGACTTCGACCTGCGGCGCGACGAGCCCTATCTCGCCTACGCGGAGCTGCAGGACGTCCTGAAGGTCGTCACCCGGCAGGAGGGCGACTGTCTCGCCCGCTTCGAGGTGCTCCTGGAGCAGACCCACAACGCCCTCGACCTCGCCGACGCCTGCCTCGACCGTCTGGCCGAGTTGCCGCCCGGCCCGATCAACCAGCGGCTCCCCAAGGTCCTCAAGGCACCTGAGGGCCACACCTACGCCTGGACCGAGAACCCGCTCGGCATCAACGGCTACTACCTCGTCAGCAAGGGCGAGAAGACGCCGTACCGGCTGAAGCTGCGCTCGGCGTCCTACAACAACATCCAGGCACTCGTGGAGCTGCTGCCGGGGACGCTGGTGGCGGACATGGTGGCGATCCTCGGGTCGCTGTTCTTCGTGGTCGGGGACATCGACAAGTAGGTCACGCCCGCGCGTCGGGTGCGTCCGTGATGTCCAGCGGGTTCGCCGTTCCGACCGGCTGGAGCAGCCATCCGAAGTCGCCGAGGCCGCCGGGCGCGGTGAGTTCCGCGGCTTCACCGGCGCTCGCGAGGGCGCGGACGTAGGCGGCGGGTTGTGCGGACGCGAGCGCGAGCGGGGGGCGTGCGCCGACGATGCCCAAGGCGCGCAGAGCGTCGCGCTGCCGCAGAACGCGCCCCTGCCGCTCGGCGAGCGCCGCGGAGCGCGCCGCGCACGCGTCCAACGCCACGTGAGCCGTGATGTCGCGCTTCCCGTCGGGTACGGGTGCCGTTTCCCGTCCCGCGCGGAAGCCCGTGAGGGTGCCGAACAGGGGGCGCGTCTCCCGGCTGTGCGCGTAGTCCACGGCGACCGCGAGCCCCCGGTCGAGCGCCGCGACCGCACCCGCCCACGCCTCGTCGCGCGGCAGGCCGATCTCGGCCCGCAGGCCTTCCTCGGGAGGCAGCGGCCACCAGCGCGCGAGCCAGTCCGCCTCGTCGCCGCCGACCGGGTCGCCGAGACGCTCCGCGCCGTCCCGCCGCACCAGAACCGTGCGCGGTACGCCGTCCTCGTCCACCTCGGCGACGTCCAGCGGAACGTTGTCGAGCCACTCGTTGGCGAAGAGCAGCCCGGTGAGGCCCCCAGGCGGCTCGGGGAGCCATTCGACCTGGTCGTCGAGGCCCAAGGGACGTTCGGCGAGCTCGACGGCGCAGGCACGCACGCGTGGGAGCACGTCCGCGGGCAGCGCGGCCAGGACGCCGGTGACCAGCTCGCCGCGCCCCGCCGCCATGTCGACGAAGTCGAGACGGCCGGGCCGGCCGAGGGCATCGTCGACGCGGCACAGCAGCCGGGCCACGGCTTCGGCGAAGAGCGGCGACGCGTGCACGGACGTACGGAAGTGCCCGGCCGGGCCCTCGGGGCGGCGATAGAAGCCGCCGGGCCCGTACAGGGCCGCCCGTGTCGCCGCCCGCCAGCCGCGCCACTGGTCCGTCGTCTCTTCCGTCACCGGGCCAGGCTAAGCGCACTGAGGAACGCGACCTCCACCTTGCGGAGTACGCGCGACGGATGCGGATCGCCCCTCCGGTTGACCCCTGCACGCATCCCGCTTCCCTACGCTGGGTTACGTGCAGCGCCTCTATGACTTCCTTCGCAGACACCCGACCGGGGTCGACTCCTTCTGGGCCGTCTTCCTGTTCGGCGTCTCCCTGGCGAGTGGAGCCGGCCATCAGGACACCCGGGGCACCGTGTCACCGGCCCTGATCGTTCCGATCGCGCTGCTGCTGTGCCTGGCGATCGCGCTGCGCAGGCGCATGCCGGAGAAGATGCTGCTGCTGGTGATCGCCCTCGGCGTGGCGCAGCTCGCGTTGGACGTGGCGACGATGGTGGCCGACTTCGCGATGCTGGTGATCGTCTACACCGTGGCCGTGATGGGCGCCCGCTGGGCCTCCCGGCTCGCCCTGGCGGTGGGGCTGTCGGCCGCGACCTTCGCGGAGTTCCGCTGGCCGGCCGAACACAACAGCGCCCTCGGCCATGTGGCGCTGGTGATCTTCCAGACGGTGCCGTTCGCGCTGGCCTGGGTGCTGGGCGACTCGATCCGCACGCGGCGTGCGTATTTCGCGCAGCTGGAGGAGCGTGCCGCCCGGCTGGAGAAGGAGCGCGAGGCGCAGGCCAAGGTCGCGGTCGCGGCCGAACGCGCCCGGATCGCGCGCGAGCTGCACGACGTGGTCGCGCACAACGTGTCGGTGATGGTGGTGCAGGCCGACGGCGCCGCCTACGTCCTCGACGCCGCCCCCGACCAGGCGAAGAAGGCGCTGGAGACCATCTCCTCCACGGGTCGCCAGGCCCTCGCCGAGATGCGCCGCCTGCTGGGCGTGCTGCGCACCGGTGAGCACAAGGAGGTCGGCGAGTACGTTCCGCAGCCCGACGTCGAGCAGATCGACGAGCTGATCGAGCAGTGCCGTACCTCCGGTCTGCCGGTCGACTTCAAGGTCGAGGGCACCCCGCGCCCGCTGCCCAGCGGCGTCGAGCTGACGGCGTACCGCATCGTGCAGGAGGCGCTGACCAACACCCGCAAGCACGGTGGGCCCAACGCGGGCGCGAGCGTGCGGCTGGTCTACTTCGACGACGGCCTCGGTCTGCTCGTCGAGGACGACGGCAAGGGCGCCCCGCACGAGCTGTACGAGGAGGGCGGCGCCGACGGACAGGGCCACGGCCTGATCGGGATGCGCGAGCGGGTCGGCATGGTCGGCGGAACCCTGGACGCGGGCCCGCGCCCGGGCGGAGGATTCCGCATCAGTGCCCTGCTGCCGCTCAAACCGGCGCACTGACGTTTTCGCACGCCCCTTGTTGACACCTGTAACACCCCTGAAGACGGACACGGAAGAGGCTTCGATGACGATCCGCGTGATGCTCGTCGACGACCAGGTGCTGCTGCGCACCGGGTTCCGGATGGTGCTCGCCGCACAGCCGGACATGGAGGTCGTCGCGGAGGCGGGGGACGGCGTCGAGGCCCTGCAGGTGCTGCGCTCGACGGCCGTGGACGTCGTCCTGATGGACGTCCGCATGCCGAAGCTGGACGGTGTGGAGACGACCCGCCGCATCTGCTCGGAGCCGGACCCGCCGAAGGTGCTGATCCTGACCACGTTCGACCTCGACGAGTACGCCTTCTCCGGGCTCAAGGCGGGCGCGTCCGGCTTCATGCTCAAGGACGTGCCGCCCGGCGAACTCCTCGCCGCCATCCGCTCCGTGCACAGCGGTGACGCGGTGGTGGCGCCGTCGACCACGCGCCGGCTGCTCGACCGGTTCGCGCCGATGCTGCCGAGCGCCGGGAAGGAGCCCCAGCACAAGGAACTGGAGCGGCTCACCGACCGCGAGCGCGAGGTCATGGTGCTGGTCGCGCAGGGCCTGTCCAACGGCGAGATCGCGGCCCGCCTGGTGCTGTCCGAGGCGACCGTGAAGACCCATGTGGGACGCATCCTGACCAAGCTGGGCCTCAGGGACCGCGTGCAGGTGGTGGTCCTCGCCTACGAGACGGGGCTGGTGCGCGCGGGCGGGCACGGCTGATCCACGCGCGCGTGACGCCCGCGTAACCGCCGCCCACTAGGGTCTGCGCATGCTCCTGTGGATCAACGGCCCCTTCGGGGGCGGCAAGACCCAGACCGCGCACGAGCTCCAGCGGCGCCTGCCGGGCAGCGTGATCTGCGATCCCGAGCACGCCGGCTTCGGTCTGCGCCGGATGCTGCCGCCCGAGCTGCGGGGAGACTTCCAGGACCTGACCGCCTGGCGGCAGGGCGTGGTCGAGGTGCTCGACCTGGCGCTGACCAGGCACGACGGAGTGGTGATCGCGCCCATGACGGTCACCGACTCGGGCTACTTCGCCGAGACGGTGGGCCGGCTGCGCGAACTCGGCCACGACGTACGGCATTTCACCCTCCTCGCCCAGCGTGAGACCGTCCTGCGGCGGCTGCGGGAGCGCGGCTTCGGACACCTCCTTCAGTACGTCGCCGGCAAGAACGCCGGCCCGGGCAGGGAGACCTGGGCGGTACGGCAGCTCGACCACTGTCTGGAGCGGCTGCGGGAGCCGGAGTTCGCCGAGCACCTGTGGACCGACCACTCGACCGTGCCGAAGACGGCGGACCGTATCGCCGTGCTCGCCGGACTGACGCTGCGGCCGAACAACGAGGGAGCGCTGCGGACACGGCTCAGGCAGGCGGGTGTGGGGATCCGGCACATTCGGTTCGACTGAGCCGTCCGCTGGGCGCAGACAGGCCTCGCCCAACCAGGCGGCCCCGGCTTGGGCAGGCGCCCTCGCTCAGCGCAGGATGCCCTCCAGGAAGTCGCTGCCCAGCCGGGCCACGACCGCTATGTCCAACTGGTGCTGCACGTAACGGCCCCGGCGGCGCGTGGTGATCAGGCCCGCCTTCTTCAGGACGCCCAGGTGGCGGGATATCTCCGGGGCCGTCATGCCGTGCGCCTGCGCCAGCTCGCTGGTGGTGTAGGCGCTGCGGGCCAGATAGCGGCACATCCGCATCCGTACGGGGTGGGACAGCGCGGTCATCCGCAGGGCGAGCTGCTCGACTGAGGGCGGGGCGGCGAGCTCCGGGGAGCCCACCGGGTAGTGCACCACCGGCTGCCAGCCGGGCCGGTACAGGACGGACAGGTGCGGCCAGCCGAGGCTGGTCGGGACCAGCAGCAGGGTGCCGTCCTCGGTGGCCGTGCGGCCCACGCTCAGCTTGTCGACCGTGATCCGCTCGCCGCCCTCGTCGAGCGTGACCGCCGGCGACACGGCGGTCAGCGCCTCCGCGAGGCCCCTGCGGCGCAGCAGATTGGTCTTGTGGCGGGCGTCCGCGGTGAGCTGGTGGCGCAGCCGGGACCAGGTCTCGGCGAAGAACGCCTCGTCGCAGTCCTCGAGGAACTGACGCAACCAGGCCCTGATTTTGGGCGGATCGGTCAGCAGCAGCTCGGTGAACCGCTGCTGGCGCGGCCCCCGCGCGGCCGCCAGCTCCAGGGCGCGCCGGCCCATTGCGGCGTCGACGAGCCAGCCGGCCCCGACGCCGTAGGACATCGCGCAGCTGAACTCCAGCGCCGCGTCGACGAACTGTTCGTCCGTGAGTTTGTCCAGCAGGTCCAGCTCCTCGGCGAGCGTGGCCCCGGGCAGGGCGGTACCGCCGGGGATGCCCGCGTACGGCAGGAACAGGTCCGAGAACGTCGTCGTCCACAGGAAGTCGGCGTCGCACATCCGGTCGGCCAGATGCGGATCCAGGCCGGCCGTCACACCCGTCACCCAGCCCTGCAGGCCGGGGTGGTGGCCAGGCTCGGACAGCGCGTGCAGCGCCATGCCGAGCTCGGCCAGCGGGGAGGGCACGACGGCGACCCTCTCCGGCCGCAGCCCCGCGATGTCGATGCGCACGCTCATGACCTCATGGTGCACCCCGCCACTGACAACGCCGTCGCCGATTGACGACGCCCGTCAATCATGGGCCGTCACCGGGCCCCGGGCGCCTTGGGCAGCCGCGCGACGAACTCCGCGACGGCCGCCTTCACATCGTCGCCCGTCCACTCCAGGCCCGCGGCGCGCACCCCGACCTCGGTGACCGCCAGGCCCGGGCCCTTCTCGTCCCAGGAGTCGGCGAACAGCAGCGTCCCCGTCTCCTCGCCCTGCCGGATCGCCGCCTCCGAGACGACGTCGACGTCGTAGGGCAGCCAGACCTGGAAGTCGTGCGTGTACGGCTCTTCCGGGTGGACGCGCGCCCACGGCACCCCGGCCGCCGCGAACCCCTCGCGCAGCGCCTCGGCCACCACGCGCGCGTGGGCGACGTAATCGGGCAGCCGGGGCAGTTCCCGCTCCAGGCCGGCGAGGGCGGACAGGGCCGTCGGGAACTGCTGGAAGACCTGGCCGCCGTACCGATGGCGCCAGATCTTCGCCTCGTCGGTCAGCGTCCTCGGACCGGCGAGCGCGGCGCCGCCGAGGCCGCCGAGGGACTTGTAGAACGACACGTAGACGCTGTCCGCCAGGCCCGCGATCTCGTGCAGGGGGCGGCCGAAGTGGACGGTGGACTCCCACAGGCGCGCGCCGTCGAAGTGCACCACCGCGTCGCGCTCGCGCGCCGCCTCCACCACCTCGGTGAGCTCCTCCCAGGAGGGCAGCACGAATCCGGCGTCCCTGAGGGGCAGTTCGAGCATCAGGGCGCCGAAGGGCTCCGCGAGGTCGCGTACCTCGTCGGCGCTCGGCAGTCGGGGCTCACTCGTCACGCGGACCGGGCGCAGACCGCTGACCTGGCTGAAGGCGTTCCGTTCGTGCACCTCGGGGTGGGCGAGGGCGTGCAGGGCGACTGCCGGGTTGCCGGTGCGGCCCGCCCAGCAGCGCAGGGCCACCTGCTGGGCCATCGTGCCCGTCGGGAAGAACGCGGCGGCCTCGGTGCCGAGCAGTTCGGCGACCTTCCGCTCCAGGGCCTCGACGACTCCGCCGCCGTAGATGTCGGCCGGCTCATCGAGGTCGTACACGTCCTCGAGGCCGTCCAGCAGCGCCAGGCGCTCGCGGAGCGTGCCGAGGAATCCGGGGCGCGCGAGCACATGCTTGGCGCCCCGGTACGCGCTGATGCGCCGTTCGCGCCGGCGCTTGCGCCGCTCCTCGTCGGTCACCGGCTCCTCCGGACGTTCCGTCTGCCCCGCCGCATCGCTCATGGCCGGGATCATGCCCGCCGGGCTGCCGGGCGGCACCCGGATTTCCATGGACCCTCGACGGGGGCGGGCACGGTGTGCGGTAACCCACAGCCTGTGGACGAACGGCCGCCCCTCGGACCGATAGCGTTAACATGACGAGAAATCGTCCGGTACCCCGAGCGGACTGGAACGGGAAGGCCACCGTCGCGTGAGTACAAGCCAACAGCCAGACCCCAGGGACCGTCCCGCGCGGCTCACCGTCGGCGTCGTCGGCGCCGGCCGCGTGGGCCCCGCGCTGGCCGCGTCCCTCCAGCTCGCCGGGCACCGCCCGGTGGCCGTCTCCGGGGTCTCCACCGCCTCCCGCAGGCGGGCCGCGCAACTGCTCCCCGACGTGCCGGTCGTCCCGCCCGCCGAGGTGCTGGAGCGCGCCGACCTGGTCCTGCTCACCGTCCCGGACGACACACTGCCCGGACTGGTCGAGGGTCTCGCCGAGACCGGGGCCGTACGGCCGGGCCAGCTGCTCGTGCACACCTCCGGGCGCTACGGCGCGAAGGTCCTCGACCCCGCCCTGCGCGCGGGCGCGCTTCCGCTGGCCCTGCACCCCGCCATGACCTTCACCGGCACGCCCGTGGACGTCCAGCGGCTGGCCGGCTGCTCCTTCGGGGTCACCGCGCCCGACGAACTGCGGCTGGCCGCCGAGGCCCTGGTGATCGAGATGGGCGGCGAGCCGGAGTGGATCGCCGAGGAGATGCGCCCGCTCTACCACGCGGCCCTCGCGCTGGGCGCCAACCACCTGGTCACGCTGGTCGCCCAGTCGATGGAGCTGCTGCGCGCGGCCGGTGTCGAGGCACCCGACCGGATGCTCGGCCCGCTGCTCGGCGCCGCCCTCGACAACGCCCTGCGCTCCGGGGACGCGGCCCTGACCGGCCCGGTCGCGCGCGGGGACGCGGGCACGGTCGCCGCGCACGTGCGGGAGCTGCGCCGGCACGCCCCGCAGGCCGTCGCCGGCTACCTGGCGATGGCCCGCGCGACCGCCGACCGGGCGCTCGCCCACGGGCTGCTGAAGCCGGAACTCGCCGAGGACCTCCTCGGTGTACTCGCCGACGGGACCAACGGCGCCGAGGGAGAGGCCCGATGACCACCACCCTGCTGAGCACCGCGGCCGAACTCCACGCACGCGCGCGTGCCGGACGCCGCGTCGTCGTGATGACCATGGGCGCCCTGCACGAGGGCCACGCCACCCTGATCCGCACCGCGCGCGAGATCGCCGGAACGGACGGCGAGGTCGTCGTCACCGTCTTCGTCAACCCGCTGCAGTTCGGCAAGGGCGAGGACCTCGACCGCTATCCGCGCACCCTGGACGCCGACGTGAAGCTCGCCGGACAGTCCGGCGCGGACGTCGTGTTCGCTCCCGCCGTGGAGGAGGTCTACCCGGGCGGCGAGCCCCAGGTGCGGATCAGCGCGGGCCCGATGGGGGAGCGTCTGGAGGGCGCCTCGCGTCCCGGCCACTTCGACGGCGTGCTCACGGTCGTCGCCAAGCTGCTGCACCTCACCCGCCCCGACGTCGCCCTGTACGGCCAGAAGGACGCCCAGCAGCTCGCCCTGATCCGCCGCATGGTGCGGGACCTGAACTTCGGCGTCGAGATCGTCGGCGTGCCCACGGTGCGCGAGGAGGACGGCCTCGCGCTCTCCAGCCGCAACCGCTACCTCTCGCCCGCCGAGCGGCGCACGGCGCTCGCGCTGTCCCGCGCGCTGTTCGCGGGCCGTGACCGGCACGCGGCGCAGGAGGCGCTGCGCGCACGGGCACGCGAAGTGCCCGCCACGCACGCGCGTGCCGAAGCCCTCAGCGCCATAGGGGAGTCCCGCGCCGCGGCCGACGCGCACGCCGTCGCCAAGTCCCTCCCGGCGTCCGCCACCGTCCCCGGCGCGGACGCCGCGCGGGGCACCTCCTACGGCGCCCCCTCCGCCGTCCGCGCGGCCGCCCGACTGGTCCTCGACGACGCCGCGCGTCTGTCGCCGCCGCTCGAACTGGACTACCTCGCCCTCGTCGACCCCTCCGACTTCACCGAGATCGGGGACGACTTCACCGGCGAGGCCGTCCTCGCCGTCGCCGCCCGGGTCGGGACGACCCGGCTGATCGACAACCTCCCTCTCACCTTCGGGAAAACCTTCGGAGCCGCCTCGTGACCAGCACAGGCATACGACTGCACGCCCCCGCACCGGGTTGGGCCATCTCCGCGGACGTGGTGGTCGTCGGCTCCGGGGTGGCCGGCCTGACCGCCGCGCTGCGCTGCGAGGCCGCCGGCCTGAACACGGTCGTCGTCACCAAGGCCCGCCTCGACGACGGCTCCACCCGCTGGGCGCAGGGCGGCGTCGCCGCGGCCCTCGGCGAGGGCGACACCCCCGAACAGCACCTGGACGACACCCTGGTGGCCGGCGCGGGCCTGTGCGACGAGGAGGCCGTACGGATCCTCGTCACCGAGGGCCCCGACGCCGTACGCCGTCTCATCGCGACCGGCGCGCACTTCGACGAGTCCGAGGCCGGCGACCTGGCGCTCACCCGCGAGGGTGGTCACCACCGTCGCCGTATCGCGCACGCCGGCGGAGACGCGACCGGCGCGGAGATCTCCCGGGCGCTCGTCGAGGCGGCACGCGCGCGCGGTGTGCGCACGATCGAGAACGCGCTCGTGCTGGACCTGCTGACGGACGCCGACGGCCGTACGGCGGGCGTGAGCCTGCACGTGATGGGCGAGGGCCAGCACGACGGCGTGGGCGCCGTGCACGCCCCCGCGGTGGTGCTCGCGACCGGGGGGATGGGCCAGGTCTTCTCGGCGACCACCAACCCGTCGGTCTCCACCGGCGACGGCGTGGCGCTCGCCCTGCGCGCGGGTGCCGAGGTCAGCGACCTGGAGTTCGTGCAGTTCCATCCGACCGTGCTGTTCCTCGGCCCGGACGCCGAGGGCCAGCAGCCCCTGGTCTCCGAGGCCGTGCGGGGCGAGGGCGCGCACCTGGTCGACGCCGACGGGGTGCGCTTCATGCTGGGGCAGCACGAACTGGCCGAGCTCGCGCCCCGGGACATCGTCGCCAAGGGCATCATGCGCCGTATGCAGGAGCGGGACGCCGAGCACATGTTCCTCGACGCCCGGCACTTCGGCGCCGACATGTGGGAGAACCGCTTCCCGACCATCCTCGCCGCCTGCCGCGCCCATGGCATCGACCCGGTCACCGACCCCATCCCGATCGCCCCGGCCGCCCACTACGCCTCCGGTGGTGTGCGCACCGACTCCCAGGGTCGTACGACCGTCCCGGGCCTGTACGCGTGCGGCGAGGTCGCCTGCACCGGCGTTCACGGCGCCAACCGGCTCGCCTCCAACTCCCTCCTGGAAGGCCTCGTCTACGCCGAGCGTATCGCCGCCGACATCGCGGCGGCCCACGCCGACGACGGCCTCCACGCGCGCGTGCCCGAACCCGTCGACCACCCGGAGAAGCCCGCGCACCCGCTCCTCGCCCCCGAGGCCCGGTTCGCGATCCAGCGGATCATGACCGACGGCGCGGGCGTCCTGCGCTCGGCCGACTCCCTCGCCACGGCCGCCGACCAGCTCCAGCGGCTGCACACCGAAGCCCGCGACGCCCTCGACGAGAACGGCAAGACCGCCGAGCCCGGCGTCGACACCTGGGAGGCCACCAACCTGCTGTGCGTCGCCCGCGTCCTGGTCGCCGCCGCACGCCTGCGCGAGGAGACGCGCGGCTGCCACTGGCGCGAGGACCACGCCGACCGCGACGACACGGCATGGCGCCGGCACATCGTCGTACGGCTGAATCCGGACCGCACACTCGCCGTGCACACCACCGATACCGCAGACTTCCCCCCGACCCAGCAGCCACAGCAGCGCCTCCAGGAGCAGTGACAGAAGTGAGCACCCCCGACCTCCCCCTCGTGTCGAACGGCGGCTGCGGCGACGGCTGTGCCTGCGGCGCCGACACCGACGCCGAATACCTGGAGTGCGGCCTCGACCCCGCGCTCGCCCAGCTCCTGGCCGACGCCGGACTCGACCCCGTGGAGGTCGAGGACATCGCCAACGTCGCCATCCAGGAGGACCTCGACCACGGCGTGGACGTGACCACGGTGGCGACCATCTCCGAGGACGCCGTCGCCACCGGCGACTTCACCGCGCGCGAGGCGGGCGTCGTGGCGGGCCTCAGGGTCGCCGAGGCGGTGCTGTCCGTGGTGTGCACGGATGAGTTCGAGGTCGAGCGGCACGTCGAGGACGGCGACCGCGTGGAGGCCGGGCAGAAGCTGCTGTCGGTCACCACGCGCACGCGTGACCTGCTCACCGGCGAGCGCAGCGCGCTGAACCTCCTGTGCCGGCTGTCCGGCATCGCGACCGCCACGCGTGCGTGGGCGGACGTACTGGACGGCACGGGGACCAAGGTCCGCGACACCCGCAAGACGACGCCGGGGCTCCGCTCGCTGGAGAAGTTCGCCGTCCGCTGCGGCGGGGGCGTCAACCACCGGATGTCGCTGTCGGACGCGGCCCTCGTCAAGGACAACCACGTGGTCGCCGCCGGCGGTGTCGGGCAGGCCTTCAAGGCCGTAAGGGAGGCCTTCCCGGACGTGCCGATCGAGGTCGAGGTCGACACCCTGCACCAGCTGCGCGAGGTCGTCGACGCGGGCGCCGACCTGATCCTGCTGGACAACTTCACGCCCGGCGAGTGCGAGGAGGCCGTCGCCATCGTGCACGGCCGCGCCGCGCTGGAGGCCTCCGGACGGCTCACCCTGGACAACGCCAAGGCCTACGCGGACACCGGTGTCGACTACCTCGCCGTCGGCGCCCTCACCCACTCCTCGCCGATCCTCGACATCGGTCTCGACCTGCGAGCGGCGGAGTAGGTACCGGCCATGCTGCTGACGATCGACGTGGGCAACACCCACACCGTCCTGGGCCTCTTCGACGGGGAGGACATCGTCGAGCACTGGCGCATCTCCACGGACGCGCGCCGCACGGCGGACGAACTGGCGGTGCTGCTGCAGGGCCTGATGGGGATGCATCCGCTGCTCGGCGACGAACTGGGCGACGGCATCGACGGCATCGCCATCTGCGCCACCGTCCCCTCCGTGCTGCACGAACTGCGCGAGGTGACCCGGCGCTACTACGGCGACGTGCCGGCCGTGCTCGTGGAGCCGGGCGTGAAGACCGGGGTGCCGATCCTCACCGACAACCCCAAGGAGGTCGGCGCCGACCGCATCATCAACGCGGTCGCCGCCGTCGAGCTGTACGGGGGACCGGCGATCGTCGTCGACTTCGGTACGGCCACGACCTTCGACGCGGTCTCCGCGCGCGGGGAGTACATCGGCGGCGTGATCGCCCCCGGTATCGAGATCTCCGTCGAGGCGCTCGGGGTGCGGGGCGCGCAGCTGCGGAAGATCGAGGTGGCCAGACCCCGCAGCGTGATCGGCAAGAACACGGTCGAGGCGATGCAGTCCGGCATCATCTACGGCTTCGCCGGACAGGTCGACGGGGTCGTCAGCCGGATGGCCCGTGAGCTCGCGGACGACCCGGACGACGTGACCGTGATCGCGACCGGCGGACTGGCGCCGATGGTGCTCGGGGAGTCCTCGGTCATCGACGAGCACGAGCCCTGGCTGACGCTGGTCGGGCTGCGGCTGGTGTACGAGCGGAACGTGTCCCGGATGTGAGCCCCGCAGGGGGAGCAACCGGGTGGCTCGACTGCGCCACACCGCTCCCTTGTGTCGGGTTTGTCTGATTAGCGCGTATCGTCGCCGCATGCCCACGCCATACGGATCCCGCGGCGGCATGGCGTTCGGCACGGAGGAGCTGCGTGTGCTCCGCCGCGCCCTCGCCCTCGCCCTCCACCCCCGCCCCGCCTCCGCCGAGGACGTCCAGGACTGTCTCCGGCTCGCCGAGTCGCTCGACGAGGCGATGCGCGAGGGGGCCAGGCTGCGGGCGTTCCTGGTGGCCGATCTCGGCCGCTACCGCGCCGCGCTGCCCGGAACCGCCGCCGGCTATCTCACCCTGCTCGAGGAGGCACTGGCCGCCGGTTACCGGCCGCAGCCCGACGACCTCGCCGCCCTGCGCGCGCTGCGGGGCAACCCGGTCGCCGCGCTCCTGCTGGAGCGCTGCCAGGTCCTCGCCGAACAGGACGTACGAGCCCGTCTGGCGCGTGGTGCGACCCGTACGGCCCCCGTGACCGTCCCCGCCTCCCGCACGCGCCTGACGGCCCTCCCCGGCGGCCTCTCGGCCCACCCGGGCCCCGGGACCACCGCCCCGGTCGCCGACGTCGGCCAGGACCCGGCGAGCAAGCCCGAGAAGAAGCCCGCGCAGAAGCCGGCCCCCGAGCCCGCCCCGGCCGCCCCGAAGCCGGCCCGCCCCATCCCCACCCCGGGCGAGGTCTTCCCCCGCCGCAAGCCCACCCCACCACCCCCGGCGAACCCGCCACAGCAACTCGCCGCAGTCTGACCCCTCCGCCCCGGCGAACCCGCCACAGCAACTCGCCGCAGTCTGACCCCTCCGCCCCGGCGAACCCGCCGCAGCAGCACCGCGGTCTGACGTCGCTGTCCCGGCGGGCCTGGGGGCAGCGGTTCGCCGTGGTGTGGCGTGTCGGTCCCGGCGGGTCTGGGCAGGGGTTCGCCGCGGTGTGCCCCCTCCGCCCCGGCGGACTCGCCGTAGCGGCTCGCCGTGGTTCGCGCCCTGCACGCCCTGCGAGCCTGCCGCGGCAGGCCGACGTCGTCCGAGTCCGTCGTGGGTCTGCTCGAGACGCTTGTCCGACCCCGCCCCGGTTGTCCGGCGGGCGCTGGTTACTCTGGATCCATGGACTACGTCTCCGCGCTCGTTCCGCCCGTCGTAATGGCCGTGTTCTTCATCGGGCTGATCAGGGTGATCGTGAAGACCCAGGGCGGGGCCAACAAGGCCAAGGAGGACGCGGCGGTCGACGCGGCCATCGCGCGCGCGGAGGCCGCCCAGCAGACCTCCGTCAAGACCGACGGCTGAGCGGCCCGCCCCCGCTTCCCCGGCGTACGGCTCGCGCCTCCGAGTCGTACGCCCTTTTTGTTGCCGTTTGCCAGTGAAAGCGCACGTCCGGCACGCGAATGCGGAGTTCTCCCACTATTGTGCTGAGCTGTGCCTCGCCCATTGGGAGAACTCGAAGACGCGGTCATGACGCGGGTGTGGAAGTGGAACCGCCCGGTGACCGTTCGAGAAGTCCTGGAAGACCTTCAGCAGGAACGGTCCATCGCCTACACCACGGTGATGACCGTTTTGGACAATCTCCATCAGAAGGGCTGGGTGCGCCGTGAGGCGGAAGGCCGGGCCTATCGATATGAGGCGGTCTCCACCCGGGCCGCCTACGCCGCCGCCCTGATGAACGACGCCTGGTCCCAGAGTGACAACCCCGCGGCCGCTCTCGTCGCCTTCTTCGGGATGATGAGCGAGGAACAGCGCCAGGCCCTGCGAGACGCCGTACGGATCGTGCAAGGGCCGGAACAGCCGGCGGAAACGCCCGAACCCCCGGATGGCGAGGAGAACCCCGGCTCCGCACCGGGCGGCGACGGGCGATAGCGTCCGCTCATGTCAGCAGCAAGCCCCGAAGGTCCCGAAGTCAGCACTAAAGCCATCACCGTCCGGCGGGCCCGTACCAGCGATGTCCCGGCCGTGCGCCGTCTCCTTGACGCCTACGTCCGCGGTGGCATCCTGCTCGACAAAGCGACCGTCACTCTTTACGAGGACATCCAGGAGTTCTGGGTCGCCGAACGCGACGACAACGCCGAGGTGGTCGGCTGCGGCGCGCTGCACGTGATGTGGGAAGACCTCGCGGAAGTGCGCACTCTCGCGGTGAAGCCCGGTCTGAAGGGCGCCGGCGTCGGCCACCAGTTGCTGGAGAAGTTGCTGCACACCGCGCGCTGGCTGGGCGTTCGCCGCGTTTTCTGTCTCACCTTCGAAGTGGACTTCTTCGGCAAGCACGGCTTCGTCGAGATCGGTGAGACGCCCGTCGACACGGATGTCTACGCGGAGCTGTTGCGTTCCTATGACGAGGGCGTCGCGGAGTTCCTCGGTCTCGAACGGGTGAAACCCAACACCTTGGGCAACAGCCGGATGCTTCTGCATCTGTGATCACCGATCACTGCTGAGTATTCGACGGCCTCCCGTGCCCACGTTCCCTATGTCCGAAACGCGCATCTTCCCTGGCAGTCGTGGACTGCCCTCCCGCTGTCCAGGGGTTTGTGTTTTTCCGGCAAAAGCGGTTTGCTTTCCGACGTACTGCAGTACTGCATATAACAGGGGACGGCGAAACGGCGGACGCCGCAGACCCCCGGCCCTCAAGTTTTGGATGAAAGGAAATCCGGTGGCACAGAAGGTTCAGGTCCTTCTTGTCGACGACCTCGACGGCGGCGAGGCGGACGAGACCGTCACGTTCGCGTTGGACGGCAAGACGTACGAGATCGATCTCACGACCGCCAATGCGGACAAGCTTCGCGGCCTTCTCGAGCCTTACGTGAAGGGTGGTCGGCGTACCGGAGGCCGCTCTTCGGGTGGGCGCGGAAAGGCGCGCACGACTTCCGGAGGCAGCCAGGACACCGCGCAGATCCGCGCGTGGGCCAAGGAGAACGGTTACGAGGTCAACGACCGCGGCCGTGTTCCGGCGTCCATTCGCGAGGCCTACGAGAAGGCCAACGCCTGATCACCGGCCCGGGAAGGGGCTTCCGGCCGCGCACACGCGCGTCGCAGCCACAGCCGGTGGCACCGCGTTGCCACCGTGTTCACGAGTCGTACGAGATCGGGGGCGCCCCCACCGCCCCCCAGGGCCGACAGTGTCGGCAGCGAGGCCTCGACCTCGCACCCCGGCCCGGGGGGCCGCAGCCACACGGCGGCCCCCTGCAGGGAGCCCGTGCGGCCTCGGGGGAGCCGTAGGGCCCCTTCCAGACGCCGGGCATCTCCCAGGCGCCGGGCCTCTTCCGGCCGCTGGGCCGCTCCGAGTCGTACCGCCCCCTCGGGCGGCAATGGCGCGTCCATGACTCCGCCCTCGCCGGTCGCCGTCAGATCCAGCGCCAGCGGGCCCCACTCCAGCCACTCCAGCAGGCCCGGCAGTTCCTCGGCGCTGCCCGCCGCCACGAGCAGTCGCATCCTGTTGCCGCACACCGCGACCGGTGACGCCGGCGCGAGATGGCGCAGGCCCGCCCGGCCCGCCTCGGCCGGGACCTCCAGGACGTCGAAGCGTTCCCCCACCCGCAGCCGTACCGGATCTCCCCGATCTCCCGGATCTGCCGGATTCCGTGGATCCGCGGGCACCGTCGGCCACCCCAGTTCGTTCTCGTACCAACGGCGGACATGATCGCCGGAAGCGTCGGCCGGATCGGGCGGCCGCCGGGGAAGCGGCAAGGCGGTGCGGTCCGTCGGGAGCGAGGGAGGTGTTGCCTGTGAGCGGCTGCCAAGCATGTGCATCCCAACCGCCGAATAGCCCTGAGAGTTACGCTGGGTGCTCTCGCGCGTGCGCAGAGTGCCGGAAAAGGGGGCGTGCGGGGGTGCGGCGGAGAGCAAGGTTGTTCGCCCATAGCGGAGGGATGGGGGGCGTACGGCATGGAGTGTCAGTGCGAGCGGGTAAGACATCCCTAGTGGGAGGGGGCGACACGCAGGGCAGGGCGTCTCACGTTCGCCATCGGCGTACTGATGGTGAGGGTAACTGCCTGGCCTGCGGGAACATCGTCTCGCACCATCGGGTTGGAGCAGATGTCGGCGTGAGCGGGGTCAGGAGGCCATCGACGGTGTCGGCAGTTGGAATGAGCGGTCCCCGCTTGCGGGACTAAGCTGCGGAAGGACAGGGAGGGGAAGTTCCCCCCACTGCCTGACCGCTCTGAGGAGCGATTAACGATGTTCGAGAGGTTCACCGACCGCGCGCGGCGGGTTGTCGTCCTGGCTCAGGAAGAAGCCCGGATGCTCAACCACAACTACATCGGCACCGAGCACATCCTCCTGGGCCTGATCCACGAGGGTGAGGGTGTCGCCGCCAAGGCCCTTGAGAGCCTCGGGATTTCGCTCGAGGCGGTCCGCCAGCAGGTGGAGGAGATCATCGGCCAGGGCCAGCAGGCCCCGTCCGGGCACATCCCCTTCACCCCCCGTGCCAAGAAGGTCCTGGAGCTGTCGCTCCGCGAGGCCCTTCAGCTGGGCCACAACTACATCGGCACGGAGCACATCCTGCTCGGCCTGATCCGTGAGGGCGAGGGCGTCGCCGCCCAGGTCCTGGTCAAGCTGGGCGCTGATCTCAACCGGGTGCGGCAGCAGGTCATCCAGCTGCTCTCCGGCTACCAGGGCAAGGAGACCGCCACCGCCGGCGGGCCTGCCGAGGGCACCCCCTCGACGTCCCTGGTCCTCGACCAGTTCGGCCGGAACCTCACCCAGGCCGCTCGTGAGTCCAAGCTCGACCCGGTCATCGGGCGCGAGAAGGAGATCGAGCGGGTCATGCAGGTGCTGTCCCGCCGTACCAAGAACAACCCGGTCCTGATCGGTGAGCCCGGCGTCGGCAAGACCGCCGTCGTCGAGGGCCTCGCCCAGGCCATCGTCAAGGGCGAGGTGCCCGAGACCCTCAAGGACAAGCACCTCTACACCCTGGACCTCGGCGCGCTGGTCGCCGGCTCCCGCTACCGCGGTGACTTCGAGGAGCGCCTGAAGAAGGTGCTCAAGGAGATCCGCACCCGCGGCGACATCATCCTGTTCATCGACGAGCTGCACACGCTGGTCGGTGCGGGTGCCGCCGAGGGCGCCATCGACGCCGCTTCGATCCTGAAGCCGATGCTGGCCCGCGGTGAGCTGCAGACCATCGGTGCGACCACGCTGGACGAGTACCGCAAGCACCTGGAGAAGGACGCGGCCCTGGAGCGCCGCTTCCAGCCCATCCAGGTCGCGGAGCCGTCCCTGCCGCACACGATCGAGATCCTCAAGGGTCTCCGTGACCGGTACGAGGCCCACCACCGTGTCTCCATCACGGACGAGGCGCTGGTGCAGGCCGCGACGCTGGCCGACCGGTACATCTCGGACCGCTTCCTGCCGGACAAGGCGATCGACCTGATCGACGAGGCCGGTTCCCGGATGCGCATCCGCCGGATGACCGCGCCGCCGGACCTGCGCGAGTTCGACGAGAAGATCGCCGGTGTGCGCCGGGACAAGGAGTCCGCGATCGACTCGCAGGACTTCGAGAAGGCCGCCTCCCTGCGCGACAAGGAGAAGCAGCTCCTGGCCGCCAAGGCCAAGCGGGAGAAGGAGTGGAAGGCCGGCGACATGGACGTCGTCGCCGAGGTCGACGGCGAGCTGATCGCCGAGGTCCTCGCCACCGCCACCGGCATCCCGGTCTTCAAGCTGACCGAGGAGGAGTCCTCGCGTCTGCTGCGCATGGAGGACGAGCTCCACAAGCGGGTCATCGGCCAGGTCGACGCCGTCAAGGCGCTGTCGAAGGCGATCCGTCGTACGCGTGCGGGTCTGAAGGACCCGAAGCGTCCCGGTGGTTCGTTCATCTTCGCCGGCCCGTCCGGTGTCGGTAAGACCGAGCTGTCCAAGGCGCTCGCCGAGTTCCTCTTCGGTGACGAGGACGCGCTGATCTCCCTCGACATGTCGGAGTTCAGCGAGAAGCACACGGTGTCGCGTCTCTTCGGTTCGCCCCCCGGCTACGTGGGCTACGAAGAGGGCGGCCAGCTGACCGAGAAGGTCCGCCGCAAGCCGTTCTCCGTCGTCCTCTTCGACGAGGTCGAGAAGGCCCATCCGGACATCTTCAACTCGCTGCTGCAGATCCTGGAGGACGGTCGCCTGACCGACTCCCAGGGCCGGGTCGTGGACTTCAAGAACACGGTCATCATCATGACGACCAACCTCGGCACCCGGGACATCTCCAAGGGCTTCAACCTGGGCTTCGCGGCCTCGGGTGACACGAAGACCAACTACGAGCGCATGAAGAACAAGGTCCAGGACGAGCTCAAGCAGCACTTCCGGCCCGAGTTCCTCAACCGCGTCGACGACGTGGTCGTCTTCCCGCAGCTGACCCAGACCGACATCCTCGCGATCGTCGACCTGATGGTCGGCAAGGTGGACGAGCGCCTCAAGGACCGGGACATGGGCATCGAGCTCTCCCAGTCCGCCAAGGAGCTGCTCTCGCAGAAGGGTTACGACCCCGTGCTGGGTGCCCGGCCGCTGCGCCGCACCATCCAGCGTGAGATCGAGGACACCCTCTCGGAGAAGATCCTCTTCGGCGAGCTGCGCCCCGGTCACATCGTGGTCGTGGACACGGAGGGCGAGGGCGAGACCAAGACCTTCACCTTCCGCGGCGAGGAGAAGTCGGCCCTGCCGGACGTCCCGCCGATCGAGCAGGCGGCCGGCGGCGCCGGTCCGAACCTGAGCAAGGAGGCGTAAGCCTCACGGCGACGCCCCAAGGGGCCGGTGCTTTCGGGCACCGGCCCCTTTCGCTTGCCCGAGGAATGCTGCGGCTACGACAACTGGCCGTCGTAGTCCGGCAGTTTGAAGGTCTTGTCGGCGTGGCCGCCCGAGAGGTCGGTGGCGCTGTTGCCGATGTTGGCGATGATGTCGTAGCCCTTGTTCTCGATGTCGACGCGCTGGGCGGTCTTGTAGGCGGCGACATCCTTGAAGAGGTCGAAGAAGCCGCGGACGTAGAGGCCGGAGACCTGGTAGCCGTCGTAGTCGAGGTTGTACTCGGTGGGCGCGGCGATGATGCCGGGGCGGGCCGTGACGAAGAACAGGGAGACGCCGTGCTCCTGGGCGTACTTCGCGACGTTCAGGACCGGCTTGTTGGCCGGCTGCGGGTAGCTGAAGCCGAAGTCGGTCTCCAGCGTGGTGTTGTCGATGTCGAAGACGATCGCCTGCTTCTCGCCGGACGCGGCCGCGGCGACGCGCTGCTGGATGTAGGGCAGTGCCTGGTCCATCACGGTCTGGCAGTCCTTCTGCCAGGTGGCGTAGTCGACCTTCGCGGTGCTCGTGGCCGCGTTGGCGGGAGCGCCAAGGGCCAGCAGGGCCGAGGCGGAGACTGCGATGACGGCGGTGCGGCGCGCCCAGGGGCGTCGTCTTGTCATGGGGGGTCCTCTCGCGTCCGTATGTCGTTGTCCTGTGCATGTTCGAGGGCGAGGGTGGCGCGAGGGGAACCGTAGGGTTACTGGCCGGTAAGTGGCCAGAGATGTGCGTCACATGGAGCGGAGATTTCCGTCAGGCCTTGTGGCGGCTACCGGTGACATGAGGCACAGGCGATTTGTCCGTTACTAGCGCTGATAGTGGGATGTCATCGCTTTCGCTCCGGCGTGGAATGGGATTTTCGCCAGCCATTACTAGAGAACGCCGTAGATGCCCTGTTTTGGGCTTTGTGGGGGTCCGGGTTACCAAGGGATGGCCCATCCGGCGGACGTCGTGCGTCGGGTGGTTTTCTCTGTCGCCGACCCCCCGAGGTTTCGATGTCCCTGCGTGTCCCGTTCCGTTCTTCCCGTACGTCCCCGTTGCGCACCCGTGCGGCCGTCCTGGCCGCCGGTCTCGGGGCGTCGGTCGTGCTGGGGGCGGGAGTCGCGGTCGCCGCCGACACCACCGCCGCCTCCAGTGCCGCGAGCGCCGTCCAGGCCCAGGCCGCCGCGCAGGCCAAGGCCGCCAAGACCGCCGAGGTCGCCGCCGCCAAGGCCGCGGCCAAGGAGAAGGCCGCCGCCAAGGCCGCGGCCGCTGCCAAGGCCAGGGCGGCCGCGGCCAAGAAGGCCGCTGCCGCGAAGAAGGCCGCGTCCTGGGTCCACCCGGTGCGCAAGTACACGCTGTCCGCGAAGTTCGCCCAGGCCGGCAACATGTGGCAGCACACCCACAGCGGGCAGGACTTCGCCGTCCCCAGCGGCACCGACGTAGTCGCCGCCCACGGCGGCACCGTGGTCAAGGCCGGCGGCAACGGCGCCGGTGACGGACCCGCGTACGGCAACGCCATCGTGATCAAGCACGGCAACGGCACCTACTCGCAGTACGCCCACCTGTCCCGCATCGACGTCAAGGTCGGCCAGATCGTCCGCACCGGCCAGCACATAGCCCGGTCCGGCAACACCGGCAACTCCACCGGCCCGCACCTGCACTTCGAGATCCGCAGGACCGCCGACTACGGCTCGGCGATCGACCCGGTGGCGTTCCTGCGGGCCAAGGGGCTCAGCCTCTAAGGGCCTCTAAGGGGCCTCCACCGGCGGGTGCGTACCCGCGTGGGCCTGGGCCACCAGGTCCCACGCGACCTCCAGCACCGCCTGGTTCTTCTCCTCGTCGGTGCCCGGCAGGTCGTTGAGCGCGAACATCCCGGCGTGCATCGTGAAGACCGCGCTGACGCAGCGGATCTGGTCCACGAGGGAGGCGTCCGGGTCCACGAGGATGTCCCGCATCCCCATCATGCGGTGGCGGAACATCTCGCCGATGCGCAGCTCCTTCACCGTCCCCTGGTTCTCCTGCATGAAGCGGAAGAGCGGGCGGGCCTCGGACAGCGCCTCGTGATACCGGTGGATGATCTCCTGCTTGGTCTCCAGCGTGTGCGGCTGCCCCTTGCCCCACTCGATCAGGTCCCCGATGGGCTGGGAGAGATCCTCGAAGATGCTGACGAGGATCTCTTCCTTCGTCTTGAAGTGGTAGTACAGCGCCGCCTTGGTGACGTCCAGGCGCTCGGCGATCTCGCGCAGCGAGGTCTTCTCATAGCCCTGTTCGGCGAAGAGTTCGAGCGCCACGTCCTGGATGCGCTGGCGAGTGTCTCCGCGGCGCTGCCGCTTGGTGCCGTCCATCGTGCCGCCCATTGTCGCGCTCCTCACGCCCCCTGCTGACTTACTTGCCGCCCGACTAGTAAACTTACTTGACGCCCGGCTAGTTACGGGTCTACCTTCCTCAGTGTAGTCAACTAGCCGGGCGGCAAGTAAGTGGCCGGTCGGGGGGAAGTACCGCAGTACGTATAGGGGAGTGGGCATGATGGCGGACACAGAGACGGTCGAGACCAAGCCGGACAAACAGCCGAAGAGCGTGCGCGTGGTGCTGCTGGCGCTCATGATCACCATGATGCTGGCGATGCTCGACAACATGATCGTCGGCACCGCGATGCCGACCATCGTGGGCGAGCTCGGCGGCCTGGAGCACCTGTCCTGGGTGGTGACGGCGTACACGCTGGCCACCGCTGCGGCGACCCCGGTCTGGGGCAAGCTCGGTGACATGTTCGGGCGCAAGACCACGTTCATGACCTCGATCGTGATCTTCCTGATCGGCTCCGCGCTCAGCGGCATGGCGCAGAACATGGGCGAGCTGATCGGCTTCCGGGCCGTGCAGGGTCTGGGCGCCGGAGGTCTGATGGTCGGCGTCATGGCGATCATCGGTGACCTGATCCCGCCGCGGGAACGGGGCAAGTACCAGGGCATGATGGCCGGCGTCATGGCCATCGCGATGATCGGCGGACCGCTGGTCGGCGGCACCATCACCGACAACTGGGGCTGGCGCTGGGCGTTCTACATCAACCTGCCGCTCGGCGTGGTCGCGCTCGGTCTGATCAGCGCGGTGCTGCACCTGCCGAAGAAGCGGTCCAAGGCAGGCATCGACTACCTCGGCGTGGTCCTGCTGACGGTCGGCATCACCGCCATCGTCCTCGTCACCACCTGGGGCGGCTCCGAGTACTCCTGGACCTCCGCGCGGATCATGGAGCTGATCGGCATCGGTGTGGCCGCGCTGATCGGGTTCGTGTTCTGGCAGACGAAGGCTGCCGAGCCGGTCGTACCGCTGCACATCTTCCGCAGCCGAAACTTCACGCTGATGTCGATCATCGGCTTCATCACCGGTTTCGTGATGTTCGGCGCGACGCTGTACCTGCCGCTGTACCAGCAGTCGGTGCAGGGCGCCTCCGCGACCAACTCCGGTCTGCTCCTGCTGCCGATGCTCGGCGCGATGCTGGTCACCTCCATGGTGGCCGGGCGCGTGACCACCAACACCGGTCGCTACAAGATCTTCCCGGTCGTCGGCAGCGCCCTGATGATCGTCGGGCTGTACCTGCTGTCCACCATGGACACCGGCACCTCGCGGTTCACCTCCGGTGTGTTCATGGCGGTCGTCGGTCTGGGCATGGGTTGCCTGATGCAGGTCACCATGCTGGTCGCGCAGAACAGCGTCGAGATGAAGGACATGGGCGTGGCGTCCTCCTCGACCACCCTGTTCCGGACGCTCGGCTCCTCCTTCGGCGTCGCGATCATGGGCGCGTTGTTCAACAACCGGGTCCAGCACGTGATGGCCGAGCGGGCCGGGTCCCTGGGCGCGAAGATCACCGAGAAGTCGGCGTCGCTGGACGCGAAGAGCCTGGCGAAGCTGCCGGCGGTGGCCCGCGAGGCGTACCAGCACGCGGTGTCCGCGGGCACCCACTGGGCGTTCCTGCTCGGCTCCGTGGTGGCCGTGGTCGCGCTGATCGCGGCGGTGTTCGTGAAGGAGGTCGCGCTGCGGGGAGCGGGACCGAAGCCGGAGGGTTCGGGCGAGGACGCCGCGGTGCAGCCGCAGGTCGTCGAGGCCGTGTGATCCGACAGTGAGCCGAAGGCCCCCGGATGGTGTCCGCCCCGGGGGCCTTCGTCATGCCCGCGGCCGTGGGGGCCGTTGTCCGGGGCGACGTCTCCATGGGGGACATGAGGTGGATCACCGTCGGCGCCAAGGACCAGCCGGGCGTCGAGCTCGCCCTGATGAGCCTCGACGGGCCGGGGCTCGACCCGGAGTCGGCCGAGGCGCTGAAGAAGCTCGTCAGCAAGGGGGTGCTGGGGGCGGGGGCGTTCCGTACCGACGACTGCCGCGGTGACTACGAGACCTTCAGGGCGAGGGTCGTCGAGTTCCTCCAGGCGCCGCAGGAGCGGCCGTACGGCATCGAGGCGGTCTTCCGTGACGACAGCGGCAACTGGTACTCGCTGACCGAGCGCAGCGAGGAGCTCGGCTTCTCGAAGGACTTCGGGTGAGCGCCGAGGAGCGGGCGCCGGAGCACACCGCCGTGCGGGTCGCGCTGTGGCGGGCCCTGCATCTGCGGGCCGACGCGCCGCCGCACGTCGTCGAGGACGAGGTCGGACTGCGGATCGCGGATCCGGGGGACGGGTGGCGGGAGCGGCCCGACATGGACGTAGACGCCACGCGCCGCACCCGGGCATCGATCGTGGCCCGGGCCGGGCGGCGGACGGGGTCGGTCAGTACGTCGTCCTCGGCGCCGGGCTGGACATCTTCGCCCAGCGACGGGCGGAGGTCGCCACCCGGTACGGGCTGCGGGTCTTCGAGGTCCACCAGCCCGGTCCGCAGGCCTGGAAGCGGCAGCGGCTGGCGGAGCTCGGTCTCGACGTCCCGGAGTGGCTGTACTTCGTGCCCGTCGACTTCGAGGGGGACTGGTGGGGGCGGTTGCGCGAGGCCGGGTTCGATCCGGGGCGGCCGGCGGTGGTGGCCTCGGCCGGCGTCATCATGTACCTCAGCGAGGAGGCGATCGCCGCGACTTTCCGCCTCGTCGCCGGGCTCGCGGCGGGGTCGGTCCTCGTCACGACCTTCCTGCGGCCCGTCGAGGACGTCGAGCCCGATCAGCAGGCACAGCTCCGGGTGGCGATGAAGGGGGCCCGAGCAGCCGGCACCCCGTTCCTCACCTTCTGCAAACCCGAGCAGATCCTCGCGCTGGCCCGCGAGGCGGGCTTCCGGGAGACCCGGCACGTGTCGGCGGCGGAGCTGGAGAAGCGGTACTTCGCGGACCGGACGACGGGGTACGGCCGTCACGCGGGGAGGAGCTGCTGGTCGCCGGGACGTGAGAGGACGGTCAGCGGGACCCCGGGTGCTGGACCGCGACGGGGCCCTGACCTACGGCAGCAGCGGATAGCTGCCCGTGCTCGTCGGCGCGTGTTCCGGGAGCCAGAGGACGGCCACCGCGCCCTCCGCCGGGACGTGGGCCGGGGCGCCCGCAGGGCGGACGTTGCGGAAGGTCAGGCGGGCGCCCAGGACCCGGGCCTGGCCCGACGCGATGGTCAGCCCCAGCCCGTGGCCGTGCCCGGCGCGGTCGGCGCTGCCCGTGCGGAAGCGGCTCGGGCCATCCGCGAGCAGGTCGGCGGGGAAACCGGGCCCGTGGTCGCGCACGCGGATGACGCGGCCCTCGACGGTGACCTGGATGGGCGGCTTGCCGTGCCGGGCGGCGTTGGCGAGCAGGTTGAACAGGACCCGCTCCAGTCGGCGCGGGTCGGTCGTGACCATCGACTCGTGCACCACCCGCACCTCGACGTCCGGGTCCTTGGCCGCCACCCGCCGGGCGACGAACTCGCCGAGTATCAGGTCCTGCAACTCGGCCCGCTCGGAGGCCCCGTCGAGCCGGGCCACCTCCAGGACGTCCTCGACGAGCGTGCGCATGGCCTTCGCCCGGTCCAGGACCAGCTCGGTCGGACGGCCGGGCGGGAGGAGTTCGGCGGCGGTGAGCAGACCCGTCACCGGTGTGCGCAGCTCGTGCGCGATGTCGGCGGTCACCCGGCGCTCCGCCTCCAGCCGCTGCTGCAGCGCGTCCGCCATGGCGTCCACCGCGCTCGCGAGGTCGTCGGTCTCGTCCCGTACGACCCCGCCGATCGCGTCCCGCACCCGGACGTCCGGCTCGCCCCGGGCGACCTGGTTGGCCGCGGCCGCCGCCTTGCGCAGCCGCCGCGAGAGCTGTCCGCCGATGAGCACTCCGAGCGCGCTGCCGCCGAGGACGACCGCGATGGAGCCGATGACCAGGGCCTGGTCGAGGTCGTTGAGGATGTCCGTGCTGCGGTCGGTCCACCCGGTGTGCAGCGACAGCACATGCCCGCCCTTGACCGGCACGGCCGCCCAGATGTCCGGAACGCCGTTGCGCCGGTCGGTGACGTAGGTCGCCCGGCGCCCCTGCTCGACCTTCTCCCGCAGCGGCGACGGCAGGTCCGGGGCGTCCTGCTGGACGTTGGGGAAGTTCACCCGGCCGGACAGCTCGTAGCTGCGCTGGGCGATCTGGAGCCGCTCGTCCGCCAGGTCGCGCGCGTTGTCCAGCATCGAGACCCGGGCCGCGTTGTGCACGACCAGGCTCAGCGCGATCGCGACCAGCGCCCCGACGAGCGCGATGGCCGCGCTGAGTTTCCAGCGCAGCCCGGTACTGAGGTTCCAGCGCAGCCTCGCACGGACACCGCCCGTGTCGTCGCCCGTCCCCGGGTTCCGGAATATCCCCCGCATGTCCTCGATGTCCCCGCTCAGGCCTTCAACTTGTAGCCGAAGCCGCGGACCGTCTCGATCCGGTCCTGGCCGACCTTCGTACGCAACCGCTGCACATGGACGTCCACCACCCGCGTGTCCCCGCCCCAGCCGTAGTCCCACACCCGCTCCAGCAGCTTGTCGCGCGACAGGACCGTGCCCGGCGCGGAGGAGAACTCCAGCAGCAGCCGCATCTCGGTCGGGGTCAGCCCCACCGGCTGCCCGGCCCGGCGCACCTCCATGCCCTCGGTGTCGATCTCCAGTTCGCCGAAGGTCAGCACCCCGCCGGAGACCGTGGGGGCGTGGTCGTCGCCCCTGTCCCCGCCGCCGGCGTGCCCGAAGCGCCGTAGCACCGCGCGTATCCGCGCTACCAGGACCGCTCCGTCGAAGGGCTTGGTCACATAGTCGTCGGCGCCCGCCTCCAGGCCCAGGACCACGTCGATGGAGTCGGCCCGTGCCGACAGCATGATCACCGGCACGGTCGACTCGTCCCGTATACGGCGGCACAGGCTGACGCCGTCGAGGCCGGGCACCATGACGTCGAGCAGCGCGATGTCGGGCTGGTCCGCCCGGAACGCCTCCAGGCCCGACAGGCCGTCGGGCATCGCGGTGACCGCGAAGCCGTCCCGCTCGAGGGCGAGCTGGGTGGCCTCGCGGATGACGTCGTCGTCCTCGACGAACAGGACGTGGGTCTGGTCTGCCATCCCGGTGCTCTCAGTTCTCGTGTCGGTCGTGGCGTACGTACTGCTGGTGGATCGTCCCGAGCGGGCCGAACGGTTCACGAGCGTCACTTCGACGGCGAGGCGCCGCTCCCGACGGCGTTGCTGTAGTCGTTGTGCGTGCGGTACTCCTCGGTGAAGCGGCCCGCGGCCCAGCGATACGTGATCACGTTCTCGCCGGACGGACTCGACACCGGGTCACCCTTCTCGTACACCTGTTTGGTCACCACCAGGTCGCCGCGGTCTATTTCCGCGTAGACCGGAGGTTCCTCGGCCTGGAACACATTCTCGTACCGACCGTCCTGCTCGCGATACACATATGAGCCGACCCCGACGGCGTCACTGCAGGTCAGCACATTCACCACGATGTCGTCCGAAGGGCTTCCGGTCAGTTCTCCGTACGACACGTCGACCGGGTACTCGTCGGCCACGCAGGGCTTCAGCTCGCGCTTGACCTCCGCCGAGACCTGCGGATCGTCCTTGACCAGCTTGACCGCGTCCACGCGCGCGGTCCGGGAGGGAGCGGGGGCGGGTTTGGGCGTGGCCGCGGCGCCGGCCACCGAGTCGGCGTGCGCCGGGCCCTCGTCGCGCGCGCCGGTGCCGCCGGTGGCGCAGGCGGAGGCGAAAAGGCCGAGGGCGGCGAGCACGGCCACCGCCGTGAACGCCGCCTGCAGGGTTGCCCGGTCCCGGGGGGACCGCCCCGTGCCGGTCAGGCCGCCGTGCAACGCTCCCGCTCCTCACGCTCCAGCGCGCGTGCGTCCAGGTCACGGCTCTCCAGCTCCTCGCGGAGTCGGGCGAGCGCCCGGTGCAGCGTGCTCTTGACCGTTCCGGCCGACATGCCGAGGGCGGCGGCCGTCTCCTCCGTGGACATCTGCTCCCAGTGTCGCAGTACGACAACACTGCGCTGTTTCGGCGCGAGAACTTTCATGATGTCCATAAGAAGCGCGCGGTCCGCGTGCTGCTCCGTGGCGTCGTCCACGGACGCGTCCGGCAGCTGCTCGGTCGGGACCTCCTCCAGCTTGCGCGCCCGCCACCACTCCGTACGGGTGTTGATCATCACCCGGCGCAGGTAGGCGTCCGCGAGCCGCTTGTCCGCGATGCCCTCCCAGCGGCCGTACGTCCGCACCAGCGCCGTCTGGAGGAGGTCCTGGGCGTCCGTCGGGTCCGGGACCAGCCGACGGGCACTGCGCAGCAGCGCGTCCTGCCGGGTGCGGACGTACTCCTCGAACTCGAGCACCTCGCCCTGCGCCATGTCGAACCGCCTCCTGAATCCCCGTTTCCGCGCGGCCCCTCGCCGGCGGTGTCCTTCGTGGGAATGAAGCTACGGAGGCGTTGTCACGGCGCTGTCCGAGCCAGCACTCGGCTGGCAATCGGCTGTACGTCGGTTGTGTAACGAACGTAGGAACGGGGTAAAGGGGCACACCAGTTGATGGAGTTATCGACCGATTTGGCCCTGCGGTGCCTGTGACGTTACGGCGGGTTACGTCAACGGCAGCCGATACAAACCACCGGGAAGGGGCTCCACGAGTCCGTCCGCGACGAGCCCGTCCAGCGCCCGCGCCCGCTGCACCGGCTCGTGCCACACCCGGTCCAGCACCGCCTGCGGGACGGGCGCGTGGGCCTCGCGCAGCACGGCGAGCAGCTTGCCGCGCACCTGGCGGTCGGTACCGGCGTACGTCTGCCCCTTGCGCGCCGGTCCCTCGTGCTCCGGCTTGCCCGCGAGCCGCCAGGCGCACTGCGCGGCGATCGGGCAGCGGTGACAGGACTCGTTCTTCGCGGTGCACACCAGCGCGCCGAGCTCCATGGAGGCGGCGGCCCAGCGCGAGGCGATGGCCTCGTCCTCGGGCAACAGGGCGCGGGCGAGTTTGCGTTCGGCGGCGGTGGTGGCGTTCGGCGGGTACTGGACGCCGGTGACGGCGCGCGCGAAGACCCGGCGGACGTTGGTGTCGAGTACCGCGTGCCGCTGCCCGTACGCGAAGGAGGCGACGGCCGCGGCCGTGTACTCGCCGATGCCGGGCAGCGCGAGCAGCTGCGCGTGATCTGTGGGTACGTCGCCGCCGTGCCGTTCCGTTATGGCGACCGCGGCGCCGTGCAGCCGCAGGGCGCGGCGCGGGTAGCCGAGCCGGCCCCAGGCGCGGACGGCCTCGCCGGGGGCCTCCTGGGCCAGGTCGGCGGGGCGCGGCCAGCGGGCCAGCCACTGCTCGTAGACCGGCAGGACGCGGCTGACCGGGGTCTGCTGCAGCATGAACTCGCTGACCATCACGCCCCAGGGGCCGGCCTCCGGGCGGCGCCACGGCAGGTCGCGGGCGTGTTCGTCGAACCAGTCGATGACAGGGGAGTGCAGTGCGGTGTGGGGGGCCTGGGTCTCGGGGGTGTTCGTGAGCGCAGTCATGGCCTTCTGATCCTGCCACGGCCCGCCACGGTTGGGCGGCTTTGCCCGGCGCCGGTGGGTGGGTCGCCGATTCCGGGATGATGATCCGGAAAAGTTGACGCAGTGGCGGCGGGTGGGGCAAGCGAACGCACCGATCTCTCGTACAGTTTGCGCCGTGGGATCTCTGCGCAATCCTGTCGGGCCGCTTCCCTCCACCATCTACTGGCGCCGGAGGGTCGTACTGCTGTCCGTCCTCGCCCTGTTGGCGCTGTTGATCACCTGGATCGTGACGTCGGGCGGCGGGGGCGGCAAGAAGGACGACGGCGCGAAGGGCAGGACGCCCGCGCCCACCATCACGGCCGGACCGTCGGGTTCGGGTCCCGCGATCAGCCAGGCGCCCGGCGGGCGGGACGATTCGGGCGGCTCGGGATCCAGCGGTTCGGACTCCGGGGGGAGTTCGGGATCGGGCTCGGACGGCGGGTCCGGTGCCGGGTCGGCGGGTGGCGCCGGTGGTTCCGGTGGTTCCGGTGGTACGGAGGGGTCCGGCGGCGGTGCCGGCGGCTCGGGTACCGGGGCCGGCGTGGGTCAGGGAGACACGATTCCGGCGGGCTCCACGCTGCCCAACTGCACGGCGAGCGCGGTCCGGTTGAGCGTACGCAGCCTGCACAACACCTACGGTCCGGGTGACACGCCCGCACTCCTGCTGACCGCGAGGAACGTCTCCGGGCAGGACTGCAAGGTGAATCTCGGGCCGAAGAGCGCGGTGTTGACGATCTCGCAGTCGGACAGCGGTGGGGACTACTGGTCCTCCGCCGACTGCCCCAGGACCTCCGGCAGCCTGCTCTTCCGTGCACCGGCCGGCAGCAGCATCACGTACACCGTCAAGTGGGACCGCAAGCCGAGCGTCCCCAACTGCGCGACCCCGCCCGCGGGTTCGGCCGGGGCGGGGACGTACCTGGTGGAGCTGACGGCCGCCGGGTTCGGCAAGCAGCAGACCTCGTTCGTCCTGAACGACGACTGAGGCCGGCCGCGGTCTCGGGCCCGGCCGCGTCGAGGCGGGTCAGTTGAGCGCGACCGGCTCCGGGGTGCCGTAGAACGTGACGGCCGGCCATCCGCGGTCGGCCAGGAACTCGTCGAGGGCGTTCGCGACGTCGATGGGATGGACCGCGGTACCCGGCACACTGGTGTCGCAGCTCACGCGGAACACGATCTTCACGCTGCCCGCGCCCTCGCTGTGGACGGTGTCCGGGAGGATGGCCGTCCCGGTGAACTCGGTGTTCGGGAGGATGGCCGTCCCGGTGAACTCGGTGTTCGGGGGGAAGTCGACCGACGACGTCTCGGCGTCGGCGGCCTGTGCCGAGGTGGTGGCGCCCAGTACCGCGCCCGCCGCGGTCGTTCCGGAGCAGCTGAGCAGCGAGCGTCTCGAGATGCTGGTCAAGGCGCCCCCTCTTCATGGCCGTGCCGGGTGTCTCCCGGAGCCGTGTTCGAGCGTATGCATGAGCTGGGGTGGGTGGGGCTGAACGGAGGCGTCCGTAAGTGGAAGGCGGTGCGGGTGGGCCCGGGGTGGCTACACGTACCGTTCCAGGATCGAGCTCTCCGCGAGGCGGGACAGGCCCTCGCGGACGCTGCGGGCCCGGGCCTCGCCCACGCCGTCCACGGTCTGCAGGTCGTCGACGCTTGCCGCGAGGAGCTTCTGGAGGCCGCCGAAGTGTTCCACCAGCCGGTCGATGATGGCGCCGGGCAGGCGGGGGACCTTGGCGAGCAGGCGGAAGCCGCGCGGGGACACCGCCGAGTCCAACGCCTCGGGGGAGCCGGTGTAGCCCAACGCCCTTGCCACCGTGGGCAGTTCGAGCAGCTCGGCGTGGCTGAGGGCGTCGAGCTCGTACAGCGCCTCGTCGACCGTGCGGGAGCGCTTCGCGGTGGGCTCGGGGACGTAGTCGCGCACGACCAGCTCGCGCTCGGGCTCCACGCCGGCGATCAACTCGTCCAGCTGGAGGGCGAGGAGACGCCCGTCGGTGCCCAGTTCGACCACGTATTCGGCGATTTCGGTGGCGATGCGGCGGACCATCTCCAGACGCTGGGCGACGGCGGAGACGTCGCGGACCGTCACTAGGTCCTCGATCTCCAGCGCCGAGAGCGTGCCCGCCACCTCGTCCAGCCGGAGCTTGTAGCGCTCCAGGGTCGCGAGCGCCTGGTTGGCGCGGGACAGGATCGCCGCCGAGTCCTCCAGGACGCGGCGCTGCCCGTCGACGTACAGCGCGATCAGCCGCATCGACTGGGAGACGGAGACCACGGGGAAGCCGACCTGCTTGGAGACGCGGTCCGCCGTGCGGTGCCGGGTGCCGGTCTCCTCCGTCGGGATCGTCGCGTCCGGCACGAACTGCACGCCCGCCCGGAGGATCTTCGACAGGTCGGAGGAGATCACGATGCCGCCGTCGAGCTTGCACAGCTCGCGCAGGCGCGTGGCCGTGAACTCCACGTCCAGCACGAAACCGCCCGTACACATGGCCTCGACGGTCTTGTCGAAGCCCAGCACGATGAGTCCGCCGGTGTTGCCGCGGAGCACGCGCTCCAGGCCGTCACGCATCGCCGTGCCGGGTGCCACGGCGCTCAAAGAGGCGCGCATCAGGCCATCGGCACCGGAACTCCCGCCGGACTTTCCGGGAGCTGCCGCCCGGTCGTTGGCTGCCACTGCACTCCTCCGGTCGCAGGTTCTGGGGCGCCCCCGTGTCGCACATTCTGTTCGTACGGGCGGGCGAGACCAGGGCAAAGTCTACCGGCGGTCCTCCTCGTCCCGTGGGGCCTCTCGGCGACGAGAGCGGGGAAGGACCCTCAGGGCGTCCCCTATGTCCGCCACTTCCAGGACCTTCATGCCCGTCGGGATCTTGCCCGGATCGCCCGGCACCAGGGCGTGCGTGAAGCCCAGACGGTGTGCCTCGGCGAGCCGGCGCTGGACGCCCGTGACCCGTCTGACCTCGCCCGCGAGGCCCACCTCGCCGATCGCGACGAGGTTCTTCGGCAGCGGGGTGTCACTGGCGGCGGAGGCCAGCGCGAGGGCGATCGCGAGGTCGGCGGCGGGCTCGGACAACTTCACACCGCCGACCGTCGCGGAGTAGATGTCCCGCTTGCCGAGCGCGCTGATCCGGCCCCGCTGCTCCAGGACGGCCAGCATCATCGACACACGGGAGGTCTCCAGGCCGGAGGTGGTACGGCGGGGGGAGGGGATCTGCGAGTCGACGGTGAGCGCCTGGACCTCGGCGACCAGGGGGCGGCGGCCCTCCAGGGTGACCGTCAGGCAGGTGCCCGGGACCGGTTCGTCACGTCGTGTCAGGAAAAGTCCGCTCGGGTCGGCGAGGCCCGTGATGCCCTCGTCGTGCAGCTCGAAGCAGCCGACCTCGTCCGTGGTGCCGTACCGGTTCTTGACGCCTCGCACCAGGCGCAGACGCGCGTGCCGGTCGCCCTCGAAGTTCAGGACGACGTCCACGAGGTGTTCCAGGAGCCGGGGACCCGCGATGGCGCCGTCCTTGGTGACATGGCCCACAAGCAGCGTGGACATGCCTCGCTCCTTGGAGGCGCGGATGAGCGCGCCGGCGACCTCGCGCACCTGCGCCATGCCGCCGGGGGCGCCGTCGATCTCGGGGGAGGCGACGGTCTGCACGGAGTCGAGGATGAGCAGGGAGGGCTTCACCGCGTCCAAGTGGCCGAGCACGGCGGCGAGATCGGTCTCGGCAGCGAGATACAGATCGTCGTGGATGGCCTTGATGCGGTCGGCGCGCAGCCGGACCTGGCTCGCCGACTCCTCGCCGGTGACGTAGAGGGTGCGGTGCTCGTCGCTCGCCGACTTGGCCGCCACGTCCAGCAGGAGCGTGGACTTGCCCACACCGGGTTCGCCCGCGAGCAGCACCACCGCGCCGGGCACCAGACCGCCCCCGAGCACCCGGTCCAGCTCGGGCACGCCGGTGGAGCGGGCCGTCGCCTGCCGGCCGTCGACCTGGCCGATGGGCACCGCGGAGGTGGTGACGCGCCCCGGTGTCGTCGTACGGACCGCGGGCGCGCCGTACTCCTCGATCGTCCCCCACGCCTGGCACTCGGGGCAGCGACCGAGCCACTTGGCCGTCTGCCAGCCGCACTCGGTGCAGCGGTAGGACGGGCGGTCCTTGGTGGTCTTGGTACGGGCAGCCATGTCGAGAACCGTAACCGCCGTCACTGACAACGAGGGTCCGCCCGGTGCCGCGAACGGCGCCGACGAGCCCCCGCGCCGGGCCGGACCGGTCGGCCGCAGCCCGAGCCGGCCGCTGAACGAACCGTTCCTGTCCCCGATTGAGGGATCGTTTCACCCGTACGGAGTAAATGTGTTCAAGGGGGCAGAAGGCCCAGGTCTCCGCCCCCTACGGTCCACGGATGATGAGCAGTACTTCGGAGACCTCGACCCGCACCACCGGCGCGCACCGGGCGCGCCGGGAGGCGCGTGACCGTGCCGCGGCGCGCACGTTGGCGCAGCGGCCGCCCGTGCGCTACGAGCCGTATCTGGACGGGCTGTTCACCTACTGCCTGTCCGTGCTGTGCGACCACGACACCGCGACCGGGGCCGTCGGCGACGTCCTCGCGCTCGCCGAGAAGCGCCGCGGCCCGCAGTCGGCCGCCGACCGCCGGGCATGGCTGTACGCGCTGGCCCGCTGGGCGTGTCTGCGCAAGCTGGCCGAGGCCAAGCAGAAACGTCAGGGCACGCACGCGGCGGGCCGGTCGGCCGCCGAGCCGCAGCAACCGCCGGTCGCCGAGGAGGTCCGGGAGGAGCGCCGGCGTGAACTCGCCCTGCTCGCCTGGCCGGAGGCCGCCGGCACCACCCCCGAGCAGCGCGAGGCGCTGGAGCTCGCGGTGCGCCACCAACTCGCCGCCCATGAGGTCGCCGCCGTCATCGGCATGGACCTCGCGGCCGCCCGCGAGCTGCTGGCGGCCGCGGCCTGCGAGGTGGAGCGCACCCGCGCCGCCCTCGCCGTCGTGGAGACCGGCGGCTGCCCCGGCGTCGCCCGGCTCACCGGCGACCAGCAGCTCGTGCTCAGTTCCGCCCTGCGCAAGGAACTCGTCCGGCACGTCGACGACTGCCCGCGCTGCCGTCGCGGCGCCGAGCGGGCGATCCCCGGCCGCTGGCCCGGCTCGACGGTCACCCCGGCCGAGCTGCCCGTCCTGGAGGCCCCGCGCGCGGAGCTGCACATGGCGCTCGCGCGCCACGCACGCGCGCGTGGCGCCGCCGTACCGCGCTTCGACCGGCGCGGCTTCCCCATGGACCCCAAGGACCGCGCCGCCCGCCGTGACCGGCTGCGCGCGCGTGCCGTCACCACGACCGTCGTCGCCACCGTCGTCGCCGCCCCGGTGATCGCCCTGTGGGCCGCCTACCGGGGCGCGCCCGCCGAGGGTGCCGACGGCCGCTCCGCCACCGCCAGCGAGGCGCACGGCCCGGGCACCCTCGACGGGGAGGCGGCCGGTTCCGGCTACGAGAACGCCGGGAACGCCGGCACCAGACCCGACAGCCGCTTCCGCAAGGACGCCAAGCCCGATGTGTCCGTCGAGGTCATCAGCGTCGCCGGCGCCGGCCGCAAGGACGCGGGCCACCTCGACGTGTCGGCGGCCAACGACGGCGACACCACCCTCGTCACCCTCGCCGCGACCGGTTCCGCCCCGGTGCGCTGGTCCGCGAGCACGAGCGCCGCCTGGCTCTACCTCAGCCGGTCCTCGGGAACCCTCGCACCGGGCCAGACGTTGACGATCAAGGTGTACGTCGACCATCTGCGCGAGCCGTCCGGCCCCTGGAGCGCGCGCGTGGCGATCGCACCGGCCGGCGCCGTCGTCTCCATCGGCGGGTACGGCACCGCGCCCGGACCCTCCGGCCACGGCAGCCCCAGCGGCCCGCCCCCGGGCGGCCCCGATCCGACCCCGCCGAGCACGCCACCCGCCGACCCTCCGCCGAGCGACCCGCCCTCGTCCCCCGACCCGACCCCGACACCCACCGGCTCCGCCCCGTCCGACCCGGGCGGCTCGACGCCACCGCCCGACAGCGGCACGCCGAACCCGACCGTGTCGTAGGCGCGGGTCTCAGGCGACGGGATCGGCGGGATGGGGCGCCAGCAACGGCAACTGCGAGGCCAGCCGCTGCTCGCACAGCTCCACCAGACGGTCGTAGCCGGCCTTGCCCATCAGCTCGGTCAGCTCCGCCCGGTACGACAGGTACACGGGCTCGCCCGCGCCGTGCGCAGAGGTCGCCGACGTGCACCACCAATGCAGGTCATGGCCGCCCGGACCCCAGCCCCGGCGGTCGTACTCACCGATCGACACCTGCAGCACCCGCGTGTCGTCGGGCCGGTCGATCCAGTCGTAGGTACGCCGGATCGGCAGCTGCCAACACACGTCCGGCTTGGTCTCCAGCGGCTCGCGGCCCTCCCGCAGGGCCAGGATGTGCAGCGAGCAGCCCGCGCCGCCCGCGAACCCGGGGCGGTTCTGGAAAATGCAGGAGCCCTGGAAGGGGCGGGTCTGCCGGTCGCCGTCCTCGTCCTCGGAGACCCAGCCGCCCCGCAGCCCCTCGTCGTGGTGCTGCCAGATGTCCGGGGTGAGCCTCGCCACATGCTCGGCGACGCGCTTCTCGTCGTCCTCGTCGGAGAAGTGGGCGCCCAACGTGCAGCACCCGTCGTCCGCGCGGCCGGCCTGGATGCCCTGGCAGCCGCTGCCGAAGACGCAGTTCCAGCGAGAGGTCAGCCATGTCAGATCGCACCGGAAGACCTGCTCGTCGTCCGCCGGATCCGGGAACTCCACCCACGCGCGCGGGAAGTCGAGGCCCTTCTCGTCGGCCTCCCGGAGCTGTTTCGGCGGCTTCGACTTCTTCGCCGGCTTCACCTGTGAAGAGCCCTTGGCGGACTTGTCGTCCTTCGCCCTTTTCGTCTTTGGCACAGGACCAGCGTACGGCCCCCGCAGCCCCAAGGAATACGGAGGACCGCCCAGGTGGCAGTAGCGTTCCGTACATGAGACTCGGTGTCCTCGACGTGGGATCGAACACGGTGCATCTGCTGGTGGTGGATGCGCACCCCGGCGCATGCCCGTTGCCCGCGCACTCGCACAAGGCGGAACTCCGCCTTGCCCAACTCCTCGACGACAGCGGAGCGATCGGCCCCGCGGGTGTCGAGAAACTGATCGACGTCGTCCAGGGCTGTCTGCAGGCCGCCGAGGACAAGGGTGTCGAGGACTTCCTGCCCTTCGCGACCTCCGCGGTGCGCGAGGCCAGCAACGCCGATGACGTCCTCGCGCGCGTGCAGGCCGAGACCGGCGTCGAGCTGCAGGTCCTCACCGGCGAGGAGGAGGCCCGGCTCACCTTCCTCGCGGCCCGCCGCTGGTTCGGCTGGTCCGCGGGCAAGCTGCTCGTCCTGGACATCGGCGGCGGCTCCCTGGAGATCGCCTACGGCATCGACGAGGAACCCGACGCGGCCGTCTCCCTCCCCCTCGGCGCGGGCCGCCTCACCGCGGGCTGGCTCCCCGGCGACCCCCCGGACGCGGAGTCCATACGCTCCCTGCGCCGCCATGTCCGCGCCCAGATAGCCCGCACCGTGGGCGAGTTCAGCCGCTTCGGCGCCCCCGACCACGTGGTCGCCACGTCCAAGACCTTCAAGCAACTGGCCCGCATCGCCGGCGCGGCCCGATCGACCGAGGGCCTGTACGTCCAGCGAGAGCTGAAGCGCGAGTCCCTGGAGGCCTGGGTACCGCGGCTGGCCGGCATGACCGAGGCTCAGCGCGCCGACCTTCCGGGCGTCTCGGACGGCCGCGCGGGTCAGCTCCTCGCCGGCGCCCTGGTGGCAGAGGGCGCCATGGATCTCTTCGGTGTCGACAGCCTGGAGATCTGCCCCTGGGCCCTTCGTGAGGGCGTGATCCTCCGCCGCCTCGACCACATGGGGGCGGCGTAGCGCGCCCCAAAGGGGCGCGGGGCTGTGACGTTGGCGACTCCGTCGCGGGGCGCGAGCAACCACAAATCACCCGCACCCGCCCGTGGCAAACACCACAACGGCGAAGAGGCACCCGGCCCCCAACCCCCCGCACCCCTTACCCTGTCCGCATGGCGGAGCCAGTCGTGTGCATCCCGGATGCGAAGGTCGCGCTGTCCACGGCCTCGGTGTACCCGGAGTCCACGGCGACGGCCTTCGAGATCGCCGCGCGCCTCGGGTACGACGGAGTCGAGGTCATGGTGTGGACCGACCCGGTCAGCCAGGACATAGAGGCGCTGCGCAGACTCAGCGACTACCACCGCATCCCGATCCTGGCCGTCCACGCCCCCTGTCTGCTCATCACCCAGCGCGTGTGGTCGACCGACCCCTGGGTGAAGCTGCAGCGCGCCCGGGCGGCGGCCGAGAAGCTCGGCGCGAGCACCGTCGTCGTGCACCCGCCGTTCCGCTGGCAGCGCCAGTACGCGCGGGACTTCGTCACCGGGATCTGGCGCATGGCGAACGAGACGGACGTGCGGTTCGCCGTCGAGAACATGTACCCCTGGCGCTACCGCGACCGCGAGATGCTCGCCTACGCCCCCGACTGGGACGTGACGAAGGAGGACTACCGCCACTTCACGATCGACCTCAGTCACAGCGCCACGGCCCGCTCCGACGCCATGCACATGGTCGACCGCATGGGCGACCGCCTCGGCCATGTCCACCTGGCCGACGGCAAGGGGTCGGCGAAGGATGAGCACCTGGTCCCCGGCCGCGGCTCCCAGCCCTGCGCCGAGCTGCTCGAACGGCTCGCGCTGACCGGCTTCGACGGCCATGTCGTCATCGAGGTCAACACCCGGCGCGCCATGTCAGGCGCCGAACGCGAGGCCGACCTCGCGGAGGCGCTGGCCTTCACACGGCTGCACCTCGCGTCGGCGGTGAAGGTGCCCCGGCCGTGAGCGACACCGCCTCCCGGCGCCGGGGACGTCGCCCCCGTACCGAATCCGCCGACACCCGGGACCGCATCCTGGCCGTGGCCCGCGAGGAGTTCTCCGAACGGGGATACGACAAGACGTCCGTACGAGGGATCGCGAAAGCGGCCGGCGTGGACTCGGCGCTCGTGCACCACTACTTCGGCACCAAGGAACAGATCTTCGCGGAGGCCATCGAGGTTGCCTTCGCGCCCGCGCTGAACGCGCCCGAGGCGGTGGCCGACGGGCCGCCCGACGGCGTCGGGGAGCGTCTGACCCGCTTCATCTTCGGCGTCTGGGAGAACCCGACGACCCGTACGCCCCTGCTGGCGATCCTGCGCTCCGCCGTCAACAACGAGACCGCCGCCGCCGTCTTCCGCCGCATGGTCGCCTCCCAGCTGCTGCGCCGCGTCGCCGCCCAGCTGGACGCGCCGGACGCCGAGCTGCGCGCCGAACTGGCGGCCGCGCAGCTGGTGGGGTGCGCGATGATGCGGTACGTGATCAAGCTGGAGCCGCTGGCCTCGGCGGACGTGGAGCAGGTGATCGCGCGGGTGGCGCCGGTGGTGCAGGGCTATTTGACCGGGAGCTGACCGTACGACCCGGACGGCGCCCACCGAGACGGTCGTCCCGCATTCCGGACACCGCGTCCCGACCCCTGGATGACGGGCGTAGTCTCGTCAGCAGCCCTATCTGTCTGAAGGAGCGAGCGACGATGCCCGAGCTGAGGTCCCGCACAGTCACCCACGGCCGCAACATGGCGGGCGCCCGCGCCCTTATGCGCGCCTCCGGTGTACCCGGTGCGGACATCGGCCGCAAGCCGATCATCGCGGTCGCCAACTCCTTCACCGAGTTCGTGCCGGGCCACACGCACCTGTCGCCGGTCGGCCGCATCGTCAGCGAGGCGATCACCGAGGCGGGTGGCATCCCGCGCGAGTTCAACACGATCGCCGTGGACGACGGCATCGCGATGGGCCACGGCGGCATGCTGTACTCCCTGCCCTCCCGCGACCTGATCGCGGACTCGGTCGAGTACATGGTCGAGGCGCACTGCGCCGACGCCCTGGTCTGCATCTCCAACTGCGACAAGATCACGCCGGGCATGCTGATGGCGGCCCTGCGCCTGAACATCCCGACGGTGTTCGTCTCCGGCGGCCCGATGGAGGCCGGTCGCGCCACGCTGGTCGACGGCACGGTCCGCACGCTCGACCTCGTGGACGCGATCTCCGACGCCGTCAACGACAAGATCTCGGACGAGGACATCCTCCGTATCGAGGAGAACGCCTGTCCGACCTGCGGCTCCTGTTCCGGCATGTTCACCGCCAACTCGATGAACTGCCTCACGGAGGCCATCGGCCTCTCCCTCCCCGGCAACGGCTCGGTCCTGGCCACCCACACGGCCCGCAAGCAGCTGTACGTCAACGCCGCGCGGACGGTCATGGACATCACCCGCCGCTACTACGAGCAGGACGACGACACGGTCCTGCCCCGCTCCGTCGCCACCTTCGCGGCCTTCGAGAACGCGATGGCGCTGGACATCGCGATGGGCGGCTCGACCAACACGATCCTGCACCTGCTGGCCGCGGCCCAGGAGGCGGGCGTTCCCTTCGGCCTGAAGGAGATCGACGCGGTCTCGCGCCGCGTGCCCTGCCTCGCCAAGGTCGCCCCGAACGTCGCCAAGACCCGCACGTACTACATGGAGGACGTGCACCGTGCGGGCGGCATCCCCGCCCTGCTCGGCGAACTGCACCGCGGCGGTCTCCTCAACGAGGACGTCCACTCCGTCCACAGCCCGTCCCTGGCCGACTGGCTGAAGACGTGGGACGTGCGCGGCGGCTCCCCGTCGCCCGAGGCGGTCGAACTGTGGCACGCGGCCCCCGGCTGCGTCCGCTCCGCCGAGGCCTTCTCCCAGTCCGAGCGCTGGGAGGCCCTGGACGAGGACGCGGCGGAGGGCTGCATCCGCTCCGTCGAGCACGCGTACTCCAAGGACGGCGGCCTCGCGGTCCTCAAGGGCAACCTGGCGGTCGACGGCTGTGTGGTGAAGACGGCCGGCGTCGACGAGTCCATCTGGACCTTCGAGGGCCCGGCGGTCGTCTGCGAGTCGCAGGAAGAGGCCGTCGAGAAGATCCTCAACAAGCAGGTCACGGACGGCGACGTGGTCGTCATCCGCTACGAGGGCCCCAAGGGCGGCCCCGGCATGCAGGAGATGCTCTACCCGACGTCCTTCCTGAAGGGCCGCGGCCTGGGCAAGACCTGCGCCCTGATCACCGACGGCCGCTTCTCCGGCGGCACGTCGGGCCTGTCCATCGGCCACGCCTCGCCCGAGGCGGCGTCCGGCGGCACGATCGCCCTCGTCGAGAACGGCGACCCCATCCGCATCGACATCCCGAACCGCACGATCGAGCTCCTGGTCTCCCCGGAGGAACTCACCCGCCGCGAACAGGCTCTCGGCGGCGTCTACGCCCCCAAGTCCCGCGAACGCAAGGTCTCAGCGGCCCTGCGGGCCTACGCGGCGATGGCGACGAGCGCGGACAAGGGCGCGGTGCGGGACGTCTCAAAGCTGGGCTGAGGCACGCCGCCGTAACCGAAGCTGTCGGGGCCGTCCCTGCCGGGGCGGCCCCTTCCGCGTCCCACGACGCCTCCCACCGCCTCACCAGCCCGACGGATCCCGCGCATCCACAGCGAAGACGGTGCCGTCGGGGGCGGTGGCGTAGACGTGGTTGTGGGTCAGGACGGGGGTGGGGAGGGCGGCGGTCACCACTTGGCCCGTGCTCGCGCCGAGCCGTGCCGGGGTCTGCCCGGCGAGCGTCCCCTTGCGGGCGTCCACCGCGAGCAGGCGTCCGTCGGCGGCGCTGACATACACGTAACGGCCGTCGGAGACGGGAGCGGAGCCCCGGCTCACCGAGGTCTCGATGGTCCACAGCTGCTTGCCGGAGTGCGTGTCGACGGCTGCCAGCGAACCGCCGGCGGCCAGCAGGTAGACGACGTCGCCGCCCACACCGGCGTGGGCACTCTGACGGCGGACGGGCAGGGCGACCCTGCGTGTCGCCCCGGATCGGGGGTTGTAGCGGACCACCGCCTGTGTGTCGCCGTAGACCGGATCGGCGGCGAGGAAGAAGACCGAGCCGCCGGAGGTTCCGACCGGTTCCAGGGAGCCCTTCAGATGGGCGTCCCATCGGACGTCACCGGTGGCGGGATCCACGGCGGTGACATGCGTGCTCGTCCCCTGGGCGGAGACGCTGACCATGTATGCCAGCGGGTCGCCGGCGAAGGAGCTGAAGGCCGACGCATGGTCGTCCGCGATGGGCCGGGACCACTTCGTCTCGCCCGACGCGCTGTCGACGCCGCTGACCGTGCCGTCCGCGTGAGTCAGCAGGATCATGCCGCCGACCGGCTGCGCCAGGGTGTATGCGCGGACGTCCCGCTCCCAACGGACCTTGCCCGAAGCGGGATCCAGGGCTTCAAGGTGCCGGCCATGGTCGGGAAGCGGCTGCACGAGACCACCCGACAGGACCGGAGGAGTGCTCCAGCGTGTCGTGCCGGCGGCGTGCCGCCACAGCAGACCGCCGTCGGAGGGGGCGAGGGCGAACACGACGCCGGGCCGGGCGCAAAGCAGCTTTCCCGCTCCGTACGAGCACCGCACCGCACCGCTCCCCGACACCGGATCCGCAGCCCAGGAACGGAACTTCGTGGGGGCGGTCGGGCGCGCTGTGCCGTGCGAGGTGGCGGGCTTGTCGCCGAGCAGCTGGACGGACGTGAGCACACCACTCGCGACGAGGACGAGAGCCCCGGCGGCGAGCAGCACTCTCCGGCGCCGGCCGGGCCGCGCGGGCGGTCGTGCCGGCTCCTCGACGCGGGGTGGAACCGGCGGTGGCTCGTCACCGGACCGCTGCGCCGGTATGAACGCCTGGGTGTCGTACGAGGCCGCGACCGACCGGAGTTCCCGCATCAACTCGTCGGGGGTAGGCCGACTTTCCGGCTCCTTGGCCAGGCAGCGCGACACCAGCTCCGCCAGATCCTCCGGTACGCCGGTCAGATCCGGCTCGTCGTGCACGACCTGGTAGGCGACCACGTACGGGCTGTCGGAGTCGAACGGCCCGCGCCCCGTGGCCGCGTGCACCAGTACGGAACCGAGCGCGAAGACGTCGGCGGCGGGCCCGACCTCCCGCGGTCGCCGGAACTGCTCGGGTGCCATGAAGGGCGGTGTACCGATCAACTTCCCGGTCTCGGTGCGCAGTTCGCTGTCCTTTGGCCGAGAGATGCCGAAGTCGATGACCTTCGGTCCATCCTCGGCGAGCAGCACGTTGCTCGGCTTCAGGTCCCGGTGCACGACCCCGACCCGGTGGATGTCTCGCAGCGCCTCAGCCAGCCCGGCCATCAGCCGGCGCAACTGGGCAGGAGCCATCGGTCCGTTCCGCTTCACATGATCGGAAAGCGTCGGTCCCGGAATGAACAGCGTGGCCATCCAAGGCCGTTCGGCCTCCGGATCGGCGTCCACCACGGACGCGGTGAAGGCGCCGCTCACCCGCCGCGCCGCGCCGACCTCCTGCCGGAAACGCCCCCTGAACTCGGGGTCCTTGGCGAACTCCGCGTGTACGACCTTCACCGCGAGCTTCATCCCGGACGTGCTGCGGGCCAGATGCACGACTCCCATGCCGCCGGAGCCGAGGCAGGACTCCAAGCGGTAGTGACCGGCGTATTCGGGAAGTTCCGCTTCCGCGCCCGCTCCGGTGTTGCGCTCAGGCGCCATGGGACCACCCCCGTGCTGTTCGTCCGCGCGCGCGACGCACGGAGCCTAGTCGATGACTCGTACGAGACCGAGGCGGCTTGCTGGCGTTCATGAGCGAGTTGCGTACATGTGTTTCATGGCGCATTTTCGGGGAATCAACGGGACCCCATGGCATGCATGGGGCTCAACGGGGGAGGTTTTCCATGTCTGTCGACCAGGTCGGCGAGGCCGAGAGCAACAAGGGCGAGGCCGTCGCGACGACGGCCGCCGTGAGCGCGGCCCTGCGCTACTACCCGGTGGCACCCGGCGTCCGTCTCAACGTCCGTCGCGGCCCGGGGACTCAGTACGGCATCGTCCGTGTCCTGCCCGAAGGGGCGCAGGTCCCCATCTTCTGCCAGACACCGGGCACGTCCGTGACCGGTCCGTACGGCACCTCGAACATCTGGGACAACATCGACGACGGCGAGTTCGTCTCGGACGCCTACGTCCTCACAGGCAGCGACGGCTACGTGGCCTCCCGCTGCGGCTGACATTCCCTATGCGAAGGACTCTGCATGACTTCTCGGAGACGTAGTTCCTTCCTGCTCGGCGGTGCCGCCGGAGCCCTGCTCATGGTCCTGGGCTCGGCGGCCACGGCGAACGCGGCGACCGTACAGACCTACCCGACCGCACCCGGAATCCGGCTGAACGTCCGCAGCGGGCCCGGCACGAACTTCACCATCGTGCGTGTCCTGCCCTCCGACACACGGGTGCCGATCTTCTGCCAGTCGCCGGGCACGACGGTGTCCGGCTACTACGGCACCTCGAACATCTGGGACAACATCGACAACGGCGAATTCGTCTCCGACGCCTACGTCAACACCGGCAGCGACGGCTACGTCGCCTCCCGCTGCGGCTGACCCGTCCGGTCCCGGAGGGAGCCCGCCCCGGCCCCGGAGCCATAATCGTCACGTGAGCGACGAAAACGGCACCCCGGCAGCCCCGGCGGGCTCCACCGGTCCCCGCCCAGAACCGATCCGCTTCTTCGGCACGACCTGGGTGAACCACGACAACGGCTACCCCCTCCGCCGCATCGGCGCAGCCACCGGCGCCCTCGCCGCCGCCGTGGCCGCCTGCCTCGTCCTCGTCTTCGCCTACCAGGGGCTCCAGATCGCCGACAGCGGCGCCTTCGTCACCGCCCTGGTCGTCGTCATGTTCGCCGTGTGCAGCGGGCTGGCCTTCCGTCACACCTGGGACTCCTTCCACCGGCGCCCCGACCCCGACCGCCAGGCCTCCCTGCGCGGCCTGCTCGCCATCGGCTTCGTCGGCTCGCTCCTCGCCTACTTCTTCCGCTCCCTCACCGAGGCCCCCGGCGAGACACTCCACCGCGACGAGTACGAGGCCGCCCTCCAGCGGCACGAGAAGCGCACCGTCCGCCGCGCGGGCAACCCCTCCAAGAAGCGCCGCCGTTCGTAGCGGTGAGCGGCGCGCACCGCACGCCTCCCGCTCACCACAAATTCGCTGCCCCCGGCAACCAACGCGGGCCACCATGGCCGTATGACGCTGTATCCGGACGCCACCAGGGCCCATTCCTTCAACGCGGCCGCCGCCCAGTACGCGGCGAACCGCCCCGCCTACCCCCCGTCCCTCTTCGACGCCCTCGAGGAACTCGCCGGTCGCCCCCTGACCGGAGCCCGGGTCGCGGACGTCGGGGCCGGTACCGGTATCGCCACCGCCCTGCTGCAGGCACGCGGAGCGGAAGTGCTCGCGGTGGAACCCGGCGACGGAATGGCGGCCCAGTTCCGCCGCACCCTCCCCGACGTCCCCCTCGTACGCGGTGACGGCAACGCCCTCCCACTCGCCGACCACTCGGTCGACCTCCTCACCTACGCCCAGGCCTGGCACTGGACCGACCCCGAGCGCTCGGTGCCGGAGGCCCGGCGGGTGCTGCGGCCCGGCGGGGCGCTCGCCCTGTGGTGGAACCGGGATCCCAGCGACGTCCCCTGGATCACCGAGCAGTCCGAGCGCATACGGCACCACTTCCGCCGCCCCCACGGCGACAAGCAGGGCGCCGCCGCCATCCGCACCGAGGGTGCCTTCAAGGGCGTCGAGGACGTCCCGCCCCACGCGCATCGCGTCGTGCGCTGGAGCCGCAGGATCCCCCTCGACACCCACCTCGCCAACATCGGCAGCCACTCGATCTTCCTCGTCCAGGACGAGGAGACGACCAACGCCTTCCTCGCCGAGGAACGCGAGCACCTGCTGCGGATCTTCCCCGACGGCACGGTCGAGGAGGTCTACGACGTCCTGTTGATCGTCGCCACACCCTGAAACCCTTGCGCGGCGGCCGGACCTCCATCGACGCGTCAAGCGCGCAAGCGATGCCTACCCCCTTCGGTACTTGACGCCTCCGGCCGCCCGCGAGGATTATTCATCACATGATGAATTACGCGTCCGCGCGAAGCGGCCCCCCGGGCGATCCCGCCGTCCGTGCCGAAGACCTCACCGTCGTCCGCGGCTCCCGCACCGTCCTGCGCGGCCTCGACTTCACCGTCCCGCGCGGCCAGATCACCGGCCTGCTCGGGCCCTCGGGCTGCGGCAAGTCGACCCTGATCCGCTCGATCGTCGGCACCCAGGCCAAGGTCACCGGCACCCTCGAGGTCCTGGGCCGCCCCGCCGGCCACCCCACCCTGCGCACCCGCATCGGCTACGTCACCCAAGCACCCTCCGTCTACGACGACCTCACCGTCCGCCAGAACCTCGACTACTTCACCTCGATCCTCACCCCGAACCGCAGCTCGACCGACCGCCGCCAGGACGTCGACCGCGTCCTCGCCGACGTCGACCTCACCAGCCACGCCGACGCCCTCGCCGGCAACCTCTCCGGCGGCCAGCGCAGCCGCGTCTCCCTGGCGGTGGCCCTGCTGGGCACACCGGAACTCCTCGTCCTGGACGAGCCGACCGTCGGCCTCGACCCCGTACTCCGCCGCGACCTGTGGAACCTCTTCCACTCCCTCGCCGCCGACCGCGGAGCCACCCTCCTCATCTCCTCCCACGTCATGGACGAGGCCGAGCGCTGCCACCGCCTGCTGCTGATGCGCGAGGGCGAGATCCTCGCCGACGACAGTCCCGACGCCCTGCGCAGCCGCACCGGCGCCGACACCGTCGAAGCAGCCTTCCTGCACCTCGTCGACCAGGCCACAGCGGCCGCCCGCGAGAAGGAGACCACCCGATGAACACCGCGACCGTGCCGACCACGACGGCCGACCCCGCCGCACCCCGCGCCCTGAACCTCTCCCGCACCACCGCCACGGCCGCCCGCGTCCTGCGCCAACTGCGCCACGACCCGCGCACCATCGCGCTGATGCTCCTCGTCCCCTGCGTGATGCTGGTCCTGCTGCGCTACGTCTTCGACGGAAGCCCGCACACCTTCGACAACATCGGCGCCTCACTGCTCGGCATCTTCCCGCTGATCACCATGTTCCTGGTGACCTCGATCGCCACCCTCCGCGAACGCACCTCCGGCACCCTCGAACGTCTCCTCGCCATGCCCCTCGGCAAGGGCGACCTGATCGCCGGCTACGCCCTTGCCTTCGGCACCGTCGCGATCATCCAGTCCGTCCTCGCCACCGCCCTCGCGCTCTGGGCCCTCGGCCTGGACGTCACCGGCAGCCCCTGGCTCCTGCTCCTGGTCGCACTCCTGGACGCCCTGCTCGGCACCGCCCTCGGCCTCTTCGTCTCCGCCTTCGCTGCCTCCGAGTTCCAGGCCGTCCAGTTCATGCCGGCCGTGATCTTCCCCCAACTCCTCCTCTGCGGCCTGTTCACCCCGCGCTCCGACATGCACCCCGTCCTGGAGGCCATCTCCGACGTCCTGCCGATGTCCTACGCCGTCGACGGCATGAACGAGGTCCTCAAGCACACCGACATGACCGCCACCTTCGTGCGCGACGTCCTCATCGTGGCCGGCTGCGCGCTGCTGGTGCTCGGCCTCGGAGCGGCCACCCTGCGCCGCCGCACCGCGTGACCACCCACCGGACAACTGAGCCGCACGCCCACCCCCGGTGCGAGGATGAACCCGGACGACGCAACCCCCCGGAGGCATCCGCGCCATGACCCAGAAAGTCGCAGTCCTCGGCACCGGCAAGATCGGCGAAGCCCTGCTCAGCGGAATGATCCGCGGCGGCTGGGCCCCCGCCGACCTCCTGGTCACCGCCCGCCGCCAGGAACGCGCCGAGGAACTCCGCACCCGCTACGGAGTCACCCCGGTCAGTAACCCGGAAGCCGCCAAGACCGCCGACACCCTGATCCTCACGGTCAAGCCGCAGGACATGGGCACCCTCCTCGACGAACTCGCCCCGCACCTCCCCGCCGACCGCCTGGTCATCAGCGGCGCCGCGGGCATCCCCACCTCCTTCTTCGAGGAGCGCCTGGCCGCAGGCACCCCCGTCGTCCGTGTCATGACGAACACCCCCGCCCTCGTCGACGAAGCGATGTCCGTCATCTCCGCCGGCACCCACGCCACCGCCGACCACCTCGCCCACGCCGAGGAGATCTTCGGCGCGGTCGGCAAGACGCTGCGCGTCCCCGAGTCCCAGCAGGACGCCTGCACCGCCCTCTCCGGCTCCGGCCCGGCCTACTTCTTCTATCTGGTCGAGGCCATGACCGACGCGGGCATCCTGCTCGGCCTGCCCCGCGACAAGGCCCACGACCTGATCGTCCAGTCCGCGATCGGCGCCGCCACCATGCTCCGCGACAGCGGCGAACACCCGGTCAAGCTCCGCGAGAACGTCACCTCCCCGGCGGGCACCACCATTAACGCCATCCGCGAACTCGAGAACCACGGCGTACGGGCCGCCCTCATCGCCGCCCTCGAAGCCGCCCGCGACCGCAGCCGCGAGCTGGCCTCCGGCAAGAAGGACTGACCGACCGCACGGAGACACCGGCGTCGGCCCGCGTGCCTATCCGGCGGTGTTCAGCACCACGTCGGCAGCGGCGCCGGTATCCGAAACGGCCGGCAGCAAGCCGATCGCCCGGTACGCGGCATCCACGGTCGGCCGGGCCATCGCCCGAGCCTTCTCCGCACCATCCCGCAACACCCCCTCCACATAGCCAGGATCGGCGCACAGCGCCCGGTGCCTCTCCTGCACGGGCCTCAAGACCTCGACCACGGCCTCCGCGGTGTCCTGCTTCAAGGACCCGTACGACTCATATACACCGCTCAGGTCCTCCGGGTTCCCACCTGTGCAGGCGGCCAGGATCTCCAGCAGATTCGCCGGCCCGGGCCGCTCCTCCCGGTCGTAGACGACCTCCCGCCCGCTGTCGGTCACGGCCCGCATGACCTTCTTGCGCACCACGTCCGGCTCGTCGAGCAGATAGACGACACCCAGGCCCGACTCGTCGGACTTCCCCATCTTCCGCGTCGGCTCCTGCAGGTTCATCACCCTCGCACCGACCGCCGGCAGGGTCGCCCGCGGAACCGTGAACGTGTGGCCGTAGCGCTGGTTGAACCGCACGGCCAGGTCCCGCGCCAGCTCCACATGCTGCTTCTGGTCCTCGCCGACCGGCACCTCGTCCGTGCAGTAAGCCAGGATGTCCGCCGCCATCAGCACCGGATACGTCAGCAGCGACAGCCGGACACTCCTGCCCCGGGCGGACTCCTTCGCGGCCTTCTCCTTGTACTGGATCATGCGCCGCATCTCGCCGTCGGTCGCCACACACTCCAGCAGGTACGACAGCCGCGCGTGCTCGTCCACATGGCTCTGTACGAAGAGAGTGCACAGTTCGGGGTCCAGGCCCGACGCCAGCAGCAGCGTCGCCGCCTGCTGACTCAGTCTGCGCACCCGCGCCGGATCGTGCTCCACTGTCACCGCGTGCAGATCGACGACACAGAACAGCGCGTCGGCCTGATGCTGATCCGCCGCGGCCCACCGCCGCATGGCTCCCAGATAGTTCCCCAGGGTCAGGTGTCCGGTCGGCTGGATACCGCTGAAGACCCGTGCCATCTCCACTCCTTCTCCGTCGCGGCCCGCCGTCCCGGTCGGCCGCCCCTCGGAGATCCGGAGGAGATACGAGAACGGCCGCCGAGGCGGCGGCCGTTGAGTGCATACGCGAGTTCGGCCGCCGTCAGGCGGCCCACCACTGCTGGGTACACGTACGCGTTGTCATGACAGTCAGCGTACGCCTCCACGGTGCGGACCGGCAGCGAGTTGACACACCCAGGAGAGATCCGTAAGGTACTTCGAGTTGTCCGACGTGAGAGCCGACTCCGGTCGGTCCCCGGGCAGCCATTCCGCAGGTACCAACCACTAGTCGACTGCCGTCGAACAGGCCGCCGTCGTTTTATTGGCATGCGTATTTGCGAAATGAGGAATCCGCGTTCGAAAGGACGTGAGCCCCCGATTAGCGCGGGGGCCGGGAATCCGCTAAAGTCTCACTCGTCGGAACGGCCCAACGGCCGGGAAGGCAACCCCCTCTGACGGGGAATCAGACGCCGAAAGGATCTGATAGAGTCGGAAACGCAAGACCGAAGGGAAGCGCCCGGAGGAAAGCCCGGAAGGGTGAGTACGAAGGAAGCGTCCGTTCCTTGAGAACTCAACAGCGTGCCAAAAATCAACGCC
>NZ_JBEXXQ010000040.1:0-102539 GCF_040630525.1 Streptomyces sp. NPDC005799
GCCGCCGCTTCTGGGCCACCGTGCCCGCACGGCTGCGCCTGCTGCGCGCGGCCACGGTCCTGCCCGCGACCGCCCTGGCGGTGCTGCTGACCGTCGCCGGCCTGGCCGCGAACGGTATGTGGGACGGCGTGGCCGGTCGCGACGCGCCGCGCACGATCAGCGCCGCCGACCTCGACCTCGCCCTGAACGACATGGACGCCCAGGCCGCCAACATCCTGCTGTCCAACGGCGATGCGGGCAAGGGCCGCCTGCGGACGCCGTACGAGAAGGCGCTCGGCGTCTACGGCGACGCGCGGCGCGAGATCGGGCACGACCTGCGGGACCTGGCCGTCGCCGCGCAGGGGGACAGGTCCGACGAGCAGACGGTCGAGAACCTGACCGACGACTTCGCCGAGTACCAGGAGCTCATCGGACGCGCCTTGGAGAACGACGGGCGTGCGGGCGGCAGGCCGGCGGCCCTCGTGGACTACCGCAGGGCCACCGACCTGCTGCAGAGCAGGCTGCTGCCCGACTCCCGCAGGCTGGTGTCCTCGAACGACAGGGCCTTCGACGCGGAGTACACGGCGGCTCGCTCCACCCTCTCCGGCCAACTCCTCGCCGTCGTCGCCCTCGGTCTGCTCCTGCTGGTCGCCCTCGGGGCCCTGCAGGGGTACCTGATCCGCAGATTCCGGCGCGTCCTGAACCCGCCCCTCCTCGCCGCCACGGCGTGCGCGCTGCTCACGGTGATCCTCGGCGCCCAGATGCCGGCCTCCTCCGAGGCGAACCTGCGGGGCGCCCGACGGGACGCCTTCGACTCCGTCGTGGCCCTTTCCCGGGCCCAGGCGATCGCCTACGACGCCAACGCCGACGAGAGTCGCTACCTCCTCGACCCGCAGCGCCGCGACCAGTACGCACAGTCGTTCCTCGCCAAGTCGCAGCAGCTGTACGGCCTGAAGGGCGCGACTCTCTCGTCGTATGACGCCGACCTCGCCACTACCTGGCAGGCGTACGAGTCCGATCACCACGACCTGCGGTTCACCGGCGAGTTCCGGAGGGAGCTGGACAACATCACCTTCCCCGGCGAGCGGGCCGCAGCCGAGCGGACGGTGCGGACGTACGCCGTCTACCAGCGCGACGACCGGAAGATACGGGCCCTGCTGGCCGCGGGGAAGGAGAACGAGGCGGTCGAGTTCTGCATGGGCTGGGAGCCGGGCACCTCCAACGCGCACTTCGGGGCCTGGATGGCGACGCTGGACAAGGTGACGGACATCAACCGGCAGCACTTCGCGGCGTCTGTGCAGGCCGGACGCTCGGCTGTGAGGACCGAACTCCCTTGGGAATGCGGTCTGTCGCTGCTGACCATCGCCCTCACCGCTCTCGGACTGCGGGCCAGGCTGGCCGAGTTCCGCTAGGCGTCCGCCAGCCGGGCCTCCTCCAGGTCGAGGGAGCGCTGCAGCCGACGGCGGGTGGTGTCGCTGATGCGGTGGGTGTCGTACAGCCGCTGCAGTTCCACCGTCTCGACGGCGATCAGGTCACGGCGCAGCTGGCGGTAGACCAGATCGGCGGACTCGGTCGCGGCCACGGTGCCGTTCTGCTCCGTCAGGCGCTCGCGCGCGTCGTCGAGACGGGCGTTCAGACCCCGGCGCAGCCGGTCGAGGACGATGTCCGGTACGGCCTCCAGCTCCGCGAGCTCCTCCAGCCGGGCCAGGCCGGCGTGGGCGAGGTGGGAGCGGGCCTCGACCTCCTCGCGCTCGGTGTGGGCGGGCTCCAGGGCGATGCCGGAGCGGCGGACGACCGGGGCGAGGGTGAAGCCCTGCACGACGAGGGTGACGACCACGACCGAGGTGGTCAGGACGAGGACGAGCGGCCGGTCGGCGAGCGGGGTGCCGTCTTTTGCGATCTCCGGGATGGACAGGGCGGCGGCCAGTGGCATCACGCCCCGGGTGCCTGCCCAGGTCAGCACCACCGGGATCCGCCAGTTCATCCGGCCGACGGCACCTTTGCGTTGGACGACCGCCGACAGCGGGGCGATCCACAGCAGCCGTACGGCGACGAGCGTGCCGGCGACGGCGAGGGCGTACAGGGGCCAGGCATGGTCGCCGTCGGCCAGGGCCCGCACCTCCGCCGGCAACGCCAGGCCGATGAGAGAGAACACCACACTCTCCAGCAGGAAGACCACCGTGCCGTACACCGCGTGCAGTTGGAGCCGGATACGGGCGTTGGTGAGCCGGTCGCCCCGGCCGCCGAGGACGACCCCGGCGACCACGCACGAGGTCACGCCGGAGGTGTGCGCGACCTCCGCGAGCAGGTAGGCGGCGTACGGGGTGACCAGGGCGATCACCGTCTCCAGCACCGGGTCCTCGGTGCGCCGCCGGATCAGGGTGATCACCCCGGCCACCGCGCCGCCGATCAGGGTGCCGCCGCCCGCGAGCAGCAGGAACTGGCCGCCTGCCGCGCCCCAGTCGGCGGCCGCGGAGGCCACGGCGATGCCGGCCGCCACCCGCACCAGCACAAGGGAGGTCGCGTCGTTGAAGAGGCTCTCCGCCTGGACGAGCACCTGCACCTTCGGCGGCAGCGACAGGCGCCGCCCGAGCGCGGTGACCGCCACCGGATCCGTGCTGGCCAGAACCGCGCCCAACACGAACGCCATCTGCCAGGACAGCGGCGTCACCCACACCGCGACCGCGCTCACGGCGGCGGCCGAGGCCAGCACCAGCCCGATGGCGAGGATCCCGACCGGCTTCCACACCGCACGCAGCTCGCGCCAGGGCATCTCCTCGGCGGAGGCGTACAGCAGGGGCGGCAGCACGACCAGGCCGATGACCTCTGGGCTGATCTCGATCTGCGGGGTGCCCGGCAACAGTGCCACCGCGAGACCGGCGACGACCAGCAGGGAGGGCGCGGGGATGCGCCAGCGGCGGGCGAAAGTGGCGACCACCGTGGCCAGGACCACGAGGGCGAGAACCGTACCGACGCCGCGCATGCCGTCCCCCTGGGGCTCTTCGGGAAACCGCCATGGCTCCCGGCCGACCAGACTTCCCGGCACACCTGCCCTCACCCTATCGGTCCAGGTCACGTCAAGACAGTGTCAAGGTCTCCGGGCCCGGCGCCAAAGAAGCGCTAACGGCCGCGCCGGCCGGCCCGCAAAGAGGCTTCCTTGGGAGGAGGGATCCCGGGGGACAGGGGAGTTGATCAGTGAGCGGAGTGCGTCGGCGGCGATGAGTGACGGACGGCCCGGACGACTGAAGGTCTACCTCGGGGCTGCCCCGGGAGTCGGCAAGACCTACCGCATGCTCGACGAGGGACGCCGCCGTGCCGCCCGTGGGGCGGACGTGGTGGTGGGGTTCGCGGAGTGCCACGGGCGCCCGCACACCGAGGCGATGCTCGACGGCCTGCAGAGCATCCCGAGGGCGTCCTGCGCCTACCGCGGCGGACGCTTCGAGGAGATGGACCTGGCCGCGCTGCTCGACCGGCGTCCGCAGGTGGCGATCGTCGACGAGTTCGCACACACCAACGTGCCCGGCGACGGCCGCAACGCCAAACGCTGGCAGGACATCGAGGCACTCCTCGACGCCGGCATCGACGTGATCACCGCGCTGAACATCCAGCACCTGGAATCCCTCAACGACGTGGTCGAGAAGATCACCGGAGTGCCGCAGCACGAGACCCTGCCCGATGAGGTCGTACGCCGAGCCCACCAGGTCGAACTGGTGGACATGCCGCCCGAGGGGCTGCGCCGCCGGATGGCGCACGGCAACATCTACGCGCCCGAGAAGGTCGACGCCGCCCTCGCCAACTACTTCCGGCCCGGAAACCTCACCGCGCTGCGGCAGCTGGCGCTGCTGTGGGTCGCGGACCGGGTCGACGAGGCGCTGCAGGAGTACCGCTCGCAGCACGGCATCGGCGGGGTGTGGGAGACACGCGAGCGGGTGGTCGTCGCCCTGACCGGCGGCCCGGAGGGCGACACCCTGATCCGCCGGGCGGCCAGGATCGCCGACCGGTCGGCGGGAGGAGATCTGCTGGCTGTGCACGTCACCCGCAGCGACGGCCTCGCGGCAGGCGTCTCGCACGCCTCACTCGCCCGTCAGCGCAGACTCGTCGAGGCCCTGGGGGGCAGCTACCACTCGGTGCTCGGCGACGACGTGGCCTCCACGCTGGTGGAGTTCGCGCGCGCCGAGAACGCCACCCAGCTCGTGCTGGGCACGAGCCGCCGCGGCCGGCTGGCCCGGTTCCTGACCGGGCCCGGCACGGGGGAGACCGTCACCGAACTGTCCGGCGACATCGACGTCCACCGCGTCACCCATGAGCGAGCCGGTCGCGGCACCCTCCTGCCGTCGCGACGGCGCACTCTGTCCACGGCCCGGCTGATCGCCGGACCGGTGGCCGGGCTGGTGCTGCCGGTGCTGCTCACCCTCCTCCTCGCCCAGATGCGCGGAACGCTGAACCTGACGAGCGAGGCCCTGCTGTTCCTGCTCGCCGTGGTGGGCGTGGCCTGCATCGGCGGGGTCGCCTCGGCGGTGATCGCCTCCGTGACGGCGTCCCTGCTGCTCAACTACTGGTTCGTCCCGCCCATCGGAGCCTTCACGCTCGATGACCCGAACGCACTGCTGGCCCTGGCGGTGTTCGCGGTGGTGGCCGCCATAGTCGCCGCCGTCGTGGACCGGTCCCTGCGCCTGTCGCGCCGCTCGGCCCGTGCGACGGCCGAGGCGGAGACCATGTCGTCCCTGGCCGGCAGCATCGTGCGGGGCGAAGCGACCATCCCGGCGCTGCTGGAGCGGACCCGGGAGACGTTCGGCATGGAGTCCGCGGAGCTGGTCGACGAGCCGCCCGAGGAGACGGGCGCGACGGCCGTTCCCGCCGGTCCCGGTGCCTGGCTCGCACTGCGGGGCCGCACGCTGTCGTCGTCCGAGCGGCGGGTGCTGGCCGCGTTCGCCGCACATGCCGGCTCGGCGGTCGAGCGGGCCCGGCTCGCCGAGGCCGCCGCCGAGGTGGAGCCGGTCAAGGCCGCCGACCGGTTGCGTACGGCCCTGCTACGGGCTGTCGGCCACGACCTGCGCACCCCGCTGGCCGTCGGCTGGGCCGCCGTGGCCTCGCTGCGCAGCCGTGACGTCGAGTTCTCTGCGGAGGACCGGGACGAACTCCTCGCCACCGCCGACGAGTCCATGGCCAAGCTCAACCGCCTGGTGGAGAACCTCCTCGACCTCAGCCGCCTGGAAGCAGGCGCCCTTACGCTGAACCTGCGGGCCACCTCCCTGGAGGAGGTCCTCCCGATGGCCCTCGCGGACGTCTGCGACGTGGACGTGGCGGACCTGGAAGAGATCCCGGCGGTGCTGGCCGACCCACCGCTGCTGGAGCGGGTGATCGCCAACCTCGTCGGCAACGCCGCCCGCCACACACCGTCGGGGAAGAAGGTGCTGATGACCGCCAGTGCCCTGGCCGGCCGGGTGGAGCTGCGGGTCGTGGACCGGGGACCCGGTCTGCCCGCAGAGGACCGCGACCATCTCTTCGAGCCGTTCCAGCGCCTCGGCGACACCGACAACACCACCGGCCTCGGCCTCGGACTGGCCCTCGCCCGCGGTCTGACCGAGGCCATGAACGGCAGCCTCACCCCCGAGGACACGCCCGGCGGCGGCCTCACGATGGTCGTGTCGCTGCCGTTCGCCCCACAGCCCCTGAACGCCGTACCGACCGAGCAGAACGCGGGAGATGCGTGACGCCCTGGCGGCCGGTTTCACCGCCCCCGTCCAGGTGGCCCTCGCCTCGTCACCTTCCGCACGCACCTGTCGCACACCTACGCCGCTCTCGTCCTCGTCGCGGCGGTCGTTGAGGTGGCCGCGCTGGGCAGTCGTACGGCGGGCGTGGTGGCCGCGCTGTCGGCGGCGACCTGGTTCGCCCCGGGCGGAGCCGCTCTGTGATACGACATCACCGCGTCCAGGGAGGTCGGCACGGCGGTCCTGCTCCTTGGTCGTCGGTCTGATCGTGTCCCAACTGGCCGGCCCGGGCACGCAGCCTGGCGGCACAACGACGGCGGCGTGATGGTGGGCAGGCGCTCCTGGGGACGTGGACACGGCGGGCCGGCTCCAGGGCGAGATCGAACTGCGCGGTCGCGGCGCCCCCTGGCCGACCGGACGGGGGCCGCCCTGGACACCTCGGGGCCTGCCGGCTGAACCGACACGGAACTCACTCCAGGCCCGACGCCTTGAACACGGCGCGTGCGGTCTCCCGGTCCACGCGCCGGGAGATGCCCAGCAAGGCGGTCGCACCGCACAGCAGCAGCCCGTCGGCGGCGGCCTTTCGCGCGCCCTCGTCCAGGCGCAACCACAACTGCGGGTTGCGCACCAGGACCTCGGGATCGATCTCGACGCGACCGCCCAGAGCGTCCCGCAGAAGGAGCCGCTGCGAGATGCCGTCCAACCACCGGACCGACACCAGCAGGTCCGTCCGGACCCGGCGCTCACGCACCAGCCGGCGCGAGGCCAGCCAGTTCCCGCCGGCCGACACCCGCGCGGGATACAGCACCACGAAGAGCAGCCCGGCGAGGGCCAGCCACAGCGCGGTGCGCCACGGGGCGAGCCGGTCCGATCCCCAGTCGACCAGGAGCAGCAGAGCGAGCAGTACACCCGCGCAGCGGGCGGAACTCCACAACTGCTGTGTCCACTCACGGTCGTTCGTGGCCTCCCCGGCGCCGTCCGGTCCGTGGGCGTGCGCGTCGAGCGGTCCTCCGCATGCGTCGTCACGGCGTCCCATGACACCGACGCTAGTGATCCGAGAACCGCTCTCCATGTGCCTTGACGCGGCTCTGACGGAATACGGACGGTTCTTCATGACCTGCCCACCGGGCCCGTTGCCGGGTCATGGCAGGGGGGAATCCGTCCGTGGGACAGGCCGTCAAGATCCCGTCGGGTTCGGCCGCTCGGACCCTCGGCGACGAGGTCCGCGCGGTCACCGCCTGCTGTCCCGACCCCGAGGACCGGGCCCCGGCCCTGGCCGCGTACGTCCACGAGGTGGTCGCGACCGTAGCTGGCGACCGGGGTCACCGTGCTCATCCCGGAGGCGGAGCCTAAGCGGCACTACCGGCTGCGGTTCCGGATGCTGTGAGCCGCGTCACCGCTGGTCACGACTGCCTACCCACCGATACGGGAGCGGGCCGTATGAGTCCCGTCAAAGCCGTAAGGGTCGGCGTAAGAGAGCCGTCAACGGGTGGTCGGATGCGGCCGCAGAGGCGGTTTCCTCTAACCGTCCGCCTTTCATCGAACCTCACTCCAGGAGCTCGCGATGGCCGATCTGGCCTTCGTCGTCACCGTGATCGCGTCCTTCGCGCTGGTGGCCCTCGTCGCCAAGGGGGTGACCAAGCTGTGACCGCCGAGAACATCGTCGGCCTGATCGTGGCCGTCGCCCTGCTGGGTTATCTCGTCCTCGCCCTGATCTTCCCGGAGAGGTTCTGAGCCACGACATGGGTCCCGTCCTCGCCGGCGTCCTCCAGCTGCTCGCCCTCATAGGAGCGCTGGCGCTCGCCTACATCCCGCTCGGCAACTACATGGCCAAGGTCTACTCCTCCGACAAGCACTGGCGGGTCGAGAAGTGGATCTACAAGGGCATCGGTGCCAACCCCGACACTCAGATGCGCTGGCCCGCGTACCTGCGCGGTGTTCTCGCCTTCTCGGCGGTCAGTGTCGGCTTCCTCTACCTGCTGCAGCGGCTCCAGGGCGTTCTGCCCGGCTCGCTGCACTTCTCCTCGGTCAACCCGGCGCAGTCGTTCAACACCGCCGCGTCCTTCGTGACCAACACCAACTGGCAGTCGTACTACGGCGAGCAGACCATGGGGCACGTCGTGCAGACCGCCGGTCTCGCCGTGCAGAACTTCGTCTCCGCGGCCGTCGGCATCGCCGTCGCCGTGGCGCTGGTGCGTGGCTTCGCCCGCTCCCGTACCGGTGAGCTGGGCAACTTCTGGGCCGACCTGGTGCGCGGCACGATCCGGATCCTGGTGCCGGGCGCCGCGATCGCCGCGATCGTGCTGGTGGCGTGCGGTGCGATCCAGAACTTCTCCGGCATCCACGAGGTCGGCCAGTTCATGGGCGGCTCGCAGCAGTGGAACGGTGGCGCGGTGGCCTCGCAGGAGGCCATCAAGGAGTTCGGCACCAACGGCGGTGGCTACTTCAACGCCAACTCGGCGCATCCCTTCGAGAACCCGACGCCCTTCACCAACCTCTTCGAGATCTTCCTGCTGTTGGTGATCCCGTTCGCGCTGACCCGCACCTTCGGCGTGATGGTCGGCTCGGTCAAGCAGGGCTACGCGATCCTCGCCACGATGGGCACCATCTGGCTGGGCTTCGTCGCGCTGATGATGTGGACCGAGTTCGCCCACCACGGTCCGGCCCTGCAACTGGCGGGCGGGGCGTACGAGGGCAAGGAGGTCCGCTTCGGCGTCGGCTCCTCCTCCATCTTCGCGGTGTCCACGACCCTGACGTCCACCGGTGCCGTGGACTCCTTCCACTCCTCCTTCACCGGCCTCGGCGGCGGGATCGCGCTGCTCAGCATGATGCTGGGCGAGATCGCGCCCGGCGGTACCGGCTCCGGCCTCTACGGCATCCTGATCATGGCCGTGATCGCGGTGTTCATCGCCGGTCTGATGGTCGGCCGTACGCCGGAGTACCTGGGCAAGAAGATCGGCGCGCGTGAGATCAAGCTGGCCGCCTGCTACATCCTGATCACCCCGGCGCTCGCACTCGTCTTCACCGCTGCATCCATGGCGCTGTCGACGCCGCCGCACTCGATGCTCAACTCCGGGGCGCACGGCTTCTCCGAGGTGCTGTACGCCTTCACCTCGGCCTCCAACAACAACGGCTCGGCCTTCGCCGGCCTGAATGCCAACACCGACTGGTACAACACCATGACCGGTCTGGCCATGCTCTTCGGCCGCTTCCTGCCGATGGTGTTCGTCCTGGCGCTGGCCGGCTCGCTCGCCGAGCAGAAGCCGATCCCGGCGACCGCCGGCACGCTGCGTACCGAGAAGCCGCTGTTCACCGGCCTGCTGGTCGGCGCGATCCTGATCATCACCGGTCTGACCTACTTCCCGGCGCTGGCGCTGGGCCCGCTGGCCGAGGGGCTGGCGTCATGACCACCCGTACCGAGAAGTCAGAGGACTCCATGTCCACAGCCACCCCGACCCGGGCGCCGCACAGCGACGTACCCACCGGGCACAAGCCCGCCGAGGGACGTGTCGGCGCGGGCCTCTTCGACCCCAAGCAACTGCTGAAGTCGCTGCCGGACGCCTGCCGCAAGCTCGACCCGCGGGTGATGGTCAAGTCACCCGTGATGTTCGTGGTGTGGATCGGGTCCGTCCTGACCACCGTCTTCTCCTTCAAGGACCCCGGCGACTGGTTCGGCTGGGCGATCAGCGCCTGGCTGTGGCTGACCGTCGTCTTCGCCAACCTGGCGGAGGCCGTCGCCGAGGGCCGCGGCAAGGCGCAGGCCGACACCCTGCGCAAGGCCAAGACCGACACGGTCGCGCGCCGGCTGCTCAAGGACGGCACGTCCGAGGAACAGGTCCCGGGCACCGCCCTGACCATCGGCGACCTCGTGGTCTGCGAGGCCGGCGACATCATCCCGGGTGACGGTGACGTCATCGAGGGTGTGGCCTCGGTAGACGAGTCGGCGATCACCGGCGAGTCGGCACCCGTCATCCGTGAGTCGGGCGGTGACCGCAGCGCCGTCACCGGCGGCACGAAGGTCCTGTCCGACCGGATCGTCATCAAGATCACGACGAAGCCGGGCGAGACCTTCATCGACCGGATGATCAATCTGGTGGAGGGTGCCTCGCGGCAGAAGACGCCCAACGAGATCGCGCTGAACATCCTGCTCGCCTCGCTGACCATCGTCTTCCTGCTCGCGGTGGCGACCCTGCCGCCGTTCGCGGACTACGCGGGCACCCACCTGACGATGGTCGTGCTGGTGGCGCTCCTGGTCTGCCTCATCCCGACCACCATCGGCGCGCTGCTCTCCGCCATCGGCATCGCGGGCATGGACCGCCTGGTCCAGCGCAACGTCCTCGCCATGTCCGGCAGGGCGGTCGAGGCCGCCGGTGACGTCTCGACCCTGCTGCTCGACAAGACCGGCACCATCACCCTCGGCAACCGACAGGCGTCCGAGTTCGTGCCGGTCCAGGGCACCACCGAGGCCGAGGTCGCCGACGCCGCCCAGCTGTCGTCGCTCGCGGACGAGACGCCCGAGGGCCGCTCCATCGTCGTACTCGCCAAGGAGCGGTACGGGCTGCGCGAGCGGCACCAGGGGGAGCTCGCCGGGGCCGAGTGGATCGCCTTCACCGCCCAGACCCGCATGTCGGGTGTGGACGTCGGCGGGCGCAAGATCCGCAAGGGCGCGACCGGTTCGGTCATCGCCTGGGTGAAGGAGGAAGGCGGCACAGTGGCCGAGGACGCGGACACGCTCTCCAACGCCATCTCGCAGGCGGGCGGTACGCCGCTGCTGGTCGCCGTCAAGGACGATCAGGGCGCCCGCGTGCTGGGCGTCATCCACCTGAAGGACGTCGTCAAGGAGGGCATGCGCGAGCGGTTCGACGAGCTGCGCCGCATGGGCATCAAAACCGTCATGATCACCGGCGACAACCCGCTGACCGCCAAGGCCATCGCCGAGGAGGCGGGCGTCGACGACTTCCTCGCCGAGGCCACGCCCGAGGACAAGATGGCCCTGATCAAGCGGGAGCAGGCGGGCGGCAAGCTCGTCGCGATGACCGGTGACGGCACGAACGACGCCCCGGCCCTCGCCCAGGCGGACGTCGGCGTGGCGATGAACACGGGTACGTCGGCCGCCAAGGAGGCCGGCAACATGGTCGACCTCGACTCCAATCCGACCAAGCTCATCGAGATCGTCGAGATCGGCAAGCAACTCCTCATCACCCGAGGAGCGTTGACGACGTTCTCCATCGCCAACGACGTCGCGAAATACTTCGCGATCATCCCGGCGCTGTTCGCGACCGTCTACCCGGGCCTGGACAAGCTCAACATCATGGGCCTTTCCTCGCCCGACTCCGCGATCCTGTCCGCGGTCATCTTCAACGCGCTGATCATCATCGCGCTGGTGCCGCTGTCCCTGAAGGGCGTGCAGTACCGGCCGGTGAGCGCCGACAAGATGCTGCGGCGCAACCTGACGATCTACGGCATCGGCGGACTGATCGCGCCCTTCATCGGCATCAAGATCATCGACCTGCTCATCTCCCTCATCCCCGGGATCGGCTGACCGCCATGAACAACTCCGTATCGAACACCGCTCGGTTGCTGGGGGCGGCCCTGCGGGCCCTCCTCGTGCTGACCCTGGTGACGGGCGTCATCTATCCGCTCGTCGTCACGGGTGTGGCCCAGGCGCTGTTCCACGACAAGGCGAACGGTTCCGAGGTCAAGGCGGACGGCAAGGTCGTCGGCTCCTCGCTGATCGGGCAGTCGTACAACCTGCCGCTGAAGAAGGGCCAGCAGACCCCGGACCCCGACCTGAAGTGGTTCCAGGGCCGCCCGGCCAACGGGCTCGGCAGCAACAGCCTGAACACCCGGTACAAGCTGCTGCTGTCCGGCGCGACCAACCTCTCCGCCGACAGCAAGGTCCTGATCCAGCAGGTGAAGACGGCGAAGGCGGCCGTCGTCAAGGACAACTCGGTGCCCGGCTACAGGGTCAAGGCGTCCGCGGTGCCCGCCGACGCGGTCACCTCCTCCGGCTCCGGCCTCGACCCGGACATCTCCCCGCAGTACGCGCAGATCCAGGTCCACCGGGTCGCCGAGAAGAACGGCCTGTCGGTCGCCCAGGTCGAGAAGCTGGTCAAGGACCACACCGAGGGACGCACGCTCGGCTTCATCGGGGAGCCCCGCGTGAACGTCCTCGAACTCAACATCGCGCTCAAGGATCTTCTGGCAAAGCCTTGATGGGATTGGGTGACATGCGCGGGAGTTGGCGGCCGGGAGTCATCCTTGAGCCGTCAACTCCCGTTGACGTGGCGCCGGTTGCCTCGCGTCCGGTGCCGCCCGGCCCGGCGCACGACAGGAAAGGCACGCACCCATGACCAGGGTGTTGGTGGTGGAGGACGACCCGCAGCTCGTGCGGGCCCTCGTGATCAACCTGCAAGCGCGCAAGTACGGCGTCGACTCCGCGCCCGACGGGGCCACGGCCCTGCGGCTGGCCGCCGCCCGTCAGCCCGACGTGGTGATGCTCGACCTCGGCCTGCCCGACATGGACGGCATCGACGTCATCAAGGCCCTGCGCGGCTGGACCCGGGTGCCGGTCCTGGTCCTGTCCGCGCGGCAGGGATCCGAGGAGAAGGTCGCCGCACTCGACGCCGGCGCGGACGACTACATCACCAAGCCGTTCAACATGAACGAGCTCCTCGCTCGGCTGCGGGCCGCCGTCCGCCGCACCGAGGACACTCCGCTCGTACAGGAGACGACACTCGTCGAGACCGAGGACTTCAGCATCGACCTGCTCGCGAAGAAGGTCGTACGGGACGGACGGGACGTGCGGCTGACCCCGACCGAATGGCACCTGCTGGAGATCCTGGTCACCAACCCGGGCCGGCTGATCACGCAGAAGCACCTCCTGCAGGAGGTCTGGGGGGTCTCCCAGAGCAACAAGACCAACTACCTGCGCGTCTACATGGCCCAGCTGCGCCGCAAACTGGAGAGGGACGCCGCCCACCCCCGCTATCTGATCACCGAGCCCGGCATGGGCTACCGTTTCGAATCCTGACCGAGGGACGGCATGGCACTCGGCGTCGCGTTCGTGGAACACCACCACCGGCCGCGCACCGAGATGATGCTGCACGGCCTGGAGGAGATCTCGCGCAGGGAGATCGAGAACCGGGGCGGCACCTTCACCGAGATGGACGTGGACGCTCGACGCACTCCCTATCGCACGGGCAGCCTTGCGCGAGCCGGACGTGGCCGCCGCCCGCCTGGACGGTGCCGCCCGGGAGATCCGCCTGCTCGTCGACCATCGCGCTGGCCTGGTTGCCATCGACTCTGCCGGACGGGCAAGCGTCAGCTCAACGCGGCCATGCATCGGATCGCCATTACGCGGATCTGGTCTAAAGGAGCCATTGGACCCAACCGGCAGCCCCCCTTTCTTAAAGCTGGAGAGGGGCTGCATAGTTGAAACGGCCGTAGATCCAGTTGTCTCCACAGCCGTCCATGTTCCAGACACCCCCTGAGGTGTCGTATACGCAGGCCCGCCCGGCATCGCACTTGTAGGTCACGCCAGCAGATCATCAACGTGTTGCTTCCCGTGCTGAAGCTCGTTGGGGTGGTATGCGCATCTGCACGCGCGGTCGCCCGCGAGCCGGCCGGCTGGTTCTGGTCGCTGGCCGACCGAGCACGTCAGCATGCTGCGGTTGAGGGGGGCCAGTCACCCGGGCTCGACGAGCCGGGTCTCGTACGCAAGGATCACAGCCTGCACACGGTCGCGCAGTCGCAGCTTGAACAGGATGCGGCTGATGTGCGTCTTGACCGTCGCCTCGGCCAGGTGGAGTACCTCCGCGATCTCCGAGTTGGACAGTCCCAGGCCCACCTGGGTGAGGACTTCGCGTTCACGGGCGGTGATGCGGTCCAATCGGTGGTCCTCGCGCACCTCGCTGCCGGACCCAGCGGGAAGCTGGTGGGCGAAGTTCTCCAGCAGGAGCCGGGTGATCCGGGGTGCGACCACCGCGTCCCCGGCGGCAACGCAGCGTATCGCGGCCAGGAGTTCCTCGGGCAGCGCGTTCTTCAGCAGGAACCCGGAGGCTCCGGCCCGCAGCCCGGCGAAGGCGTACTCGTCGAGGTCGAAGGTGGTCAGGATCAGCACCTTCGCCTCGGGGCACTGCGTCACGATCCGTCCGGTGGCCTCGATGCCGTCCACACCGGGCATCCGTACGTCCATCAGGACCACGTCGGGCTGCAGTTCGCGAGTCAGGCGCACGGCCTCGGCGCCGTCACCGGCCTCGCCGATGGCCGCCATGTCGTCCTGCGCCTCCAGCACCGATGCCGTACACCGCACTGACATCTCGCACTCGGAGTGCGCATCCCCAGTCTCCGGCAGGCATCGTACGAACAAAGGAATAAAGTGCATACTATGGGCACAAATCGTGATGAAAGCCAGAACAGTGGCAGCGAGAATCAGCACAGCGGCGAAGCCGAGCGCAGGGCGGCCGAGAAATTCATCAGCGATCTGCTGGCGCGCGGCGAGGCGGTCTTCGAGGGTCAGGAGCCGACGCCGAGGACGACGCATGTGATCAAGCGCGAGGACGACGGACGGCTGACCGTCCGTCGTCTCCGCTTCCGCTGACTCCTCAGTCGAAGCACCGCCGGACCAGGGCAAGGCCCTCGCCGGTGGCGCTCCGCGTGATCTCGTGGGTCTTGAGCCGGGAGGAGCTCAGGTCGGTGAACGCGGTGTCGGTGCGGTGTTCCTCGGGCACGTGGACCCGGCCGCGGCGGAAGAGGTCCTCGAGGTAGGACGTGGCGACGTGCTCGGGGTCAGAGGGCCGCACCGAGCCGCCGGCGGGATCGGAGCCGGCGATGCCGAAGCGTCGCTCCTGCGCCGGGGCGGAGAGCGTGAGCGGCTGTGTGACGCCGTACGTCGCTCCGTGGACGGTGACGGCCGTCAGTCCCTCGTCGTCGCCACCACCGGGCGTCGCCTCGGTAATTCCAGCGCCTCGGCGTGCCACTTCCGGCTCGGTGACGGAGGCGGCGGCCTCGAGGGAGAGGATGCCGTGACGGATGAACGCCGAGCGCAGGGACGAGCCGTACGTGCCGCCGTAGCGACGCTGGTCCGCGGCGATCATGTGACCCGCTACCTGGGCGTAGTAGGCGGACACCACGGGGGCGGACACGACGGCGTCCACCAGCAGTTGCCCGGCGATCTCGGCCGCCCTGGCCAGGCCGGCCTGGTCCTGGAGGTCCTGCTGGCGGAAGATCCCGGCGACGATCTTCAGGAACGCGCCGCTGAACACCCGGGAGAACGAGTGCGGCTCGCTGGAAAGGATGCTCGCGGGCTCGTTCGGCGACAGCAGGACCGGGTCGCGGTAGAAGAAGTTGTTGGACAGGTTGCGCAGGCAGTCCGAGTCCACCGCGTTCGGGTGGCCCTGACGGATGGCCCAGCCCAGTTGCTCGGCCATCCGCGACACCCGCGAGGACAGTTCCAAGTCGCCCTGGGTCTCGGCCAGTACGGCGATCCGCAGCGATTCCAGCGCCAGCGAGCTCAGCAGGGCGCTGATGTCACCGAACGCCTCGTGCAGGGCGGCCGTCTCCGCGCTCGCCGTGTTGAACAGCTGGGGACGCAGGGCGTCGAGGACCGCATGCCCCTCCTCGTGCTGGACGACCTCGTTGCTCTCGCACGCGGCGACGGTGACGCCCGCGACCGTACGGCGGAAGAACCACAGGCCTCTACGGTCGTAGAAGGCGTTGAGGTCGTCTCCCGCGTTGAGGTGCGCCGTGAGAGCCCGTCCGACCTGCGGGTGCCACTGCGTTCCGGTCGGAACCAGCGGACCCCAGGTCTTGCTGGCCCTGCTGAGCGAGTCGGCCGCCACCCAGTAGCGGAATGCCTCGGTGCCGGGCCCGGCACCGTTCGGGTGCGGCGCGGCTTCCGCGATGGCCGTCGGGAAGGGCTGTGTGTCCAGCTGGGGGACGGGGTGCGGTACGGGCATGTTGACCTGCGGGGGAAAACCGGGGTCGTCCTCGTAGACCAGAACCGTCGGCACTGTCGCTTGCTGCGGTTGCACTGTCATGGCAGCTCCCTGAGAGAGGTGAGTGGCTGCGAATGCGGAGCACTTCCGGTGAAAAGCGCTCCCAGATACGGGAATTGACTGGTTGACGTACGCCGTCTCGTCAGGGAGTCAGCGTGATGGTGAAGTCGTCGGCGTCTCCTACGTCCTGGAGGCGGTAGCCGATCTGGGTCGCGTCGGTGCTGCTGGTCCATTCGCACCACTCGAACTTCTCCGGCGGCACCATCCGAGCGATGTCCCCGGCCCAAAAGGCGCCGTCCGCGGCCTGGGCGAAGTAGCACCAGTAGCGGTTGACGTCGTCGAGGTCGGCGGCGTGAACAACCTTGCTTTCTCCGGGTGCCAGGTTCCACCACCCCTTCTTCGTCCAGTCCCCGCCGTCAGGGCAGTTGGGCGTGTACCACATGATCGAGACCGAAAGAGGCTGCGGGTATTGGCTGATGAATTTCAGCATGATTGTTCTCCTGTCCTGACACGTTCTACGGCTGCTCCCGCACGGGCCGCACTTCGGGTCCGCGCGAAGTGCTCGCAGCGGGGCTCGGCCACTCGTGGGCAAGCTCGCTCTCGACGACACCGGGACGGTGCACCACGTTCACCGACTTGCGCGACCTGCTGTCTTCGGGGGGCGCACCGAAGTCGGCGATCGCGTCCACCTCGACCGTGTAGTGGTTGTCATTCGCCATCGCTCATACCTCATCTTTTTTCTGAGGGACGGGATTTCTGGCAGCCCGCTCACACCCGGATGACCACTCCGGTGCTCGTCTAATGGGGCTGCGGCCCAGCGCCCTGATGGGCCCGTGGACAGGCGCCCACCCCCACTTCTCTCCGCATCGCAGACGGCGGCGAATTGAGGGCGGGTTCTTTGACGGGTTATCCCAACGCAGCGCTCATCTTGGTGAATTCACCATGAGTGCGTTCCGCGCACCTCCGGGAGGCGGCTGCGCTGCCTACTTCACCATCCCTCACCTGGATAAGCTCTGCAACTGGACCGGCTTATACCCTTTTGTACGGTCCGCATGAATCCGGCTAAAGCTGTTTTGGAATCAACCGCCGGGGCGCACCAGGCCGTGATCGAAGGTGATGCGAACGGCGTGGGCGGGGTGGGCGGGGCCGCACAGAGCGAGTTTCTGGTGGTGCAGAGAGCGAGTTTGTGGTGGTGCACAGAGCGAGTTTGTGGCGGTGCCACGAGGCCTTCTCGCCTGTGCCACTCGGATGGCCCACTACCCGTGGCGGTGTTCCAGAGCAGTCCGCATTGTGCTCCAGGGCGCCATCCGCAAGGCCGGCACCCTGGGCGGTCGCACGAGGGGTGCATTCCGGGACGAGGCCAGGCGCCTCCTGTTGCAGCTCGCGGTGAGTGACGAGGTCGATCCGTGATGCCCCGGGACCGGTGCAGCGCCCGAAACTGGGAGCTGTGCGGATGTCGGGTGCAGCGATGCCGAAGCCGGCGAGCGTCTTTCAGTGCGGCCCGAGACCGTCAAGGCCCACCTGCGCAGCGCGAGCCGACTCTCTGCGTGAGCACGGCGCCGAGCCGCGACAGGCGGCACAGCTCGCGACTCGTCGCCGCCGGCGAGGGCATGGTGGCCATGTGCCACGCCAAGCGCAGCATCCAGCCCCTCGACGACACCGCCGAGCAGTTGCAGGCACTGACCTCACCGCGATCAACCACTGATCGAGCGCCCGAGGCCCAGCCGCCCTGCCGAGGCCACCGCGGTGGCTGGGGCTCGGCGCCATGAACGCACAACTTCGGCTCGCCAGGCCGCCCTTCAGACCCCACTTCCGCGACCCGCCTGGGGAGCGTTCTCGGACGGTCCGGCGGAGAGGTACGTGGTGCGAATGACAGCGGGGTCGCTCTGTGGGTTTGCTTGGACGACCGTCCTGGCCTCCAGAAGCTTGGAGGTCTCGGGATCGATGATCAGCCGGCTGCTTCCGCGCCCCATCCTGAGTTCGACAGCGGTGCCGCTGCGTCCCGCGCCGTCCTTGACGCGCCCGACCAGCCGTACGTGCGGGATGTCGGCGAGGACCTCGAAGAGCGCGGCACGCAGCCGGGGGTCGGCGGGTGCGTTGGCCAGCAAGGCGTCGATACCGTTGAAGAGTTGCTTGTCGGCCTTCGGTGCGCCGCCGGCGCCGTCGCCGTCGCCGCCAAGGAGCCTCGCCCTGAGAGCCTTCGGCTCGGTCGGAAGTGTCTTCAGCTGGTCCCAGGTGATCACTTCTTCGCGGCCCGGGACCATGCCGCCAACGTTCCATGACGTCAGCTCGTGCCGACCCTGCTGGGCGACGTGATAACCGGCCGTGAACCGCACGCGCCGGTCGGGTGAGAGGGCCCAGCCGTTGGCCAGCCCTGTGAACTCCATGACCTCGCCACCGGTGGATGTGCGGAGAAAACGGTTCCGGCTGAGCCACTCCGTGTCGGTCTCGGTCTTGGTCGAGGGCACCCCGCCTGGTACCGAAGAGGTCACCGACGTACGCGTCTCGACCTTCCAATACGGCGAGTTGGGGACTGACCCGGCGCCCGCGGTGCCCGCCATGCGGTGCAGGAAGCCCGCCGCGCCGACCTCGGCTGCCGGCGGACTGCTTCCGACACCGACGGTCGGGTAGACGGCGGCACCCACCGCGATGGCTGCGACCGCCGCGGCGGAGCCCAGGACGCGCCGCCGGTTGCGGTGGCCCCGCGGGGACGTGAGGGGCACCACCGTCTCACTGTCCGTCGCCGCCGCGCGAACCGCCGTGCGCGCGGCGCTGACGACCGAGGGACTCGGGGACGCGACATCGCCCGCGGCCCGCAGACGGTCGGCGCCGGGAAAGTCGAGGACATCGACGTCGTGCCTCAGCCATCGCCATGGCCGCCCTGGGAGCGACTTACGCGGGAGCCACTGCGAATGCCTCGCAAAGGGTCGCCGCCGCGTCCGCAGTCCCCAGGCGCCGCAGCCACACTCCCGTCACGCGGGCGCGGCGCTGTCACCCGGAGGCCGGCGCAGCAGGTGCAGACAGATGACGGCGGCGACGACGGTCCGCCGATCGCCCGCCTCCAGGCGGGGGTCCATGTCGACGACGTACTGCTGCAACCCGATCCACGAGTCGATGGTGCTCACCGTGACCCGCCCGAGAATCCCCTGGGTGGGCACTCCTTCCGGGGCGGTCTCGGTGAGATGCCATTGGGTGAACGGCAGCCCGGGCCGGGTGAGGAAGAGGTGGCGCCCCTGGTCCGTCCGGAGCCCGAGCTGGAGGGACTTGAAGAGTCCGGGGGCGCCCGCGTTGCCGACCTCCCGATGCGCGGCGTCAGTGAAACGGAACTCGGCCGGCCCGGAGTGCTCGATGCGGACGATGACCTCGCCGGACGTGTGGGTGAGGACGTAGTGCGTGTCGTCGGTGCAGGTGAGCGAGGCCAGCGTGGCTCCCTCCGGGGTCGACACGGCCAGGGCGGGACCCAGGTATCTGCGCCACCGCGAGCGCTTCGGCTGCCCGACCACTACGGCATCCAGGTCGAACAGACCGGGCTCCGTCTTCGGTACTTCGTCCTCCGCCACGATTCCCCCCCTCGACCGAGTAGGTTCACTGTGACGGAGAACCGGCCCAACTCCCATCCCCCAGGCAAGCATTGGCGAGACATCGTCATGTCCGCGGTCGAGGTGTCGAATCACCGTCTACAAGGACACTGAGCCGAGCCGCGACGGACAACAGCGAGCGTTTTCGGCGTGGCCACTGGTCGGGTGCCGCTTGTGAGGCTGGGGTGAGGGCCGCAACGTACAAAGCCCTGTGCCGTTGGGGTGGTGTCCGAAGTCTCAACCTCCCGCATGCCCTCGTCGAGTGGGTCACGAGGCGTGGGCGACTTTCATGGCCGACGCCGCCGACTGCGGACAGCAAATCGTCGGTGCCGAGGATCGTGTCGATGTGGAAACGGAGTCTTGGCCGCCTGGCGTGGGTCTGCGTGACGGCGTGTTGAACGTCGGTGGGACCAGTCACCTCTGGGTGTGCGTGGTCGGTCCAGTGCGGGCTCAGTATTTCGGTCCGCTTGCGCGTCCATCGTGTTCTCCTTGCTCCTGACCGGGACAGCATGCGAGGTGAACCGTCTGTCCGTTCAGCCAAGACGCGGTTCTCGAACCTGGCGCCGGAGCGGACCATGGCAACGGGACGGGCTCCCGTGATCGCGCGCCGGCGGGCCTGGGCCGACTCGATGAGCTTGAAGACCATCGCGAGGGCCGCGGTCGGATGGTGATGGATTCCGACGGCTTCCTGCTGACCGGACATGACGTCACCTTCCCGTCGACGACCCATCGCCTACCGCTCCCGTATGAAACAAGCACACCCGGCGCGCTCTGCGTGGGCGACGTGCGCAGGAGAAGTTTGAAGCGGGTCGCCGCCGCTGTGGGTGAAGGTTCCGCGGCGGTTCGGCTCGACTTCGATCGACGCAGAGCGGATGGCGCCCAAGTTCTGTGACCGTGGCCTCACGGCTGTCCCCCGTCCCACAGGGGCGCCGTATTGATCGCACAGCAATGCGCCAGGAACCTGCTGGTGCGTGACCTCGCGCGGAGGTGCAATCTGAGAGGTGGAGCGTACAGCGTTGGCGGTTCGAGCCAGGCGGCCGACGAGATACGTACCGAAGGCCGCCGCCAGAGACGGCCTTCTCGAACCAGGGAGCAGATCATGCCATCCCTACACTTCCACGTGAACTCCTCGATGAGCCCAGCCGAGGTCATGTCGGTGTTGACGAACTTCAGCCCCTCCCGTGTCGAGGAGTGGCCCTCCATCGATGCCGAGCACTTCCAGGTCCACGAGCGGGGAGATATGTGGGCCGAGGTGACCGAGGGAAACAACAAGTCGTGGGAACGCGCACGCTACGAATGGGACCCCTCGAAGAATACGGTCACCGTCACCACGCATGACTCGGTACCTTTCGGCTCGGGCGGATGGCAGTTTCACATGACGCCCACAGACGACGGCACCCGCATCGACGTCAGACTTGAACGGCACCCCACCTCGTTCACGTCAAAGGTGAAGTCTTCGATCATTCCCCTGGCCGGGCCGGTATTCCGCAAGTCCTTCAAGGAGCCGCTGCACACCACCTAAGCGATGTCTCGTAACTCGATGTCGGCGTTTCCTGTCGCCGTTTCGGGGGTTCAGTGGGCCGGAGCGATGTTGTGCAGATGGACGGCCGTAGTCGCGCAGGGTTTTTGTAGGTTTTGAGCCAGGACAGGCAGTGTTCGACGCGGGCGCGGATTTCGCGGTGCCCGGCGTTGTAGCCCTGTACAGCCCGGCGCTCCTCACCCGTCTCGACGGGATCGGCATCGTCGGAGTTGGATACCGTACAGGGATGTATCGCTGGAACGAGCGTGGTCTGATCCCGACGCCCAGAGCCTGGCGGGAAGCGTTCATCGACTTGCACGGCGAGAGCCGGGTCACCCTTACGGATGCCGGCCCGTGGGCGGGTCGGCTGGAGTGGCAGCGGTCACGGTCGTACGGCATCGCGCTCTGCGGTAACGTCCGCGAGGAGTTCGTGCGGGAGCGGCAGCACATCCGGACAGACCCGCGCGGAGCGTTCGAGCTACTGGTGCCGACCGCCGGGAGCGCCCAGGTGGAGCAGGCCACGGCCGCGGGCGAGATCCGGCCGGGCACTCTCGCGCTGTGCGACGTGGACCGCCCGTTGACCTTCACCCACGGCGAGGATTTTCAGTCGGTCGCGCTGATCGTCCCTGGTGAGGAGATCTACCGCCGTAATCCCGCCGCGGCCCGGGATCCGCAAGTCTTCGACGGCACCGTGGGGCTCGGCCGGCTGATCCGGCAGACGGTGCTCACCCTCCAACAGGAGCGGGAACACTTTTCCGAGGCAACCTTCGACATCGCATGCGACCAGTTGCTCGACCTGCTCTGCCTGGCCGCTGAAGGTGCCAGCGACTCGGCGCCGGCCGCCCAGCGAAGAGAGGTCGAGGCGCAGGTGAGGCAGTACGTCCGCCGTCACGCTGCCGACCCCGACCTCTCCATCACCGGCATCGCCCGGGTCCTGGGTTGGTCGCCGCGATATCTGCAAGACGTGCTACAGGCTGCCGGCACCACCTCCCGCGACCTGATCCGCTCGGAGCGGCTGCGGCTGGCCCGGACCCGGTTGGCCAGTTCAACCTGGGCCACCCGGTCGATCGCGCAGGTCGCGCACGCGTCCGGGTTCGCCAGCCACGCGTCGTTCGCCACCGCCTACCGCCGCGAGTTCGGCGTCACGCCCCGCGAGACCCGCGGCGACGGCCGCGGTGAGTCCTGAGCCAGGCCTCAGGCGAGGGCGCCGCCGTCGACACGAAGGGTGCTGCCGGTGATGTACGCGGCGTCCGGCCCGGCCAGGAACGCCACCGCACCGGCGACCTCGTCGGCCTCGGCGTACCGGTGCATCGGGATGACCGCCTGAAGCATGAACTGGCCGCCCTCGGAAGCCTTCGGCATGGCCATGTCGGTGTCGATGATGCCGCACTCGATCACGTTCACGTTGATCCCGCGCGCGGCGAAATCCTGGGCCCACCCGCGGGTGTATGCCGTGACCGCGGCCTTGGTCGCCGCGTAGTCGGACATGCCGGCCGCGAAGGTCTTGCTGGCAAGGCCGGACGACAGGTTCACGATCCGGCTGCCCTCGCGCATGTGCCGCACGGCCCGGTAGGTCGTGTCGGCGACACCGGTCAGGTTGATCGCGAGCTGCTGATCGCGTACGGCGTCGGTGATCTCCCCGGGCCAGAAGACACCGGCGCTGTTGACCAGGATGTCGATCCGGCCGAACTTCTCAGCGACCGCGTCCACCATGGCCGTCACCTGGGCGCGGTCGGCCTGGTCGGCCTGGATGCCCTCGGCGCGCACGCCCTGCGACCGCAGATCCTCGACTACCGTCTTCGCCTTCTCCGCCTGCGCGACATAGGTGATGACCACGTCCGCGCCCAGCGTAGCCAGCCGCCGGGCCGTCGCCGCGCCGATCCCCCGGCTGCCCCCGGTCACCAGCGCCACCTTGCCCGACAGAATCTTCTCGATCACGAGCCAATCACTCCTTGCGACATCCGCGCCTACCCGTGCCCGGTCAACGATCGCGGTCGGGACGCGCGCGGTCTTTCGCTGCGGCGCACAGCGCTTGCGCCAGGGCGCGTAGAAATCAGCGGCTGGTTACGTGGTGACCACACCCTGTCTGCTTCAGCTATGTCGACCCGGCCAGAGCGATGTTGTGCAGATGGGCGATCCCTGCTGCGGTGACCTTGAGGGTGCGGCCGGCGCGGCGGTAGTCGCGCAGGATTTTGTAGGTCTTGAGCCGGGCCAAGCAGTGTTCGACGCGGGCGCGCACGTGGCGGTGCCCGGCGTTGTAGTCCTGTTTCCAGGCGGGGAGTTCGCTGCCGTCGCGGGGTTTGCGGTATGGGATGATCACCTCGGGGTTGCCGCGGTAGGCACCGTCGGCCATCACGTCGCGGCCGGCCAGCTGCTGGTCAATACCGCTGGTGCGGTAGACGATGGTGTCGTTGCGGTTGCCGGGTTGCGGGTCGCCCAGGGCGATGACCAGGCGGGCGTTCGCGTCGATCGCGACTTGCAGGTTCGCCGAATACCGGTAGTTCTTGCTCGGTGCCGCGAGGCGGTGATCCCGGGTCGGGATCAGCGTGCCGTCGACAATCGCAACCTGCTCTTTCGGTCGGTGGCGCACTGGTGCCAGCGCGAGCAGTGGTCCGAGGGTGTCGATGACCCGGTGGGCAGCGGAGTGCGACACCCCGAAAAGCGGGCCGATCTGCCGCATGGTCAGGTTGGTACGCCAGTACACAACCACCAGCAGGACCCGATCGGGGAAATTCAGTGCCCACGGGCGGCCCGGCCCGCCATCGGCGATGGTGTCACCGCCACGGCGGGCGACCAGGCGCATGAGGCGGTGAAATTGCGCCGGCCGCAGACCGGTGAAGGGGTGAATCAACTCCGGGTGAGAGACCGAGAACACCTGCACCCATCGATGATCAACCACGGTCCGAACCGGATGATCATCGGGTTACGAGACATCCCTTTAGCCGCACCGCCGTCCGCCATCGCGCCAAACAGCGTAGAAAATTACATTTGGATTCAAAGCGTCTGAGGAACCGTCCCATCGCGCCGGTGCCGGCAGAAGGCCCGGCCCATTCACCGTTCGTCTCCGCCTCCATCGAGGCCCGCTTTGCGCATCGCCACCAGAGCACGAAAGTTCCGAAACGGGAGGTGCTGACGGCAGCATCCACCGCCACCCATGAGGCTCGCTGAAATGTAATGCGAGGCGATCGTTACGGTCTGGCACGGTGACAGTTCGCGCAGTGGCGCATACCCGGATGGGCGAGTGGTGGAAGGCTTGAGGTATGGGCTTTCGGCAGCGGCTGGATTTCAAGCGTTTCTGGCGGCCGGGTCACGTCCCCGTGCTGGTCGTGATTCCACTCGGGTTGATCTTCACCGTGTGCGTGGTGGATGTGTTGGCGCCGCCGGACATCCATCTCGGTCCGCTGCTCGTGGCGGCGCCCGCCATCACGGTGGCTTTCGCCGGTGCGCGAGTGACCGCGCTGATGGGTGCCCTGGCAGTGCTGGCGCAGGTGCTGATCGGACTGCTCAGGGGGGTGCTGACCACCGCCAACATTCAGGCCCAGATCGCTGCTCTGGTCGTTGTCTCCGTCGTGTGTGTCGCTGTGTGCGTGGTGCGGGATCGACGTGAGCGGCAGTTGCATCGGGTGCGCTCGGTGGCCGAGGCTGCGCAGAGTGTGCTCTTGCGGCCACTGCCCGCGCAGACGGGTGCGCTCCAGATCGCCGGCCTGTACCTGCCCGCCGAGGAGGAAGCCGATCTGGGCGGGGACCTGTACGCGGTCGCGCGAACCGCCGAGGACAGTACTCGGCTGCTGATCGGTGATGTGCGCGGTAACGGCCTGGCGGCGATCAACAACGCAGCGCTGCTGCTCGGCGCATTCCGTGCGGCCGCCCATCGGCAGGCCACCCTTCCCCGGCTCGCCGTCCATCTGGACGCCGCATTGCGCTGGGACACCAGCCAGTGGCGGTCCCCGTCGGAGCAGGACACCGATGAGGACTTCGCCACCGCCATACTGCTCGACATCCCCGACCACGATCCGGTAGTCCACCTGATCACGTGCGGCCACCCGCCGCCATTGCTGCTGCGGGGCGACCGCCTCACCCCGCTGGTGGCCGAGGCGAGCCATCTACCGATCGGGCTCGGCGGTGTCTTCGGCCTTGACGCCTACGACGTGCAGACGTTCTCGTTCGACGTCGGCGACCTGCTGCTGCTGTACACCGACGGCGTCATCGAAGCCCGCAACGCCAAGGGCGATTTCTATCCCTTCACCGAACGCGCGACGCAGTGGGCCAAGGATGACCCCGCCGAACTGCTGCGCCTTCTCCAGGACGACCTGCTGGCGCACGTCCATGGCCACCTCAATGACGACGCGGCGGTGGTCGCGATCCGTCGTCTGACAGTCTGATCTGGAGCAGCCTGGGCCCGGGGGGCTCCTGTGCCGGGAATTGGTGTACGTAGTGCTGCTTGTGGCCGGGGGCTCAGGGTCGGGGGACGACATCGGCGAACTGCGGCGTGGGCGCAGGAGTGGTCGGTGTGCCGCAGGATGCCGTTGCGTGTCAGTGCTGGGGATGCGGCTGAGAGCGGAAGAGAGGCCGCCGCTGGGCGGCGGTACCGGGAGCGAGGCGGCCGACTTCGATGCGCATCCGGATCGCGTGGAACACCTCGACCACTCCGAGCACGATGGCCATGATGCCCGCGGTCAGGGTGAGTACGGCGATCGAGGCGAACGGCGAGACGATGAGCGCGATGCCTGCCAGCATGCCGATGATTCCGGAGAACAGCATCCAGCCTCGCGCGGGCATGGCCGCGGCGGAGGCCGCCGTGGCCGTCGCCATGATGCCCCGCAGGAGCCAGCCGAAGCCGATCCACAGGGCGAGCAGCAGAATCGACTCCATCGCGCCCCTGAAGCAGATCAGTCCCAGCAGGATGGAGAGCGCACCCGTGATGAAGTGCAGGGCCCGAAGATGCCCCGGAACGTGTGTGCCGAAGGCGGCGGCCAACTGGAACACACCCGTGACCAACAGATAGACGCCGAAAAGCACACCGACGACCCGGAGCGTCTCTCCCGGCCATGCGAGGAAGACGACCCCCAGGGCGATAGCGGCCAGGCCCGTGGTGAGCAGGATCTGCCAGCCCATGTTCGCCAACGCGCCGAAGCGTTCGGTGCCGGAGTCGTCCTGTGGTTCTTTGCCCAACTGGGCACCGGTGAGCGACGGATCGGAGGGTGATGTCATGACGCACTCTCCTCCCACTGACAAATCGGTCGGATCGGTCCCTCCATCCTCCTCTGCTCAGCGCCGTGCCGCCCGGCAAAGACGAAGATCGCTGCCTACTGTCTGCTCATCTTCTGGCTGAACGTCCCGCCGGGCGGGATCGCCCTGGGCTTCGCACGGCGGCGCGGATACGTGTGAGACGGACGGGGCCGCTTGGCCCGTGGCGCCCATCAGCTCAGGATCCGGCCATTTGACGCACTTGAACTCCAGCATCATCCGCAGGTGCGGCGAATGTCCCCATGTTTCATGAAGTAAGAGATTTCCCGTCAGTGGAACCTTGCCTCCGATCGCTCCCTCCTGCAGGGCAGAGATGGAGGTCGAAATGGGCGACAGCCTCACGACGGCGAGCGACACGCTCACGTGGCGGTTCGTACCGAGGCTCCGTCAACCGTCTCGGCAGTGGCGGCATCGTCCGGAGCCGAGGAATGCCCTGCCGGCGCTGGCATTGTTCGCCTCCCTGCGGCTCACCGGTGTGATCCTCGCGGCCCTGTGGTCGCTGCACCTGGGCAAGCACCCGCGCACCGTACTCGGCCTGGAATGGGACGGCCACTGGTACTGGCACATCTCCCAGTACGGCTACGGCATGATCATCCACTCCCCCGGAGGCCACAAGGTCTACAACGACCTCGCGTTCTTCCCTCTCTTCCCGGGCCTGATCCACGCAGTGAGCACGGTGCTGCCGATCGGCCCGATCAACGCGGCGCTGCTCATCGCGTGGAGCGCCGCTCTGATCGCGGCCTGGGGTGTGTACGCGGTGGGCGAGCTGCTGCACACCCGACGCGTCGGGATCATCCTCGTCGTACTGTGGGCGCTGCAGCCGCACGCGATCATCCTGACGATGGCGTACACCGAGCCCCTCATGACAGCCTTCGCCGCCTGGGCGCTGTATGCGGTACTGACTCGCCGCTGGCTGGCCGCGGGGACGCTGGCGGTGCTGGCCGGCTTGTGCCGTCCCAACGGCATCGCCGTGGCGGCCGCCGTCGTCATCGGAGCCGTCGCTCATCTCTGGCAGCTGCGCCGCGCCGGTGAGCCCACCGTTCCCCGGGCCTGGGCGGCCGCCGCCCTGGCTCCCCTCGGATGGCTCGGCTACATCAGCTGGGTGGGCCTACGCACCCACAGCCCCCTCGGCTACTGGCGGGTGCAGCGCCTGTGGGGCTCACGGTTCGACTTCGGCCACTACACCGCCCATATGATCAAGCACCTGATCATCGGGCACGACACCCTGGTCGCCTACGTCACCGCCGCGACCGTCCTCGGCTCACTGCTGCTCCTTGTCTTCTGCGTCGTGAACAAGATGCCCGCGCCCCTGCTCGCGTACTGCGCGGCACTCGTCGTGATCACCGTCGGCGGCACCCACTTCTACACGAGCAAGCCGAGGTTCCTGCTGCCCGCCTTCCCCCTGCTGCTCCCGCTCGCCCTCCATCTGGCGCGCGGCCGCCCGCGCACTCTCGTGGTCCTGCTCGCCGCAATGGCCGGCGTCTCACTCTTCTACGGCACCTACCTGGTCACCGTCTCCCACGCGACACTGTGACGTGCGCTTCGCAAGCCGGATCAGTAACTTCCGCCGCCCCAGTGTTCCGCGCCGGGTCATTCTGAATGTCCGCGTCCGGGTCGGCGTCGCACCCCAGTCTGAAGACGCGAACCAGTCCCGTCGCCATGCGCGGCACGTACTGCCGGTTTCCAGAAGCGACAACGTTCACGCCTCTGCATCGACGGCGGCGAGGGTAGCCAGGGCCGAAGAGCCGCCGGGCGATTCCTCGGCGCGGTCGCCGGCGGCGTACTGTCGCTGAGATGGCGGCCCCGGCGCGCGATCCTGGTCGGCTGCGCGCTGATGGGCCTGACAGCGACGACCCCGCTGCTGCTCGCGCTCGCCCCGCACACCTGGCTGCTGGTCGTGGCCAACTTCGTGGCGGGCGCGGGCGTCGAACAGGCCGGCGTCGCCTGGTACTCGACCCTCAACGAGCAGATCCCCGAGGACCGCCTCGCCCGCGTCTACGCCTACGACGATCTCGGTTCCTACCTCGCGCTCCCGCTCGCCCAGTTCGCCGCCGGACCCGCCGTACTCCTCCTCGGCCTCCATGCCACGCTGTACGCGGCCGCCGCGCTCGTCCTCCTGGCGACCCTGACCATGGTCGCCACCCCCTCCATCCGCGCACTGGCGCCGAAGACTGCACAACCGCTGCCCGTCTCCGAGGATCCGGTGCCTGGCTGAGCTCGACACGCAGGCGGATGCTGGATGGACGGCTATGCCGATGTGTGGCGTCATCGTCGAGCGGCACCCCGAGCGTTTCAAACCAGTCGTGGCTGCGGTCCCCCGCACTTCGTCGACGCGGCGCGCGACGGATCCGACTGGGTGGTTACCGCCAAAGGTACTGTCCGCCTGGCGATGGCTGCGGCGAAGCGCGCCTGCCGTCTGGTCCATGTATCCAACGACGCGGTGCTCTCGGGCGCTCGCGCGCGTCTGCCAGGACGCGTCCTGCCTGCCCGACCCGGTCCACCCGCGACCTCGCATGCGCGTAGGCGCGTAGGCGCGTGGCGTTCATCATCCGGCCGTGCCACCCAGCGCAAGCTGCACACCAGGTTGCGCGGCGCCCGTCACTTGGTCACCCCGGCTGCTTGAGCAAGAAAGTTCGACCAGAATCGTCGGTAAACCCCACCAGGTCTTGCTGCAGCGCTAGGCAGAAGCTGGCGCATGCTCATTGCTGAGCGGCCTGATCTATTCATCGTCGCGGCACAGGCAGAAAGGGTGGCCGGCCGGGTCGAAGAGTACCCGGACGTTTTCCTGCGGCTGGAACTCCGCGATGGTGGCGCCCAAGGCGACGGCCTCGGCGACCGCCGCCTCCAGGTCGCCGACCTGGAAGTCGAAGTGCATCATCGGGCGCTGGTCGCCGTCCGCCGGTGGCCACACCGGGGCCCGATAGCCCTCCGCCTGTTGGAACACGAAGAACGGTCCTTGCGGCGAGGCGGCCACAATCGCGGTTCCCGGCTCCGTGTGCCCGATGGGCCAGTCGAGCAGCGCGGCATAGAACTGCGCCAGAGCGTTGGGGTCCGGCGCTTCGATCGTCGTCCCCCACCACATGCCGCCTGTCCGAGATCGCATGCTTGAGCCTATCCGGGATACGGGCCCTCTCGGCCATGCGCAGGTGCGGCATTTTCGACGGGCGCACTACCTCGACGCACTCCGCCCCGGAAATCCGCCGGATGCGGGGGCAATCCGCTCAATCCGCATCACGGTAGCCGCGTCGAGCGGTGAGCGCATCGAGCTGACCGAGCTGACGGCCAAAAGCACCACGAGGGCCGCGACAGCCCGACCTGACCGTTGTGAGCAGACCTGCCGGCCAGCTCGGCTCCGGGAATCCTCGGCCCAACCGCACCGATCAGGCCGAGGCTCTTTCGATGCCATCGGCAGCTCCTCCCGAGCTGCCGGGCGGTTCTGTCGGCGGTGGCGATGTCCAACGCCTGGTCGGGATGCGGCAGATGGTCTCCATGGCGGACGGGGTCGCGGCGGTCTTCCTCTGCGGTAGCAAGGGTGCGCAGCCGCGATGTCAGGCTGACGGCCAGGCCGGCCCCGGTGTGCCCACGTGGCGGTCGATCATCGATGCGGCCTTGGTCACCCGCCATCCCCACCTGCCTGTTTGCCCGACTACGCTGCGGTCATGGCTGTTGATCGGCAGTACGGTGGTCTGTCCACATCCGACCGGGCGACCGAGGAGACGTCCGCGTTCGTGGGGCGCAGCACGGAGAGCGGCGAACTCCTGAAGGCTCTCGCCGAGTTGCGGGCCGGTTTCGGGCGGGTGGTCGCGGTGACCGGTGAGCCCGGCATCGGAAAGAGCACCCTCCTTGCTGCTGCGGCGGCCCGGGCGCGAGCCGACGGAATCCCGGTTGTGCCAGTGGACGCGGTCGTCGACGCGACGGCTCGTCCGGACGGGCCCCTGGTGGTCGTCATGGACGATCTGCACGCTCTGCACCAGGAAGAGGTCGCTCTGGCAGAGCGGGCCATGCGGTCCGCCATCACCACCCCGTCACTCTGCCTGCTCGGCTACCGTCCCCGCCAACTTCCCGCGGTCAGCGCCGAGTTGCTGGCGCGTACGGAGGCGACCGGTCACCTCGCCTCCGTACGGCTCGGTCCGCTCTCCCGAGACGATGCGGCACAGCTGCTCGGCGATCCTCTGCGCGCAAACAGCGTTTACGACGATGCCCTGGGCAACCCGTTGTACCTCAAGGCCCTTGGCGCGCATGGGCCGGCACATGACCAGGCCGTGACAGCGATCCTGGGCGAGTTGGCCGGGCTCGACGAGCAGCCACTCACGGCCGTACGGGCCGCGGCGGTTCTCGACGGGCCGTTCCTGCCGGAGTTGCTGGCGGCGGTGGCGGATCTCGGCATGGCGCCGACTCTCTCAGCGCTGGACGTGCTGACCCACCTCGACCTCGTGCGGCCGGCCGAGCGTGCGCCGCATCTGGCCATCCGTCACCGCGCCCTGCGGGAGGTCGTGTACGAGAGGGTGCCGCCAAGTCAGCGTCACGCCATGCACAGACGGGCCGAGACCGAACTGGCACGGCGGACCGCACCCGTCACCCTGCGCGCCCGGCATGTCATCCAGGTCGCCGACCCGAGCCGGCCGGACCACGCCACCACCCTCATCAGCGCGGCCCGCAGCGAGCTGTTCGACTCCCCGTCGACGGCCGTCGACCATCTGGAAGCCGCGGTCGCCCTGCTGTGCGAGGGAGGGGAGCACTGGTACGAGGCGCAGGTCCTGCTTGCCCGGGCCAGGATGCTGAGCGGCAAGGAGGCCGACGCCCGCGCGCTGCTGGACACGCTGCGGTCCACCATCACCGGCTCGCACGAAGCGGCCGCACTCGCCGATTCGAGCCGCCTGGAACGCCACCGCGGGCGGCACACGGAGGCCGGCGCCATGGCCCGCGCCGGCCTGGCCGCCCTGACCGAACACAACGGCGCCGTCGCAGCCGCCCTGCATGTCGAACTCGCCGACCACGCCTACTCGGTGCGGGACTACGAGGCGTCCCGCCACCATGCCGAGACGGCCGCCGCACTGGCCCGTGGCCACGGCGACCGGGTCGGTGAGTGCCACGCCCTGGCACAGGCGGCCCTCGCGTCCTTGTTCCTCGGCGACCAGCCCCGAGCACGCGGGCAGGCCACGGCCGCCGCCGATCTCGTGGACGCGGCCGGCGATTCCCTGCTGTCGACGAACCTGGACGCGATGCTCCAACTCGGCATGACCGAAGGGATGCTGGAACGGCTCGATGACGCCGAACGCCATCTGCAGCGCGCCGCCGCGCTGTGCGGGCGGACCGGTCAGGCCTACATCGAGCCCAACATCCTCACGGTACTGTCCAACACCCAGTTGCGTTCCGGGCGGCTGCGTGCCGCATTGGCCACACTGGACCGCGCCGACGCGATCACGGCGGGTGACGGTGCCCCGGTGACGGAGGCGATCATCGCGATGGTCCGTGCCGAGACGCTCTTCTGGCAGGACGGAGCGCGGGACCAGAAATCCTGGCAAGCGTCGGCCGACCGAGCCCTGGAGATCGTGGGGGGCTCGCAGGCCGCGTGGGCCATCTCCGTTCGCTGCTTCCACGCCGAACTCGCCCTGCACGCGGACCCGTCGAACGCGGCACGGGCCCGCTGGCTGCTGCTGGACGCCGCAGGGGGCGATGAGCTCTCCCGGGTGGCGGGCTGGCGCAAACCGCGCTGGTGTGACGCGCTGGCCAGAGCGGCCGCCGCCGTGTCCGACCCGGTCGGCACCGCGCGCTGGGCGGAGCTGGCCGAGTCCTGCGCCGGGCAGCTCCCGTCGCCGGGCCGACGGGCCTTCGCTCACCGGGCGCGCATGTGGGACCACGTCGTACGGGGCGACATCGACAGCGCGCTGCACAGCGCGCGGGAAGCCGTCGAGGGATTCGCCGCCGGTCAGGAACGCATCGAACTCTGCCGCACCTTGCTCGACGTGGCCGAAGTCGCGCTGAGCGTGGGACGCACCCAGGACGTGGCCGACTGGCTGGACCGGGCCGAGGTACTGGCCGGCCAGTGCGGCTCGGCACAGCTCGCCGACACGGCCGCGCGCCGACGCCACGACCTCACGAACCAGACCCGGTCACTCGAGCCGCAGGGGCCCTGGGCGCTCTTGTCGGGCCGCGAACGGGAGATAGCGCGCCTGGTCAGCAACGGCATGACCAACCACCGGGTGGCGGAGACTCTGTTTCTCAGTGTGCGGACCGTGGAGACCCATCTGAGCCAGGTCTATCGCAAGCTGGGAGTGGCGAACCGAGCAAGCCTCACCCATGTCCTGCTCACCGAGGGCGGACAGAATCCCTGCCAGGGCGACACCAACGTGGACGCCTGAGCGAGCAGATTCCACTGGTTGCGGCTGCTGCAGTCATACGCGCGACCCCCGGCGCTGAGACGATCAAGCCGCTGTGCACAACGCCCCTCGCGAGGGGCTGCCGAGCACGCAGACTGGCGACCCGTCACAGCGGCATCCGTCCACGGCGTCGCCACCCGCTCGGGCGACGAGCTGGTCCCAAAGCCCTGGGTGCGGACGGCGGCACTCCGAGTCGGAGGTCCCCCAGATCTGTGGCGGACTCGACGAACAATGAACGCGTTCCAGGAGGCTACGAGCCCCCCGAGTGGCGCACTCAAGTGGTGGACGTCTCCCTGCTCGCACAGGCTGGCCACGCATGCCCGCGCAGCCACGCGCCGACGGGCCAGACCACGCGTGCCGTCCCGGACGGGGCGGCCGCGCGACCTAAGAGGGACGGAATCATGGCGGAAGCGGACATCGATCCGGGGTGCCTGCCGTCCGTACGGGGGAGCGGCGGTAGGACCGGACGACCATGGGTGCGCGGCCCTCACAGGCGCCACCCCAGAGGCGCGCGCACCGGGACGGCGCTCACCGCAGCCGGTCTGGCCCTCTTGGGACTGGTCGGCCCGGCAGCCGGCAGCGCCACATCGGTCCCCGTCCACAATCCTTCGCCAGGAACTCCGGCGCGGTTCGTACCCGGCCCCTGCCCGACCGCTCCCGAGCCGGTCCCCGGCCGGTGCGGGTACCTCGAGGTGCCCGAGAACCGCGCCCACCACGACGGGCGAACCATCCGGCTGACCGTGGTCATCGTTCCGGCCACGTCGGCGAAGCCGGCCAAGGACCCGGTGGTGTTCATGGAGGGCGGTCCCGGAGGCGACGCGATCGGGGCGATTCCCTTCCTGATCGACTCCCAGGTGAACCGGGACCGCGATCTCATCGTCATGACCCAGCGCGGCGGACTCCACTCGCAGCCGAACCTCTCCTGCCCGGAGATCGACCGGTTCTACGCGGGAGCCGTGGGGCGGCGCTATGACGCGCCGTCCACGGGGCGGCTCCTGGTGCGTGCGACGAAACAGTGCCGGGACCGTCTCACGGCCGCCGGGGTCGAGCTGAGCGCCTACAACACGACCGAGAACGCGGCAGACTTCGCCGACCTGCGCAGGGCGCTGGGCATCAGACAGTGGAACGTCTACGGGTACTCCTACGGCACCGATCTGGCCCTCACCTACCTGCGCCGGCAGCCTGCCGGGATCCGGTCGATGGCGATCGACTCGGTCGCCCCTCCGCAGATCGTGAGCCTGCCATGGACCTGGGACAGCGCGGCGGAGGGGATCGACGCGATCTTCCGTGCCTGCGCGGCCCAGCCGCGCTGCAAGAGCCGCTACCCCGACGTCCGACGCACCCTGACGGAGCAGGTCCGCCGACTGGAGGCGCACCCCCTGACGGTGATGGTCCAGCCGCCCGCCGGAGGAAGCCCGGTGAAGGTCGTCCTCGACGGGGGCGCGCTGGTGAACGTGCTGGTCGCCGACGGTGGCGCGCTGCCGGCCGTCGACGTCCCCGCCGCACTCGACGAACTCGCGCACGGTAATCCGCTGCGCTTCGCCCGGGCGCGTGCCGCCGGCGCGACGCCCGCCGTCGGCGAGTTCGCCTACGGCCTGACGAACTCGGTGGCGTGCAGCGAGTGGGTGCCGGGATTCTCACAGCGGGACGTGCTCAAGGCGGGGCGCCGGAACTTCCCGGGATGGCCCGACACGGTCCTGGCTCAGGCACCGCAACTCCCCTTCCAGTACGAGGTGTGCCGGGTCTGGAACGTTCCGGACCGCACCGCCGTCCAGCGGGTGGCCACCGTCAGCAAGGTGCCCGCGCTTGTCGTCTCCGGGACGTTCGACGCGAAGACCGGGGCGAGCTGGGGGGCGTACGCGGCCCGTACCCTGTCGCGCTCGACCGTGGTGCGGATTCCCGGGATCGGCCACTGGGTGGTTCCCCAGTCGCCCTGCGCGCAGCGTGTCCTGGCCTCCTTCCTGGCGCATCCGAACACGCCCGAAACCGGCTGTGTGGCGGGACTCGCGCCGCAACCGTTCACCATCACTCCCTGAACCGGAGACCGCATGAAGTCCCTTCCTCCCTCCCCGTTCCGACGCGCTGTGGGACGGCGCCCGGCCGTCCTGGCCGCGGCGACGGCCGGCGTCCTCCTCACCGGCCTCGCCGTGGCCCCTGCCTCGGCCGGCCCCGGGTCCGCGACACCGCCGCTGGGCACGGTCGTCCGCTCAGTGGGCCATGCCCGCTTCGTGCCCGGGCCCTGCCCGAGGACAGCGGAACCGATTCCCGCACTGGAGACGGCCCACTGCGGAACGCTCACCGTGCCCGAGAACCGGAACCGGCCCAGGGGCCGGAAGATCACCCTCGGAGTCGCTGTCGTGCCGGCGGCCACACGCAGACCGGCGTCCGACCCGATCGTGTGGTTCGCCGGCGGGCCCGGCGACGACGCGGTCTCGGAGATCCCGATGGCGCTCAACGGCGGCCTGAACCGCGACCGGGACGTGATCTTCATGTCCCAGCGGGGCACCTACTCGGCCGACCCGGCACTCACCTGCCCGAACATCGACGAGTTCAACGCCAAGGCCGTCGGCCTCGTCTACAACGCGCCGTCCACCGGGCGCCTGCACGTCGAGGCGACGCGGGCCTGCCGTGAACGGCTGGTGCGACTCGGAGCCGACCTCGGCGCCTACAACGGCACCGAGAGTTCCGCGGACTACGCCGACCTGCGCAAGGCGCTGGGCATCAGACAGTGGAACGTCTTCGGCATCTCGTACGGCACCGACCTGGCCCTCCTCTACATGCGCCTGCACCCGCAGGGCATCCGGTCGGTCGGCATCGACGGCGTCCTGCCGCCGTCCCTGGCAGGCGGAGGCGTGACCTGGAAGGCCGCCCGAGAGGGCTTCGACGGCCTGTTCAAGGCCTGCGCGGACGAGCCCGTCTGCAACCGCCGCTACCCGCACCTCAAGGCCACCTTCGAACACCTCGTCCTCGAGCTCGACGCACACCCGGTCACGACCACCGTCACCATCCCGGGCCGGCCTGCCCCGGTGAGGGTCGTACTGGACGGCGCGGCCCTGGTGACCTGGCTGACCTCGGCCACCCACGTCGCGGCCGGAGTGCCCCGCTCCATCGACGAGCTGGCCCACGGCCACCCGCAACGGATCGCCGAACAGTGGGCGGGCGGCAGACTCAGCCCCCAGGCCATGGGCAGGGTTTCCTACGGGCTCGCCTACGGTGTCTTCTGCAGCGAATGGACACCCTACGAGAGCCAGGCCGACGTGATCCGGGCCGGACGACGCGCGTTCCCGACGTTCCCCCGCTCCTTGCTGGCCAACGCTCCGCAACTGCCCTTCCTGCACGCTGACTGCCGGGCCTGGGACATCCCCGCGGCGCCGCCCTCGATCCGGAACGTGACGCGCAGCGACATCCCGACCCTCGTGCTGTCGGGCGGGTTCGACGCCCAGACCGCGCCGAGCAACGGTGCCTACGTGGCACGGACGCTGAGCCGGTCCACCGCGGTCACCGTCCCCTACGTCGCCCATGTGACGTACGCCGACTCACGGTGCGCGCAAACGATCACCGACTCGTTCTTCGACACTCCGACCGCGCCCGACACACGATGCCTCGCGGACGTCAAACCGCCCACATTCGAGATCGGGACGTGAGGCCCCCTGGAACCCGCAACGGTCATGCCGCTGACCCGGGTCGTTGTCAGAGGCATCAGGCACACTGCGCCACATGAACCTGGTGACCGCGCACGACTACGCCTGGATCCGCACCTCGCCGCTCTTCCGCCACATGACGGGCAGCGGCTACACCCTGACATTGATACAAGGCAGGACCTCGCGCGAGGTCCTGCGCGCGATGGAGGCGGAGCCCGTCGGCACCGGAGCGGGAACGGTCGGGCTCCTCGAGGCGGACGACGCCCACCACGCCGACGTGGACTACGACTACTGGGACGAGTCCTACGTCGCGGGCGCCTTCACCGCTCGCGGCGAAATGGGCGACTGGACACTCGTCCTCGGCTTCGATGGCGGCCTGGGCATCGCGCACGCGTGCGTGGAGACGCTGTCGCAGGGCGGCCGAGTCGTGGCCCACTCGACCAACGGCGGCAAGCCCATCGATCTCTTCCACTGGTTCGAGGACGGTGGGCTGCGTACGACGTTCGAGGTCCCCTCCGCGCGGGATGGCAACACCCCCGATGAACTGGTCCCCCTGCTACGGGAAGTCGGTTTCCCCCTGACTCCCGACGGAGAGCACGACGAGAGCGCCCCGGACGTCGACCGGAAAGCAGCGGTCCTCGCCCTGACCGAGAGACTCACCGGCATACGCGTCACCGAATCCCTCCTCCAGGACGCCACGTACGAACTGGGGCTCGTTCCCGAACAGCCCGCCGAGGAGTGGAAAGGAGTAGTGATCGACATCACCGATGCCCACGGGGCGCGCCTGTACCGGGAATGGACCTACGACGAGATCGCGACGGCGACGGAACGCGCGCGGGCGGAGGCGAACGCACCGGTCGTCATCACCTACGACGGGCCGCCGGCCATCCATCATTCGGAGCACGAGGCAGACGGGTAGCGAGCGAACGCGCGAGGCGTAGCTTCCCGTTCCGTGTGGCACGTGACGCTGCTGCCGACTCTGCCTCAGAACACGGCACTGCTGGACCTGTTGCGGAACCAGGGCGTTCCACAGGAGGACCGCGACTACGGCTACGAAGGGTGGGCGCGGCCTAGCCGGCAGCAGCGGCTCGCGCGGTGATGGAGTCACATCCTGATCGTCGGCAGCTGGTACCGATCCCCCGCCGCGTAGCAATTCGCCCGTCCCACTGCGCCCCCCTGCCCGTGATCCCTATGCTGGCACCGAAACTTGGCACGATCTGGTGGGGTATGTTCGATGAAGGCAGCAGACGAACAAAAGTCCGTATTGAAGTCGGGCGTCAAACGGCTCCTGGGACGCACGGGATTCGACATCGTGCGCAGCGCCAACAACCTGGGCGGCGTTGACGACTTCATCCCGTTCGAGGCAACGATGAAAGCCGCACGAGCGGCCGGTCTGTCGGTCGGTGACTACATCGACGAGGTCATGAACGGGACGCCTGGCGCCACCCAGTCCACCATCGACGAACTGCGCACTCTCGGGGTCTACCAAGCCAAACCGGACACGGTGCTGGAGATCGGCCCCGGATCCGGGCGGTACTTGGAGAAGACCCTGAAGGAGTGTGCACCACAGCGCTACGAGATATACGAGACGGCAGCACCCTGGGCCACCTACCTGGTGGACACGTTCGACGTGATCGCCCAACCGACCTCAGGGAGCAGCCTCACCCCGACACCCGACGCGAGCATCGACCTCGTGCAGGCTCACAAGGTCTTCAACACCGTGACTTTCCTTGGGGCTTCGCGGTACTTCTTCGAGATGGCGCGTGTCACCCGGCCCGGTGGCCGGATCGTCTTCGACGTCATGACGGAGACCTGCCTGGACCCGGCCGCGGTACACGCCTGGGCGACGGAGGGCGGCTCGGGCCACGACTCCTACCCGGCCGCCATGCCACGCCGGACATGCGTCGACCTCTTCGCCACCCTCGGCTGCAGCCTGGAAGCCAGCTTCCTGGCCCCCATGGGCATCGCCTCCACCGAGGTACTCGTTTTCGCAAAAGCCGCCTGAGGCTCGGAAGGCATCACGGCAACTCGTCATTGCCACCATGTCCCGCATCGAGTCGTGATCATTGAGTGGTCCGGCTGACGCCGCCCAACGCCTAAACGACCGGCGACCAGGGCAGTGTCAGTCGGCCAACTCGCCTTGCAGAGCACCCCCTTGCGCTGGCGGCCCGACGGTTTCTCACTCACGACGTCCGTCGAAGAACTCCGCCAGGCTGGAAGCGAGCGCCTCGGGAGCCTCTTCGGCCACGTGGTGGCCGGCGTCGATGCCGTGGCCGCGTACGTCCACGGCCCACTGCCGCCAGATCTTCACTGGATCGCCGTACAGGTCCTCCAGGTCGTCCCGGAGCGACCAGAGGATCAGCGCCGGGCACTGTATCCGTGTCCCGGCCGCGCGATCGTCCTCCTCGTGCCGCCGGTCGACGGTCAGGCCGGCCCGGTAGTCCTCCAGCATCGCCCGCACCACGTCGGGGTTTCTCGTGGCCGAGCGCCACTCGTCGTAATTCTCCCGTCCCATGCTCCGAGGATCGCCGCGATACCAGCTGTCCGGATCGGCGTTGATCACCCGTTCCGGGATGTCCGGCTGGGCGAAGAAGAACCAATGCCACCACTGGGTTGCGAACTCGGCCGTGATACGCGACAGATGCTCGCTCAAAGGCAGACAGTCGATCAGCGCCACCCGCGCGACGGCGCCGGGGTGATCGAGCGCGAGACGCAGCGCGACACTGCCTCCCCGGTCGTGCCCGGCGAGCGCGAACCGAGGATGGCCCAGGCGGCGCATCACCTCCACGACGTCAGAGGCGACGGCCCGTTTGGAGTATCCCGTGTGGTCCGCCGTAGGGGCTGGACCGGTGGACCGGCCGTAGCCGCGCAGGTCGGGACAGACCACGGTGAAACCACGTTGGACCAGGAGCGGGGCGACGCGATGCCAGGTCGCGGAGGTGCGGGGATGACCGTGCAACAACACCACCGGCGGCCCCTGCCCGCCGTAGCGGACGAATATCGACGCCTCGTCGACCTCAACTCGCCCGCTCTCAAAGCCCTCGAACAACGCCGGAGCCTCCCTCGTCACTTGACCCACCGCTCATGGCACCACCGGCCCAGCCCCCCGTTCCCGCACCGCGCCACCAGACCGCGCACGCAGCCCTCCCCTCGCCCGCGAACCCAGAAATGGCCCAGCCCGACCCACACCCCGCGTACCCCTCGTGAGTCCCCAGACGCAACCGCCTCACGCACCAACGCTCTCACCGGCCTGAGTGCTGGGGTCGCGCTCCGGTCTCGTGACGGGCGAAAACACGTTGGCCAGACCGCATCCGGCTGCGACGATGTCGCTGTTTGCCATGGGGAGGACGGTTGTACGTTTTCGTGTGTGGGCGATGTGGCATTCATCTGACCGTGCCGGTCTCGGAGGTTGCTCTACCGACTCACGCCCATCAGAAGTACGGCAATGGGATCCAGCTCCCGGTGCTCATGGAGTCGGGCACGTTCGCGGTGGATCCGCAACCCTGGGGGCCGCCTTGGCGGAGGTGGGAGGAGGTCGATCCGGACGAGGTGGCGGCCCGTGGCATCCATGCGCCCGTCCACGCCCTGTCCGACGGCGTGGCCGGCGCGATCGTCGTCGCCCCCGGAGATGTCCGCGGCACCCGCCTGATCCCGGACAAGAGCGGCAGCGGCTGCTGCGGACTCGACGGGGCGGACGGTCCCAACACGGTCTGCGAGACGTGCGGTCTGCCCGTGGCGACCAGGATCGACTACTGCTCACTCTGGCAGGCGGTGTGGCTCGCCCCGAACGCCGTGCGCCGCCTCCTCGTCGACGGCGTTGTCACCGCCCCACTCGCCTGGGAGGAACTGTTGGCGCAGGGGAAACGCACGCCTCCGTTCGAGCCGGTCGCGACGTGGGGCGGGCGGCTGGGGACGAGCCACTTCTGGTCATGGAGCCCCCAGTGGGAGGCGGCAGCCGGACTTGCGCTCGCCCACCTGCTGGTGGCCTCGCACGGCGGGCCGGTGACCGTCCCGGGTGGCCTGACCGGGGAGGTGTTCCAACGCGCCCTCGACGCCTTGTTGCCCGCTGGTTCGGCAGGGCGGCACGCCGCCCTGGCGGGGCCGGGAATGGCCGCGCCCGACACGGGCGTTGACATCATTCTCGTGCCGGTACATCCCCAGACGGGTCAAACCTGGACGCCGGCCGGCCCGGCCGCACGGGCTGACCCGGTGCCGTTGCCGCTCGGGATGTGGCTGTCGTTGGCCTTCCCCCAGCCGTATCTGCCCATGGGGACGCCGGGTGCCCTACCCGACGGGGTCTTGCGCGACGACCCGCAACCGCCGCATCCACATCACCTGTTCAGGGCCGACTGGAGAACTTCCCAGAACACCTTGGTCCGGCTACCGGCCGTCCGCGACCCGTGGCTGCGTGAGATCCTGGACGACCTCACCTCGCGCAGGCGCACCCGTCTTTTCTAACGCGGTCAGGACCGAACGCTGCGATCAACGGGCTGAGGCCCGCCGGATGACGGCATCCCGATCGGGACCAAGCAGGAACGGCAGCAGCCCGGAAACAGAAAGCGTCCCGCCCCACCCGACGGACGACTTCCTCCCCCATCTCCCGGCTCCTCATCCCGCCACCATCCAGCGGAGCCTCCGCTCCCGCCAGACCTCCCACTACGGAATTCCACGACCAAGCAACGACGCCCTTGACAGGCGCCATGGACGACACCCGGGTCCGTCCGGTCCACGGCCGTACGCCCCTTCCGCCCTCGCGGGGGGCGGGAGGCGCTCGGTGGCCGCGCCGTTGCCTTGCCTTCTGTGCCGGTGCGGGAGCGGCGGCGCTGCTCGTCCTCGTTGACCGTTGGTTCGGTTACAGGCTCGGCGCAGCCGGGGTTGTTGGCCTCTCCGCCGCTGTGGTGGTGTCCGCCGTGGCGGGGGCCGAGCTGGTCAGCCGTCGGGTCGTGCCCGGGTGGCTGCGGCGCTGCCTGCGGGCCGGGCTCATCATGACGCTGTCGGCGGCGGTGCTGTGCGCCCTGTGCGGGGGCGCCTTGCTGGCGCTCACCCCCAACGTGAGCGACGCGGAGCAGCGGGTGCGCGCGCTGGACGCCGAACGGGGGATCAGCGCCCTGGCCGTACCGACACCGCCCAAGGTGGCCGAGGCCTTGGTCGCCACCGAGGACTCCCGCTTCTGGCGCAACCCGGGCATCGATCCGGTCGGTGTCGCGCGGGCGGTCGTGGTGTGGCTGGAGGGCCGGGGAGGGGACGGAGGCGGCGCGACCCTCGAACAGCAGCTCGCGAAGATGCTGTACACCAACGGCGGTCGGACCCGCACCGACCAGGTCGAGCAGGTGGCGCTCAGCCTGAAGCTCGCCCACGACTACCCGAAATCCGAGATCCTTCAGATGTATCTCGCGATCGCCTACTTCGGACACGGCTTCTACGGACTGGAGGCCGCCGCCCGCGGCTACTTCGGCACCACCCCGAACCGGCTCACCTGGCCTCAGGCCGCCCTCCTGGCCGGACTGGTCCAGGCGCCATCGCTGTACGATCCGCTCCACGATCCGCATCTCGCGCGCGCACGCCGCGCCGAGGTGCTCGGACGCCTGGTGGCCGTGGGTGACCTGACCTCCGCCCAGGCCCGTGCCTACGCCGATGGCCCGCTCGACGTCTCCCCGTGAGGTCGTCCGCGTGAAGCGCTGGGCCGGAGGCGCAGCAGCGTCCGTACGGGGACCCTCCCAGCACCGTACGGGCAGTGAGGAAGTCGCCGCCCACCAGCGCCGCCGGCACCGGCTGGTCACCGGCGACGGTCTCGCGGCGGCTCGACGACCTGCGGGGCCTGCGGGGCGGTCTTCTTCGACGTCGAGATCGACCCCACCCTGCCTCCGCCGCCCTGTACCAGTACCTCACCCACGGCCTGGGGGCGGTCAAGGCCATCCGCACCATGGAGACGGCGCCGGTCCCGAAAACGCTCAAGGCGGTGGGCCCGATCCCGACTCCCGGACCACCTCCCGACCGATGTTCTGCAGCACGAGAAGCGCCACGTCGTCGAGGCGCTGCCCGTTGGTGCCGGCCCTGCTGAGCACGGTGTCCATGAGCACGTCGAGATCTCCGACGTCGGCTTCGGCGAGATCGTGTGCGAGGCGGGCGATCGAGTCGTCGAGGTCCACGCCCGGTGCTTCGACGAGGCCGTCGGTGTAGAGGGCCAGCAGCGTTCCCTCGAGAAGCGGGATCTCGGTCAACGGGAAGGTGGCAGCGGGATCGATGCCCAGCAGCGGTCCCGGCGGGACCTCCAGCGGCCCGGTCTTGCCGTCGGGGAGGCGCAGGATCGGCGGGGGGTGGCCGGCGCTGGCCAGGGTGACGCGGCGGCGGGAGAAGTCGAGGTGGGCGTAGAGGCAGCTGGTGAACAGGTCGGGATCGAGGTCGGTCAGGAGCCCGTTGGCGCGTCGCAGGACCTGGTCCGGGGGCGTGCCGAGCGCTGCGTGGGCGTGGACGCCCGTGCGCACCTGGCCCATCAGGGCAGCGGCGGCGACGTTGTGGCCCTGGACGTCGCCGATGACAGCGGCGGCCGCGGTGTCGTCGAGGCGGATGAGGTCGTAGAAGTCTCCGCCGATGTCCATGCCGCGGGTGGCGGGCAGGTAGCGGGCGGACACCCGCAGTCCGTCGATCGAGGGGAGGCTGCGGGGCAGCAGCGCCTGCTGGAGGCCGTGAGCGAGCTCGTGCTTGGTGTCGTAGAGGCGGGCGCGGTCGAATGCCTGGGCGATCAGACCCGCCAGGGAAGTCAGAACGGCTCGTTCCTCGGCCGGAAAGGTGTGGGGATGGTCGTACGACAGGACGCAGACGCCGACGGGTCGGCCGGAGATGATCAGCGGGAGGAAGGCCCAGGCCTGCTTCCCGCTGACCAGCGGCGCGTCGGGATGGGTACGCCGCATCTCCTCCGGGTCGGCGAAGAACGCGGGACTTCCGGTGGTGAGGGCCTGACCCGCGGGGGTGAAGGTGGTGTCGAGGGGGAGCCCGTCCAGTCGTTCGATGGTGTGGTCGGCATACCCGCGGTGGCCGGTGATCCGCAGCCGGCCCGCCTCGGCGGTGGACAGGACCAGCCCCTGGGCGCCGAAAGCGGGCATGATCTGGTCGGCGACCAGATCGACGACGTCCTGGACGCCGACGACCTCGGTCAGCGCGGCGGCGAGATGCGTGAGCTGGTACAGCTGTCCCGCACGGGCCGGCATGACGGGCGCACCGGACACGGGCGAGGCCCGCTCGTGCGCGTCGCTGGGCAGGATACGGGCGCTGATGCCGCTCTCGTCGGGGTACAGATGAATCTCCAGCCACTGCTCCGGCGGACGGCACGCGGTGAACGAGACGGGCTCCCGGCTGATGACCGCGGCACGGTAGCGGTCCTCGTAGAAGGGATCGTCGAGCCAGCGCAGGGACTGCCACGGCTGCGTGCCCAGCAGACGCGCCGCCTCACGGCCCAGGAGGTCGGCGGCGCCGGAACTGACGTAGGTGAAGCGGCCCTCCAGGTCCAGGGCGCAGCTTCCGCCGGGCAGCCGCTCGACGAAATCGGCCAGTGCCAGTTCCGGGGGCGCGTACCGACGGCCGATTCCCACCGGCACCGCGCGCGGCCCTCCGGTGCCGGCGCCTGCGGCCTGCTCGGCGGTTTCCTCCAGCAGGCGGGCCAGACGCCGGCAGCTGGATGTGATGTTGCCGCGCTCCCGAGGCGTCATGTGCGGCGGACGCGCGGCCGACCACATCAACAGCAGGCACCCCCACTGCCGCACGCCGGTGACGGGCGCGGCGACCAGCGACATCGGGTAGGGAAGCACCATCGCGGTGCGCGGATAGGAGCGGGCCATCTCCTCCTGGCTGGCCACCCACACCATCCGCTCCTCGCGCACGGCCTCGGCGACCGGTGCGGGAGAGGCGAGCGGGACCTTCGCCCAGGGTGCGGCGAACTCGACCGGCGCCCCGCACACCGCGTCCAGACGCAGCAGCGGCCGGTCCGGGGCGAGCAGGTAGAGGGCTCCGATGGACGCGCCGGTACGGCGGACCGTCTCCGCGAACGCGGCATCCAGTGGGCCGGTGTCCGTACGCGGATCATCCGGACCGGTCAAAACCCTTCGCCGCCCATCTCCATCCTCACCGTCTGCCCATAACAACCGTTTTTTCACCCTTTACAGGTCATATGCGGCTGTTGGCCGGGTCAGGTTCTGCATGATCGTATGTCTCGCGTGACCAGTCGTGTGACCCTCATTTCGCCTGCTCTGGGCCCGTCGATGCGCCAGGCGCGCTTCGACGACGGTACGACCTCGCTCGACGACGACGGCGCGGCGCGGGCCCGCACGGCAGCCGGAACCACGCGCCCGGCCGTTCGCGTCGTCACCTCTCCCAGCGTGCGCTGCCGGGAGACCGCCACGGCACTCGGGCTGAGTACGGATGCGTCGCCGGACGAGCTCACGGGCCTGCGCGTGGGCCGCTGGCAGGGGCTCACCCTCGACGAGGTGAGCCGGTCCGAGCCGGAGGCGGTCGCGCTGTGGCTCGGCGACCCGGACTCCGCGCCTCACGGCGGAGAGTCGGTGCGGGACCTGTGCCTGCGGATCGGGCGGTGGCTGGACACGGCGTCACGCACGGACGGCCACACGATTGCCGTGGTGGAGCCCGACGTCGTACGGGCCGTGGCGGTGCACGTGTTGGGGGCGCCTGCGCGGGCCTTCTGGCGCGCGGACGTTCCTCCCCTGACGGCGACCGAGATCACCGGACGGTCCGAACGCTGGAACCTTCGGCTCGGGCACCCGCTTCAGTCGACCTGATCCCGCTGACGGAGGGCCCCCGGAGGGTGGTGCATTCCGTGGGCCCTCGCGCCTGCGGCGGGTCGGTCAGTTGGGCGCGGCCACCGGCCGTCGGCCCGCGGCGGCGCCCGTCACGGGCTTGGGGTTGAGCAGGCGTTCGGCCAACTCGCCGAAGAGCAGGCCGAATGCGGTCCACAGCGTGAGCTGGATGGCCAGCGCGGAGAGCCGGAAGCGCCACAGCACGGTGGCCGGGAAGTCCTTCGGCACCTCGTTGACTACGGGCAGGAACGCGTAGGCGAGCCCGATCACGAGAGCGAAGGCGGCCACCGCGATCATGGTCGCCCACCAGGTGCCCAGGCGGGGCGCGAGGCGCTTGCCCAGGATGGTCATGGCGATCGCGATCAGGACGCTGAGCAGCATCATCAGGAAGTACAGGGCGGTCCGTCTGCCGATGGTGTCGGGGTTGCCGACGGCGGGCGGGTTGGCCGGGTACTTCAGGAACGGTACGACGTAGACGGCGAGGAGTGCGCTGCCGGACAGCAGCAGCGCGGTCGCCCGCGGACCGAAGCGGCCCATCCGGCCGAGCGCGAAGCAGTAGGCCAGGGCGGCGATGCCGCCGAACGCGACGCCGTAGATCAGGACGCCGGTGGCCAGGCCGGCGGTGGACTGCAGGGAGCGGGAGACGATCACCATCTCGTGCTCGTGGGAGTGGGCGTCCTCGAAACCGATCGCCTTGTCGACGTTCGGTTCACCGAGGAAGTAGGCGACGACCAGGGCGAGCACGCCGGCGGCGAGGCCGGCGAGCATGCCCCTTACGAGCAGGTTCCGTACGGTTGCGGAGTTCATGAGGGTGTCGGTGTCCCTCGCGTCAGTGGCAGGGGAAGCCGAGCAGATGACGGGCGTCGTGGACCCACTCGTGGACGTCCGAGCCGGAGACGACGGAGGTGGCGCCCTGCTCGGCGCCGACGAAGTACAGCAGGACCAGCATCAGGATGCCGAAGAAGACCGCCCACGGGACGATCGCGCCGATCGGCAGCTTGGCGGGGAGAGCGGGGGTGGTGGCGGTCGGCTGGGCGACATGCTGCGCCATGGCAGGGCCTCCTCTGGGAGTTCGCGTCCCATCTCGGTGGTGCACAGGACGACGGCTACGGGTCTGACTCGCCGCCGCCTCCTGGGAGGCGGGGGCACACAGTGGCGCGACCGTTCCGGATTCCCACCGGCTTCCGTTTTGCCGTCGTCGATATCCCGCCGACCGTACCGTGTGTCGAGGACCTGGCCAAGACCGCCCGACCTGGCGTGATTCTTCTCGCTCGCCACGACGGCGCCCACGGGGCGGGCAGTTCGTTCAGTTCTTCCAGGGCAGCGTGAGGAACCCCTCCGCGCGGGCGCTCGCCAGGCCGATGCGGGGGATGTCACTGCTGCGAGCGAAGAGCAGGTAGCGCGGTTCCCAGATGGGGCGGTACTTGGCGTTCGCGCGGTACAAGGACTCGATCTGCCACCAGCGGGAGAAGAACGTGAGGGTGGCGTGCCAGAGGCGAAGCACCGGGCCCGCGCCGAGACGGGAGCCGCGCTCGAAGACCGAGCGGAACATCGCGAAGTTCAGGGAGACGCGCTTGATGCCCAACTCGGCTCCCCTGAGGAGGAGTTCGACCACCATGAACTCCATCAGACCGTTCTCGCAGTCGCGATCACGGCGCATCAGGTCCAGGGAGAGGCCGTGCTCGCCCCAGGGGACGAAGCTCAGCAGGGCCCGGGGGACGTCGTCCGCGTCCCGGCACACCAGCATCACGCAGCGGCCGTCCGACGGATCGCCGAGGCGGCCGAGGGCCATGGAGAAGCCACGTTCGGTGGCGCCGTCGCGCCAGCGGTCGGCAGCCTCGATGAGCGTCGCCATCTCCTCGGCCGGGATGTCCTGGTGGCGGCGGATCTCGACCGTGTAACCGGCCCGGCGCACCCGGTTGTGCGCCTGCCGTACGACGCGCATGGCGCGGCCTTCGAGGGTGAAGTCGGCGATGTCGACGATCGCCTCGTCGCCGAGCTCCAGGGCGTCCAGACCGTGGCGGGCGTAGATGGTGCCCGCCTCCTCGCTCGCGCCCATCACCGCGGGCGTCCAGGCGTGTTGGCGCGCTTCGGTCAGCCACGCGTCGATCGCGCCGGGCCAGGCCTCCGGATCGCCGATCGGGTCACCGGACGCCAGGCTGACGCCGCCGACGACGCGATAGGTGATGGCCGCCTTGCCGGTCGGGGAGAAGATCGCCGCCTTGTCGCGGCGCAGGGCGAAGTAGCCGAGGGAGTCGCGGGCGCCGTGCTTGTCCAGCAGGACGTGGAGCCGATCCTCGTCCTCGGGGCCGAGCAGCCGGCGGCCGCGCGGGGAACGGAAAAGGGCGTACAGGACCAGGCAGAAGGCCGCCGCGAGCAGGATGTTGATGATGATGTCGGTCCAGCGGGGGGCGCGGACCGCGGTGACCGTGTCGGCGAGGGGGCCGACGCTGACGCCGCGCAGGAGGGCGTAGGCGGCCTCGTCGGCGAGGGTGGCGCCGGGGAGCTTGTTCGTCGCGTGGACGAGGAGAGTGCCCAGGCCGCCGGTGACCGCCAGGCCGCCCACGCCGACGGCCAGTGCCAGCTTCGGGTTGGAGGGGTCCCCCACCGCGTTGAACTCACGGCGGCTGATCAGCAGTGCGGCGACGAACAGACCGGTCAGGGCGGCGGAGAGCCAGTTGAAGGCGTGGGCGCGGTACTCGTGCTGCGTGAGCGCGAGGACGTACAGGGCGAACAGGGGGGCGGACAGGACGAGATTGACCACCCAGGCGGCCCGCTTGCGGCGGCGCATCACCAGCACGAAGAAGATCGCCAGGGCCGCCGAGACCAGGCCCGCGGTGGCCAGGTACGGCGTGAAGAACTGCCCGGAGTGATGGGCGTGCTGCCGGTGCAGATGGAGGGTGATACGGCCGTTGTTGTGCTCGTTGACCTCCTGCCGGAACGGCAGGGACATCACCGCCGCTATGTTCAGTACGGCGATCAGCCGCAGGTACCAGACGGTGGCGTCTGCGGCCCGGCGGCGCAGCCGGCTCGGCTCGGTGCCCGGTGTGCGTTTCGCGCCGGAGGGACGCGTGGGTATCGGGGCCGACAGTTGTGAGGTCATGGTGGCCGATCACCTTGGAGGCGGAGAAGGGTACGGGGACGAAGGCTGACCTTACACTTTGTAGTGTATTGCCGGAGGTCGGAAGGGGGACCGGCTCGGGTACGGAAACGGTGTGAAGCCGGGGCGGGCGGTCTTACCGATGAGCCCGGGGCGCAAAACCCCAGATTTCTGGGGTACCCCGACCTTTTCCGCGGTTGAAGACTGAGGTCATGAACACCTCGGAAACCACACTCAGCAAGAACAAGGACATCGTTCGCGCGTTCATCGACGCGCTGTTCACCAAGGGCGACCTCGGCGCGGTCGACGACTACCTCGCCGACGACTTCGTCAACCACGATCCTCCCTTCGGCGCGTCCGCCGACCGTGAGGGCATGCGCATCGCCGGCACGCTGTTCCGCGACGGCTGCCCGGACTGGCACAGCGAACCCCACCTGATGATCGCCGAAGCGGACCTGGTCGTCGAGCACTTCACCGCGACCGGCACACAGCGCGGTTCGCTGTTCGGAGTGCCGGCCCCCGCCGAGGGCCGCACCGTGACCTTGCGCGGAATCAACATCTTCAGGGTCCAGGACGGACACCTCGTCGAGCGGTGGGGCAGGCTCGACGAACTGGGCCTCCTGCGGCAACTGGGACTCACCCCGACGTGGAAGCCATGGCAGGGGCTGCGGCCGCGGCGGCGCGGCAGGAGCGCCAGGTGTCGGGCATCGTGGCCCTGTGCCGGGCCGGCCTCGACGCGGACGCCTTCCGTGCCGGCGTCCTGTCCCGCCTTCGCAGGATCGTGCCGGTGGACGCGGCGTTCTTCGCCACCGTCGACCCGCAGACGCTGCTGTTCACCTCCGCGGTGGCGGAGGACCCCCTCGGCTCCGCCACACCTCAGTTCCTCGACAACGAGTTCGGACGCCCGGACGTGAACAAGTTCGCCGTACTGGCCGAGGCCGCTGATCCGGTCTCCTCCCTGGACCGGGCCACCGGCGGACACCGCGCTGCCAGTCCGCGCTACCGCGACGTGATGGCCCCCCTCGGGCTGGGCGACGAACTGCGTGCCGCTCTGGTCGTCCGGAACCGTTGCTGGGGCGTGCTGTGCCTGCACCGCGAGAAGTCGCCCACCGGATTCAGCGCCGACGAGCTGCGCCTGCTCCACCGCCTCGTCCCGCATCTCGCCGAAGGGCTGCGCGAAGCCCTCACCGGCGGCGCCGTTGCTACGGCCCAGTCCTTTCCGTCCGCCGAAAGCACGGCGCCCGGAATTCTGGTCCTCGACAGCAGCCTCGCCCTGGTGTCGAGGAGCGCCGAGGCCGAGCAATGGCTCGCCGACTTCCCCACCCGGCTCTGGCCCAGTGCGCGTGAGCTGCCGATACCCGTCCACTCGGTCGCCGCCCACTTGTCCATCGTCGAGCAGGCAGAACCGTGGCAGTCCCCGCCGCCGTCGTCCGTACGCCTGCGCGGTCGCTCCGGACAATGGCTCTCCCTACACGCAACCTGCCTGCCCGACCCCGCCGGCCCCCGCATCGTCATCGTGATCCAGGCCGTCCCTCCGGTCGAACTCGGGTCCATGCTGCTCAGCGCCCACGGCCTCACCACGGCTCAGCTACGTGTCGCCGCCCTCATCCTCAGAGGCCGTTCCACCCGAGAGATCGTCGCCGAACTGCACATCTCCGCCAACACCGTCCAGGAACACCTCACCGCGACCTTCGACAAGTTCGGTGTCCGCAGCCGGCGGGAGCTGGTGGCGGCGGTGCTCGGCGGCAGCGAAGGGCCACGCTGACCCATACGCCAACCGTGCCCGCCCCTGGTTTCCAGCGCGTCCTTCAGCCGCAGTCCCTGAGGGACGCCGAGACCGCGTACCGCACCTTCTTCGCCCCCCTCAAGGGGACCCGCAAGGAACCAGGTCGCCACTCCGGGCCGTCTGCCCATCCGCCTCGTAACACTCATCCGCCCCTCGACAAGTAATGGGTGTAGGCCGCCGGGCGGAACGACCGCCCGGTCTGTGTTCGATGAGTCAAGAAGGGCGGTCGCGTGCACGCAGCGAGAGATCCTGCCGCGTTCGAGGAGTTCTACCGGCGCCACATAGACGGTGTGACCCGGTTCGTGGCACGGCGCATCACCGATCCACACCTGGTCGCGGACCTCACGGGCGACATCTTCCTGGCCGTCCTCGACTCGGCGGACTCCTACCGACCGGGCCGCGGCAGCGAGACGGCCTGGCTCTACGGCATCGCACGCAACGTGGTGTCCGTCGAGTGGCGGCGGGCGGCCCGCGAGTCGCAGGCCACCAGCCGCATCGCGGGGCGCCGCCTGCTGGAGCCGGACGACGTCAGCCGGCTGGAGGAGCGCATCGACGCCGAAGCGGCCGCGCGCGAACACCGTGAGGCGTTGGCCGGACTCCCGGAGGGCGAGCGGGCGGTCATCGAACTCGTCGTCGTCGACCAGCTGACCACGGGAGAAGCCGCCACGGCCCTCGGCATAGGCCCGGTCGCGGTACGCGTACGGCTGCACCGCGCCCGCAAGACGCTGCGCGCCGCCGCCAAGCGCGCCCAGCAGCCGGACGGTACATCCGGCTCGGACACCACAACACTTTCGTACCTCAGGGGAAACGCATGAACGCCATATTCGAGGACCGGCTGTTGGACGAACTCAAGCGTGAGGTGGTGCTGCGGGCGGCCACGGCCGACTCCGCGGCCACCGCGCACCGCCGCGTGGTGACCCCGCGCCGTGCCGCTTTGGCGCTGGCGGCCTGCGGCGCGGCGGTGGCCGTCGCCGTGGCCCTGCCCGGATCGGGGACCGCACCGGCCTACGCGGTCGACACGCACCCCGACGGCACCGTCACCCTGACCCTGGAGGACATCACGCTCAGCGGACCCCAACAGCGCGACCTGGTTCGGGAGTTGACCAAGGCGGGCGTGTACGCGCAGGTCAACCAAGTGCCCTCGGGCAAGCGCTGTGCGACGCCCGTGAGCGAGTTGGCCGGCAACCAGATCATCAGGGCCGACCCCGGTCCCGGCGCGCCGAAGGACACGCAGAAGTCCGAGCCGTGGCACCACACCCTGCGCCGTGGCGACACGGTACGGATCGACAACACCCCGCACGGAGCCGCCTACACCTTCCTCAAGGGCAAGGCGTCCCCCTGCGAGCTGGAACCGATCGACTGACCCCACGGGGCGATTCCGCGCAGCACGCACAAGCCGAAGCGCCAGTTGTCCCGGCCTGGTGAACAGCCAGGCCGGGACGACACCATGTCGCCGCACCGAGGCTGTGTCAGTGGCCGCCGAGGAGCTTGGCGACCTCCTGTGCCCGTGGGGAGTCGAGCGCCGTATAGAGCGTCAGGGCTTCGCGGAGGTGGGTGACTTCTCCGGCCACGTCCTCACCGGCTCGCAGCACGGCGGCCGTACCGACATGGGCGCGGGCCTGTTCTTCCTGCTCCTCGATCTCGCGTGCCACCTCGAGAGCCTGTGCGTGGGCGTCGAGGGCCTCGGCGGGGCGTCCGAGGCCGTGGAGGGCCTCGCCCAGGCCGTTGAGGGCGCCGGTCTCGCCGTAACGCTCGCCGATCCGGCGGAACAGCTCCAGGGCCTCGCGCTGATGCCCGGCCGCTTCCGCGTAGCGGCCCAGGCCGCTGAGCGTGTTTCCGAGGTTGGACAGCGCGTGCCCTGTTCCCGAGGTGTTCCCCAGCCGTCGGAACACGGTCAGGGCACGCTCCAGGTGCCCCGCTGCCGCCGTGTGGTCGCCCAGCCGCACGAGCAGGATGCCGAGGTTGCCGAGGGCACTCGCCTCTCCGAGGGGGTGGTCCATGGACCGGTACAACGCCAGGGCACACTCGTAACGTTCGACGGCGGCGGTGAAGTCCTCCACCAACTCCAGCACGATACCGAGGTTGTTCAGCACGTCGGCCTCACCCTGCGCATCGCCGACCGAGCGGAAGAGCACGACAGCCCGCTCGTGCTGCTCGGCGGCCTCGCGGTAGCGGCCGCGCAGTTCGAGGAGGACTCCCACGTTCGTCAGATGACGTGCCTCGCCCGCCGCGTAACCGGTACGGCGGCACAGCGCGAGCGCGGTGTCGTGCAGGTGCTGGGCGCTGTCGTACTCGCCGATCCGCCGATGGACGGCGCCGAGGCAGGCCAGGACATCGGCCTCCTCCCGGGGGTCCCCCACCGACCGTGCGGCCCGTAGCGCATGGGTGTGCACGGTCAGCGCGTCCGTGTAGTGGCCGGTGCGTTCGTAATGGCGGTGCAGTGTGGTCGCGATGCGCACGGTGTGGCGGGACGGGCCGGGTTCCTCGGCGCGCGAGCACAGCGCGACCAGAGTGGGCTGCGCGGCGGCGAGCCAGGCTCGGGCCTCCTCCGCGGTCCGCAGCGGCGGCAGACCGCTGGCGGGTCGCTCGACGTCCGGACGCAAGTGGCGTTCCGCGGGATAGAGGACGTCCATGGCCGCCGCGGACGCCGCCAGGCAGTGGTCGAGCAGCCGGGTCAGGGCGGCGTCCCGCTCGGTTTCCGGATCGTGCAGGGCGGCCAGTTCCGCCGCGTACACCCGCAGCAGGTCGTGCATTCCGTACCGACCGCCGATGATGCGGTTCACCAGGTGGGCGCGGACGAGTCCGTCGAGGGCCCGTCGTACGGCGTTCACGGACTCACCGGCCAGCGCGGCCAGGTCGTGGAGGTCGGCGTCGGGCCCGGGGTGCAGACCCAGCAGTCTGAACAGCCGGGCCGGCAGGTCGGCGAGTCGGGCGTAGGACCAGGAGAACACGGCCCGTACGGCGGCCCGGGGATCGTCGCCCGACTCCAGCAGGTCCAGCCGCCGCTGGTGGTCGTGGAGTTCGGCCACCAGGTCGGCGAGCGGATCGGCAGGACGGGACAGCACCAGCTCCGCCGCCACCCGCAGGGCCAGGGGCAGGCGCGCGCACTGCTGTGCCAGATCCTCGGCGCAGGCGCGCTCCGCGTCGACGCGCTCGCCGATCAGCGCGCGCAGCAGGGCGAGGGAGTCGGTCAGGTCCAGCGCGTCGAGCACCACGCGGTGCGCGCCATGCACGGCGACGAGCGCGCTCAGCGAGTCCCTGCTCGTGATCAGCACCCGGCAGTTCGGGCTGCCCGGCAGCAGCGGTCTTACCTGCGCTGCGGACGCGGCGTTGTCCAGGATCACCAGAAGCCGTCGGCCGTCGAGAGCCGTCCGATAGCGCGCTGCGCGGTCCTCCAGACGCAGCGGGATCTCCTGCAAGGGCACACCGAGGGCGGTGAGGAAGCCGACCAGGGCCTGGGCCGCGGACAGCGGGGACTGCGGGTCGTAGCCCCTGAGGTCGACGTACAACTGTCCGTCGGGAAATTCCCCTCTGGACTGGTGTGCCCAGTGCACGGCGAGCGCGGTCTTGCCGACTCCCGCGGTGCCGGAGACCGCGGAGACGACCGCCGCCGTGGCCCCTTCGCCGCCGTCGGCCGGCATCAGGGCCCGGGTCAGGTCGGCGAGCTGGTCGTCCCGCCCGATGAAGGGCCGGACATTCATCGGGAGTTGGGCGGGAACGGGCGGCGCGGTCTGCTGAGGGGCGGGCCGTTGCCGCGGTGGCAGCGCGGCGCCGCTGGACAACTCCTCATACAGAGAGCGGAGTTCGGGCCCGGGCTGCAGGTTGAGCTCGTCGGCCAGGTGTTCCCGGATCCCGGTGTAGACGTGCAGGGCCTCGGCGGCCGAGCCGACGTCCGTCAGCGATCTCATCAGGAGCGCGGCCAGTTGCTCGTTCAGGGGATGGTCGGCCAGCAGGGGCCGCACCAGTTCAGGCACCCTCTCCGGGCTGCGCCGACGCAGACAGGCCCGTGCCCAGGCCAGTGTCGCTTCGATACGCTCCTGGTCCCAGCCGGTACGTATCCGTTCGGCCCAGGCGCCGGACAGACCCTCCAGCGGAACGCCCCTCCACAGCCGCAGCGCCTCTTCCAGCAGTCCGGTTCGCTCGGCGTCCGGGCAGGCCGGCCCACGCCCGCGCGCGACGAGGGAGCGGAACCGCGTCAGGTCGACCGCGTCGTCGTCCGCCTCCAGGACGTACCCGCCGGACACCTTGCCCAGGCGGATCGACGGCTGCCCCGCCGCCCCGCCGTCCTCACCGGCCGCGGCTTCCTCCAGGAGCCTGCGTAAGCGGCTGATGTGCGAGTAGACGACCGAACGCGCACCGTCGGGCGGATCGCCGTCCCACAGGCGGTCGACCAGAGTCTCCATGGACACCGGGCGCCCGCAGTCCGCCGCGAGCGCGGCGAGGACCGCTCGCCGCCGGGGCTGCCCCAGGTCCAGCGCCTCCCGCTCGAGGCGCAGTTCCAATGGGCCGAGCACAAGGAGCTTCAACAATCCTCCGTCACAAGGTTTTCGCAAGACGCCGTCCAGATCCTCACATTAACGGTCGTCGCACAGACGGCCGGGCCAACTGCCACACGCGACACAGACCGTGACGAGGAGTCAGTCAATGAAGGTTCGCAACTGGGCCGCTTCGGTGACCGTCCTGGTCCTCGCCGCGTCGGGTACGGCGCTCGCCACGCCCGCGAACGCCGCGGGGTGCTACGGATCCACCTGCGAGGGCAAGGACCCGGCCGCGTACTGCCAGAGCGACGCCATCACGCCGTCCAACGGAGCTCACTGGCTCGGTCCCGCCTATCTGGAACTGCGCTACAGCCCGAGCTGCCGCGCGGCCTGGGCACGCATCTCCCGCGCGCCCTATGTTCCGCAGGACCAGTCCAAGCCCTGGGCGATCGTCCATCGCACCAGCGACGGCAAGGAGTACCCCTGCACCGTGCCCAATGGCTCGACGAGTTGCTACACCAAGATGGTCAACGACATCGATGTGAAGTCGCTCGCGAAGGGCGGGTACGACGGCGGCGCGCAGGTCTGGACGGGATCGACCGGGTCCTACTGACCATGCGAGTACGGTGAGGCGCCGGCCTGCTGAGCGAGCCGGCCCCGCCTCGCCTCGCCGCCGATGCGGTGCATGGGCCGAGCGGACGGGGGTCGCGCCGCCCGTGCACCGCCCTGTCCGTATCTTTCGCGGATATCCGGCGCCACAGCACGCTGGACGACGTGTGGTGCGAGGGCGCCGCACCCGTCGACCACGACCGCCGCGTCCTGCTGTGGTTCGCCTTCACCGAAGGCTGGGCCGAGCACAGCGCCGCCCGCGCCGTACTGACCCGGACCTGGCCCGGCTGGGACGTGCGCTTCGCGCACGACGGCGTGGCTGACCTGACCCACCACCTGGGCCTGGGCAGGGACCTGACCCGTGCGCAGGGCTGGTTCGAAACCTTCGAGCCGTCCCGGTTCGCTGCCGGCGAGGACACCGATCCCTGCTCCGTCGCCTCCTTGCGTCTCGCCGACGGAAGCGTCCGCGCGTGGGGCAGCGACTGGGAAGCCTGGAGAACCTCGCCGGCGGCCCCGCCGTGATCGATCTGCTCGCTGAGGCGCCGCCCACTCCCGCGCTCACCGACATGCCGAGCGGCGGCGTGCACCCGCCGGCGCGCACCGTCTCGCTGTGGGTGGTGCAGACCGTCGCCGGCATCCACCACTGGCCGCTGCCGGGCTGGGAGGGCTGGTCCCTGGACTTCCATGGCGAGGACCACACCCACCAGGCCGGGCTGCTCCCCGCGGACTTCCCCTTGCCTCAGCCCTCGCTCGCGGCCGCGCTGCGCAAGCTGGCCGACGGCCTGGGTGCCCGCCGCCCGACAACGCCGCGCTGCTCGCCCGTGCCACGGCCGCGCCCGGCACGGAAGGCGCCGTCACCGTGGTGACCCCGGCCGTGGATCGCAGCACCACCCGCAGGCGCGCGTCGCAGTGCCCGCAGAGCTCGCTTCGCTCGTTCACCCGGTCGGCGAAGCGCTCCAGACTGCCCCCTGTGCCGACCAGGGTCGCTGTCCGCGTGCTGTCACCGGCCTGGCCCGTGACATAGGTGTGCGTGATGTTGTACCGGAAACCGTCCGAGACTCCGTCGGCCACAGCCCCTCCCCCACGTACCTCACTCCTGCAAGGTAGTTGCTCCGATCCGAAGTGGTTCACACAGATGAGTGGGCGGAGATACTGCCGGGTTGTCAGCTGGGGAGATCGACGTGCCACGTGTGGTCGCCGGCCCCCGCGTGGTGGACTGTCGCCCCACTCGCCGCGTTCTCGGCGACCATCCGGTTCACCGCCGCGCTGCCCACGGTGCGCTGGAAGGCGATCGTCCGGTCAGGAGTCACGCACCTGCTCAACAGATCCCGGTGCTCGGGCCGGGAACGTCAATGGCCGTTGTGGGCAGGTCTGTTCTTCCCGGGCGCTGCGCATCCATGGAAGCCGGCCGCCGTCCGGGTCATCGGCCGATGCCGTGCGCAAGGAGACTCTCGGCGGTCTCGGCGATGGTGTCCTCGATCGGACGGGCCCGCCATCCCAGGAGTCGCTCGGCCTTGGCGCCAGTGGCGTTGAGATCGCGGCCGAGCTGGTGCCTGAGCAGTCGCAGTTCCGGGTTCACGACGCCCAGCGCGCGGGCGAGCCAGAGGGGCAGTTCGCGGGTGGGGGCCTTCGCGGCGCGCTCACCCAGGCGGTCACGCAGTATGCGGGCTATCTCGACGACGCGGAGGCTGTGTCCGGCGACGGCAAGGAAGCGTTCTCCGGCGGCTGCCGGATCGGTCATCGCGCGCACGTGCAGGTCGGCGACATCGCGAACGTCCACGTAGCCCATCGCGAAGGGCGGGCACGCCGGAACCCGTCCCTCGAGCATTCTGCGCACCAGACGCAGGGACGGCGGGTCGTCGGGGCCGAGCAGGGGACCGAAGACACCCACGGGATGCACCGCTGCCATCTCCAGACCATCACCTTCCTCCTCGACGAACCGCCAGGCGGCACGCTCGGCCAGGGTCTTGGAGCGCTGGTAGGGCGGGATGTCGCTGTCGAGGTCGGTCCAGTCCTCCTCGGTGAACGGGGTCGAACGCGGGGGATGCCCGACCCCGATGGCGCCGAAAGCGCTCGTGAGGACCACCCGGCGGACTTTGGCGTCACGGGCGGCGTGCAGCACGCGTACGACGCCCTCCCCTGCCGGGACGACCAGGTCGTCGTCGTTGGCCGGGGTGTGCCGCAGGGTCGGGGAGGCGACGTGCAGGACGTAGTCGCAGTCGGCGACGGCGGCGTCCCAGCCCTCGGAGTGTTCGAGGTCGGCGCGTACGACCGTGAGGCGGTCGTCGTCGGACGGCCCGGCCGCGTGGAGCCAGGAGCGCAGGGCCCGTTCACGCCGCAGGTCGCGGACCGTGGTGCGAACGGTGTGTCCGGCATCGAGCAGGGTCAGGACACACCAGCTGCCGATGAATCCCGTTCCTCCGGTGACCAGTACCGATGCCATCTGTGTCTCCTCGGCTCGCGATGTTGTAGAGGGGTGAGTACGGCGGGTCCTGCCAGGTGGCGACGGTGATGAACTCGGCGGGCCAGGACCTGAGCGGGCCGATGAGGGTGAGAAGGGCTCCTGTGTCGGCGGCAGCGCCGGAGCGGACGACGGGCCTCATGCCAGGGCCATCCCGGGGACACGCCGGCGGATGGCCTCCATCTCGGCTTCGTCGGATACGCCCTGCCAGTCGTACCGCGGCGTGTACGGGGCCTCCAGGGCGCGCACCTCGTCGTCGGTGAGCTCGACCTCCAGGGAGGCCACGGCCTCGTCGATCTGCCGGATCGAGCCGGCGCCGACGAGCGGTGCGGTGACGACCGGTCGGTGTCGCAGCCAGGCGAGCGCGATCTGGGCGCGGCTGACGCCGTGAGCCTGCGCCACCTGACCCACCGCGTCGACGATCGCCTTGTTGGATGCCTCCTGCTCGGGCGAGTAGAGGAGGTCCGCGTACGCTCCGTCCGTCTCGGAGCGTGCCGTGGCGCGGGCGTCGTCCCACACGCGGGCCAGGCGTCCGCGCGCCAAGGGCGACCAGATGACCGTGCCGACACCCTCGTCCAGGCACAGCGGGATCATCTCGCGCTCCTCCTCGCGGGCGAGGAGGTTGTAGTGGTTCTGCATCGACACGAAGCGCGCCCAGCCGTTCTGCTTCTGCAGGTGCAGGGCCTTGGCGAACTCCCATGCGTGCATGGACGAGGCACCGAGGTAGCGGACCTTGCCGGCCTTCACGAGGTCGTTGAGTGCTTCGAGCGTCTCCTCCCAGGGAGTGGAGTGGTCGTTGCGGTGGATCTGGTAGAGGTCGATGTAGTCGGTTCCCAGACGGCGCAGGGAGTGGTCGACCTCGGTCATGATCGCTTTGCGTGACAGCCCTCGTCCGTTCGGGCCGAGGCGCATCGGGTGGCGCAGCTTCGTGGCGATGACCACGGCGTCGCGGTCGGCGTAGTCCTTCAGCGCACGGCCGAGTATTTCCTCGCTGGAACCGTTGGAGTACATGTTCGCGGTGTCGAAGAAGTTGATCCCCGCCTCCACCGCGTGCCGGATGAGCGGCCGGGCCTCCTGCTCGCCCTTCGACCACACGGGGTGCCCGCGGTCGGGCTCGCCGTAGGTCATCGCGCCGATCGCGATCGGTGACACGTCCATGCCGGTGGTGCCGAGCTTGATGTAGTGCATGACGCCCCTCTAAAGTAAGTGGAGAGCTCTCCGAATAACGTAGTGGAGAGTTCTCCACTTAGCAAGGTGAGGTCCCGTGGTTCGTTCCGACGCTCGCGAGAACCGGGCACGCATCCTCGCGGCCGCCCGCGAGGCGTTCAGCGAGGACGGCAACGCCTCGATGAACCAGGTGGCCCAGCGCGCCGGAGTCGGGGCGGGCACGCTGTACCGCAACTTCCCGACCCGCGAGGCCCTGGTCCTGGCCGTCTACCAGGACGAGGTCGCACGCATCACCGGCACCGTGCCGAACCTGCTGGCCGAGATGCCGCCACTGGAAGCGCTGCGCCACTGGACGACCGACCTGGTCGAAGCCATGCGCAAGAAGCACGGCCTGGGTGACGCCCTCAGCGCCGGGGCGCACCAGGCGATAGCCGAGGAGAGCTACGGCCCCGTCATCGCCGCCCTCACCCAACTCCTGGACGCCGGCAAGAAGGACGACACCATCCGCCAGGACGCCGACCCCGGCGATTTCCTCCAACTCACCGGGGCACTGTGGCGCGCCGCGTCCACCCCTGAAGACCGCGCCCCCCACATGCTCGGGCTCATCCTCGACGGCCTGAGCACGCACCGGTAGACGCCCACACACGACAGCGCCCGCCCCGTGGAACCGTGCCCCCAGGACGTGAACGTGCGGACGCGGCGCGACAACTGCCGTTTTGCCGGACCGGCAACAGAAGTGGCAGGCCAGGACCCGGTTGGGCGACGGTGGATCCGTGACCGACAACGACATCGCAGAAGGATCACCCGCGTCCCACACCCCCCGGCCTGCCGATGGATATCTCGGGGACCCGGCGGTGCGGGCGAAATGGGACGACCGGTACTCCGACCGACAGCAGTTGTGGAGCGGCCGGCCCAACGGTGCGCTCGTGGCCGAGGTCGCGGGGCTCACCCCCGGCCGGGTGCTCGACGTCGGCTGCGGCGAGGGCGCGGACGCCGTCTGGCTCGCGCGCCGCGGCTGGGACGTGACCGCGCTCGAGGTCTCCGGCGTGGCACTGCGGCGGGCGGCCGGGCACGCACGGGACGCCGGCCTCGCCGTTCACTGGGTACACGCGGCGCTGACCGACGCGATGCTCCCGCCGGCCTCCTTCGACCTGGTGTCGGCGCAGTACCCGGCCCTGCTGCGCACTCCTGACGCCGCGGCGGAGCGGGCACTGCTCTCCGCCGTCGCGCCGGGCGGCATGCTGCTGGTCGTGCACCACGCGGGGATGGAGACCCAGCAGGACCACGAAAGCGGCTTCGACCCGGCTGACTACGTCTGGCCCTCGATGGTCGTCGACCTCCTCGACGACGACTGGCAGGTCGAGGTGCACGAACAGCGGCCCCGTGTGGTGCCCGACGGCGGCGCCGGCGCGCACCACACCGACGATCTGGTGCTGCGCGTACGCCGACTGCGCTGAGCCGGGTACGTCAGCCGCTCAGCCGCCGCTCTTGCGCCGGAACGACCGCTGGTGCGCGGCCGGACCGTGCGCGCCGCGGATCTTCGACGCGTCGCCGTTCGCGGCAGCGTCGGCGGAGTCCGCCTGCGCACCGCGCTTGCGTGCCAGGGCCTCGCGGAACTTGCGCTTGATGTCGTCCTGGCCGTCGCCTGCGGGAACAGGAGCGGATGTCTCGGCGTCAGCCGGCTCCGAACCTTGCTGGGATGCGGACTCTGCGGTCATCGTGTCCTCCTGGGGCTCGGGCTGTTGCGAGGACAGCTTGCCATGCCGGGAGGTGTGCGCGGCGTCAGCGCCATGGCTCCGGGACGCTCAGTCGGGCAGCGGTTGTTCGGCCCAGATGGTCTTGCCGGTGGACGTGTGGCGGCTGCCCCAGCGCTCGGCCACCTGCGCCACGAGCAGCAGTCCGCGTCCGCCCTCGTCGAAGACCCGGGCCCGTCGCAGGTGAGGCGCGGTGCTGCTGGAGTCGGAGACTTCGCAGATCAGTACGTCGGCTCGGATCAGCCGCAGCTCGATGGGCTCGCTGCCGTAGCGGATGGCGTTGGTGACCAGTTCGCTGACGATCAGCTCGGTGGAGAAGTCGAGTTCGGCCAGGCCCCAGGCGGTCAGCTGTTCGCTCGCCGTCCGGCGAGCGCCGGCCACGGCGGCGGGGTCGGCGGGCAGCCGCCAGGTGCACACCCGGTCCGCCCCGAGTCCGGAGGTGCGGGCCAGCAGCAGGACGATGTCGTCGGCCGGCGGATCGGGCCGTACCTTGCGCATCACCTCGTCGCAGGCTTCCTCCAGATCGGCGGCCGGGCGGCGCAGTGCCTCGGTCAGCAGCTCCAGTCCTACATCGATGTCGCGACCGGGGGTCTCGATCAGGCCGTCGGTGTAGAAGGCGAGGACGCTTCCCTCGCTCATGTCGATCCGGGCGGCCTCGAAGGGCAGTCCGCCCAGGCCGAGCGGTGGCCCGGCGGGCAGGTCCAGGAGCTGTACGGTGCCGTCGGCTGTGACCAGGACGGGTGGCGGGTGTCCGGCCCGGGCCAGATCGCAGACGCCGGCGACGGGGTCGTAGACGGCGTAGAGGCAGGTGGCACCGACCTCTCCCGAGGCCTCGTCGGTGTCGCGTCGCGCGTCGGGGCCCTCCTCCCGGTCGAGGCGGATGACCAGGTCGTCCAACCGGGTGAGCAGCTCGTCGGGCGCGAAGTCGGCGTCGGCGAGGGTCCGTACCGCGGTGCGCAGGCGGCCCATGGTCGCGGAGGCGTGCACGCCGTGGCCCACGACGTCCCCGACCACCAGCGCGACCCGCCCGCCGGACAGCGCGATCACATCGAACCAGTCACCGCCGATCTCCTCCCCCGAACCGGCGGGAAAGTACCGGTAGGCGAGGTCCATGGCCTCGGCGCGGGGCAGCCGCGCGGGCAGGAGACTGCGCTGGAGGGTGAGCGCGGTGCGGCGTTCGCGGGTGTAGCGGCGGGCGTTGTCGATGCTCACCGCGGCCCGGGCGGCGATCTCCTCGGCGAGCAGCAGATCGTCCTCGCCGAACGTGTCCGCCGTCCGGTGCCGCAAGAGGTGCATCACGCCCAGGGTGATGCCCCGTGCGCGCAGCGGCACCATCATCACCGAGTGCATTTTGAACCGGCGCATGCTCTCGGCACGGGCCGGGGAGGCCGTCGTCCACTCGCGCAGCTTCGGGTCGCTCGCACGGTAGTAGGCGCCCTGGCCGGTGATGAGGGCCTGTGCCGGAGGTGTTCCTGGGGGGTAGACGTCGACGTCGCCCGCCCGGACCGCGGCTTCCGGGCAGCCGGAGAGCACCGACCGCTGTGCGGCCCGACGGCACTGCACCGGTGCGCCAGGCGGTATGGGCTGCGGCTCGTGGCCCTGGACGACCGACTCCAGCAGATCGACGGTGACGAAGTCGGCGAACCCGTCCACCGCCACTTCGGTCAGCTCTTCGGCTGTCCGGGTCACGTCCAAGGTGCTGCCGATACGGGTGCCGGCCTCGTTGAGCACCGCCAGACGGCGTCGGGCCCAGTACTGCCCGGTGATGTCGATCACCACGGCCGACACCCCGAGCACCTCGCCCGCCCGGTCCTTGAGCGGGGAGAGATAGACCGACCAGGCGTGATCGCGGACCTCGCCGGAGGCCCGGAACGGCTGCTCCTCGCGGAAGATCAGCTTGCCGGTGGCCACGACCTGGCGCTGGAGGCGGTCGATCTCGTCCAGGGGCGGGGCGGGGTAGATCTCCCACAGGGTCAGGCCCCTCATCTCCTCCTGTGTGAGTCCCATGGCCCGGCTCATCACCTGGTTGCAGGCCACGAACCGGGCATCGCGGTCGTAGACGGCCACGGGCAGGGGGAGCTGGGCGAGGGTGAGGCCCCACAGTTCGGCCGTCTCCGCGTCGGCAGGCGCGGCGGGGTACGCCGTCGCCGCCGGGGCGACGACCCAAGGGGTTCCGGCCTCGGAGTGCGCCAGCGGCAAGCCCCGCAGGTGCACCTTGACGCGGTCTCCGTCGCGTTTGTGCAGCGCCAGATCGCTCGTCCACGGTTGCCCTGCGGCCAAGCGGCGGCGCATCGCGAAAGGCAGCTTCGCGGCGAGCAGGGAGGCGGCGGGACGGCCGACGACCTCCTCGGCCTCGTACCCGAGCAGTCTGCTCGCTCCGGCGCTCCAGGCCATGACAGCCCCGCGGGCGTCGATGACGACGGCGAAGTCCTCGGGCGTCCCCGAGTCCCTCGCCGCTGCGCTCGTGTCGGGTTCCTGGTCCATGGGCGGTGTCCGGCATCGTTCCTCTCGCGCCACAGCACGAATCGCGCCGCGGCTCGGCGCTACGTCACCGATGACGGGCACTGCCTCCAGCATCCCGCCAAGGCACCCCGTGCTCAACCCGCCCGACGCAGGCGGCGGACCGGTCGGGGAAGAACATCACCCCGATGAAGGACCGCCTGGGTACCGGCCCGGTGACCGCTCCCGTGACGGCGACCGTCCGCACAGGCCATCACCGGGCCTGATCCGGGTGGCGTGACGTGCAGTCAAGTGGCCTGCCCTCGTGCCCATTTCGCGCCGGCCCCTGCCGTCTCGACCGTGTGCTTCCGACCCATTGTGTTGCTCCTTGCGCGGCTCTACTGTTCGACTTTGCCTGAGTCTGTTTGATGCTGATTGCTCAGGCGGTATGGAGGCCGCAGTGCGGAGTAATCGAATCGGTTCAAGAGCTGCGAGACCCGGCCGCGGCCGGTGGTGGAAGGCGGTCCTCTCGACCGCGGCGACCATCGCCCTGGCCGCGGGCATGACCGCGCCCGCCGTGGCGCAGGACAGTGGCGGGAAGGCGACCGCCACCGCCCCTGACGCCGGTCCGCAGGCGCACACCGTGAGTCTTGACGGATACTCGTTCCTCGTCGACGGCAAGCGCACCTACCTGTGGTCCGGCGAATTCCACTACTTCCGGCTCCCGAGCCCGGACCTGTGGCGGGACATCTTCCAGAAGATGAAGGCCGCCGGCTTCAACTCCACCTCGCTGTACTTCGACTGGGGCTACCACTCCCCCAAGCCGGGCGTGTACGACTTCAGCGGAGTGCGTGATGTCGACAAGCTGCTCGACATGGCCCAGGAGGCCGGGCTCTACGTCATCGCGCGCCCGGCGCCGTACATCAACGCGGAGGTCGACAGCGGCGGTCTGCCCGGCTGGCTGACCACCAAGGCCGGGAACAACCGCAGCGACGACCCGCGGTTCCTGAAGTACGCGGACGAATGGCTGACGCAGATCGACCGGATCATCGCCCGCCACCAGTTGACCAACGGTACCGGCACGGTCATCGCCTACCAGGTCGAGAACGAGTACTACAACGGCTCCGCCGCCGGCCGCTCCTACATGCAGCACCTGGAGGACAAGGCCCGCGCCGACGGCATCACCGTGCCGCTGACCGGCAACAACAACGGCACCTTCAACTCCGGTGCCGGCGCCCTGGACGTCGACGGCCCGGACTCCTACCCGCAGGGCTTCGACTGCTCCAACCCCACGAAGTGGAACGGCGTCCCCGACATCAGCTACGACCACCCGGCCGGCAAGCCGCTGTACTCCCCGGAGTTCCAGGGCGGCGCCTTCGACCCCTGGGGCGGGCCGGGCTACGACAAGTGCGCCCAGCTGATCAACGATCAGTTCGCCAACGTGTTCTACAAGCAGAACATAGCCGTCGGCGCCACCGCGCAGAGCTTCTACATGACCTACGGCGGCACCAACTGGGGCTGGCTGGGCATGCCGGAGAACTACACGTCGTACGACTACGGAGCGGCGATCCGTGAGACCCGCCAGCTCGACGCCAAGTACGACGAGGACAAGCTGATCGGGTACTTCACCCAGTCGGTCGCGCCGCTGACCAAGACCGAGGCGATCAGGACCACTCCGCCGGACGACTCCGCGGTCGTCGACACCGCCCGGATGAACCCCGACACCAAGACGCAGTTCCATGTGCTGCGGCACGGGAACTCCACGTCCACGGCGGTCGACAAGACCCACATCTCGCTGGACTTCAACGCCCAGCCGGCCGCGGACACCACCTACACCTGGGACGACCCCGACTCCGCGCTGCAGTACACCGGTTCGTGGTCGCACGTCGCCAACCAGAGCTACACCGGGGGCGACTACAAGCACACCGAGTCGTTCTCCAACAAGGCCGGCGACTCCCTCACCGTCCCCTTCGACGGCACCGCGATCCGCTGGATCGGGTCGAAGACCAACAACCACGGCTACGCCGACGTCTACCTCGACGGCACCAAGGTGGCGACGGTCGACGACTCCGGCGGCGAGAACCAGGCCGTCATCTTCCAGAAGACCGGTCTGCCGGCCGGATCCCACACCCTGAAGATCGTCGTCGCCGGCAGCCACAGCTCGGCCTCCACCGACAACTACGTGGCCATCGACGCCATCGACGTACCGACGGGCACCGCCGCCGACGAGCCGACCTACCCGGTCGTGCCCCAGCAGCCGGGCACCGCGATCACGCTCGACGGCCGCGACTCCCACGTGATCGTCGCCGACTACCAGCTCGGACACGCGCAGTTGCAGTACTCCACCTCCGAGATCATGACCAGTGCGGCCATCGGCGACCGCGATGTCGCCGTGCTCTACGGCGACCCGGGCAGCGACGGAGAGACCGTGCTGCGCTACTCCTCAAAGCCCACCGTCACCACCAGCGGCGGCTCGGCCACCACCACCTGGGACGAGGCCACCGGTGACCTGCGGCTGAACTACACCCACAAGGGCCTGATCCGTATCAGCATCAGCGGCGGCGGAAAGCCCCCGCTGCTCCTGCTCGTCGGAGACAAGGCCACGGCCAAGACGTTCTGGCGTCAGGACACGGCGAGCGGACCGGTGCTCGTCCGCGGCACCCATCTGCTGCGCACCGCGACCAGCCTCAACGGCGGCCGCACCGTGGCCCTGAGCGGCGACAACGCCGACGACAAGAACATCGAGGCGTTCACCTCCGCCACCCACGTCACCTGGAACGGCAGGGAACTGAAGACCCGGGCCGGCGACACCGGAAGCCTCACCGGGAAGATCCCGGTGGCCGCGGCGGTACATCTGCCGGACCTGACGAACTGGAAGCACGCCGAGGAGTCCCCCGAAGCGGCCCCCGCGTTCGACGACTCCAGCTGGCAGGTGGCCGACAAGACCACCACCAACAGCGTCTCCGGCGTCAACTCGCTGCCCGTCCTCTACGCCGACGACTACGGCTTCCACACCGGCAACACCTGGTACCGCGGCCGCTTCCACGCCACCGGCAAGGAAACCGGCATCCACCTGGTGTCGGACTCAGGGGGCGGCGCGCAGGCCTTCTCCGCCTGGCTGAACGGCACCTTCCTGGGCAGCTCCACCACCGGCAGCGCCGACTTCACCTTCTCGGACGGTTCGGTGAAGTCCAAGGGCGACAACGTCCTCTCCGTGCTCACCGTGAACATGGGACACGAGGAGGACTACAACTCCACCAACGGCAACAAGACCGCGCGCGGCCTGACCAGCGCCTCCCTGGTCGGGGCACCCCTGACCTCCGTCACCTGGCGGCTGCAGGGTGTACGCGGCGGCGAGGACCTGCTGGACACGGTGCGCGGGCCGCTCTCGACGGGCGGCCTGTACGGCGAGCGGGCCGGCTGGTCCCTGCCGGGCTACCCGGACAAGAGCTGGGACCGGGTCTCCCTGCCGACCACCGACACCCGTCCCGGGGTCTCCTGGTACCGGACCGACGTCGCCCTCGACCTGCCCCACGGCCAGGACACCTCACTCGGGCTGACGTTCACCGACGACCCGTCACGCAAGTACCGTGCGACGATCTTCGTCAATGGCTGGCAGGTCGGCAACTACGTCAATTACCTCGGCCCGCAGCACACCTTCCCCGTACCCAACGGAATCCTGAATCCCAACGGCCGCAACAGCATCGCCATCGCCGTGTGGAACCTGGACGGCAGCACCGGCGGGCTGGGCAAGGTGTCACTGACCAATTACGGCAGCTACGCCTCGTCCCTGCGCGTCGCACAGAACGACAGCCCGCGCTACGACGCCCGTAGGTACGCGATGCCGAAGCGTCCGGGAGCGGACGTGACCCTGAGCGTGCCCGACACCGCTCAGCCGGCCCAGGCCTTCACGGCCGAGGCGACGGTGCGGGTACCGAAGGACCGGTCGTCCGCGTCCGAGCTGACGGGCTCGCTCGCCGCACCCGACGGCTGGAGTGTCAGCGCCACGAGCCCCTCGTCCGTCCGGCGGGTGCCACCGGGCGGCTCGGCCACCTTCACCTGGAAGGTCCAGCCGCCGACCGGGACGCTGCCGTCCGCCTCGGCGATCACGGCGACGGTGCACTACCGGCAGAACGGACGCCAGGCCGTCGGCGGTGACGAGCGGATCGTCGGCGGAATCCCGCCCGCTCCGCCGTCCGGCAAGAGCGCGGTGAGCGACCTGACGTTCCTGTCGTCCACCAACGGCTGGGGTCCCGTGGAACGCGACAGCAGCGTCGGCGAGCAGGCGGCCGGCGACGGCCGGCCGATCACCATCGCCGGAGTCGGCTACACCAAGGGTCTGGGCACCAACTCGGTCAGCGACGTCGAGCTCTATCTCGCCGGCACCTGCTCGCGGTTCACGGCGGATGTCGGGGTCGACGACGAGACCGGCGGCGCGGGAACGGTGACGTTCTCCGTGATCGCCGACGGCAGGACGTTGGTGACCACGCCGACGATCCGCGGCAAACAGGCCACGGTGCCCATCGACGTCGACGTCAGCGGCGCCCAGGTGATCGACCTCAGGGTCGGTGACGCCGGCGACGGCAACGGCAACGACCACGGCGACTGGGCGATGCCGACCCTGACCTGCGACTAGCGCGCAGCCGCTTCCCGGGCGCGAGCCCGGGAAGCGGCCCGGCCGGTGCAGCACGTCAGAGCGAAGGCGCCGCCAGGCTGTCGCCGGAGAGACCGAGCTGACCGCTCACCGTGGCGAGTGCCCGCCCCAGCGGGAGCTCGATCCGGGTGAGGGCATACCGGTCCCCCCGCGTCACGTCCCGATTGATGATCAGCACCGGTTTCCCCGCCTCCGCGGCCTGGCGCACGAACCGGAACCCCGACATCACCGTCAGCGAGGAGCCCAGGACGAGCAGCGTGTCCGCGGCGCCCACCAGCTCCCGGCACCGCTCGACCCGCTGCCGCGCCACGGCCTCGCCGAAGAACACCACGTCCGGTTTGAGGATGCCGCCGCAGCCCACGCAGGGCACCACGCGGAAGTCCCCGACCTGGTCGTCGCTGAGGTCCGCGTCACCGTCCGGGTTGATGCCCGCCGCCACCGGCGCGAAGTCCGGATTGGCCTGCGTCAGCCGGGCGGCCAGTTCACGCCGCGGGCTGAGGGCGCCACAGTCCAGGCACACCACCCGCTCCAGGCTCCCGTGGAGTTCCACGACGCCCTCGCTTCCGGCGGCCTGGTGCAGCCCGTCCACGTTCTGGGTGATCACCCCCGCGAGCAGCCCCTGCCGCCCGAACTCGGCGACCGCACGGTGCCCCGTGTTGGGACGGGCCCGCCCGAAGGCGCGCCAGCCGAGGTGACTGCGCGCCCAGTACCGGCGCCGCGCCCGGGCGCTCCCCGTGAAGTCCTGGTACAGCATCGGCGTGTGCCGGCTCAGGCTCCCGCCCTCACCGCGGTAGTCGGGGATGCCGGACTCCGTGGACATGCCCGCACCACTGAGCACCAGCACACCGCCGGCTCGCAAGGCGTCGACGACCGGCCGCAGATCCGTCGTACCGGGCGGCAGGTCCTCGGAGGGAGTCCAACTCAGGGTGGGGCGCATGCGCATGGCGCCAGGGTACGGAAGCGGGGCGACGAACCGCGGCCGAGCACCCCCGCTACTGCCCCGCACCGAGTCACCGGGACCAGCGCCGGTCATCCGCCGGCCAGGTCCTCGGCCTCCCAGCGCAGCAGGTCGCCCGGCTGGCACTCGAGCACTTCGCACAGCGCGGCCAGCGTCGTGAAGCGCACGGCCCTGGCGCGGCCGTTCTTCAGGACCGCCAGATTGGCGGGTGAGATGCCCACGCGGTCCGCGAGCTCGCCCACGGACATCTTCCGCTTGGCCAGCATCACGTCGATGTCGACGGCGATCGGCATCAGATCACCTCGTCCAGCTCGGCCTGCATCTGCGTCGCCTCGACGTCGCGCGCGACGGCCTGGGCGAGCAGCATCCGCAGCACGAGCACGATGAGAGCGACGCCGAGGATGGCCACGCCGATGCCGCCCATGATGAGGGTGACGCCCGGGTCGTCGCGCTGTCCGGGTGCGTTGATGGCCGTGACCGTGAACCACAGGAGGGCAGCGGCCACGATCGCACCGATCACGCCGTCCACGTACCGGAAGGCGGTGTGGGAGAACACGGTGCCGCGTCGCACCATCGCCACCAACCGCCCGACGCAGACGACGGCGACCTGGACCGACACCATGCCCACGATCGTGACGATGCGAAACGCGGTCAGCGGGAGTGTGCCGTCTTCCGGATCGCTCCCGCCCACCAACACCCACACCATCAACGCCTGGATGAACAGCGTCCCGACGAACACCATCACGAGCACGGCACGCAGCGCGGCCACTGTCAGCTTTCCCACAACCTGTCCTCCCATCGAATCACGATGGGAATCTATCGAATATCGATAGCCTAGGCAAGAGAAGCCGTCGCCCTCCGCGTCCAGGACACCCACCGCCACCAGGAGCAGGCGCGCCGTGGGCCGACCCATCCGAGTGCGCCGAAGCCGCAACCGGCGAATCCGAAGCCGAGATTCAGCCGGCCGGCACGAGGAGTGATCAGTACCGGCCCGGACGTCCTCACATGTGGGATCTCAGGACGTCGACCTCGCACCCCGGCGCGAACGCGTCGAAACCGTGCTCGAGCAGCCAGCGGATGGCCAGCAGGCTGCGCAACGACCACCACGCGTGGATCACGTCGAGGTCGACGTCGGCGGCGTAACCGGCCATGAGGTCCTCCAGATGCTCCTCGTGTCCGAGCGTGAAGGTGGCGAGGTCGTACACGGCGTCACCCCGCCCCGCCTCGGACCAGTCGATGATGCCCGTGACCTCGTCTCCGTCGACGAAGACGTGGGCGATCTGCAGGTCGCCGTGGGTGAACGCCGGAGTCCACGGCCGCAGCGCGGCCTCGGCGACCTGGCGGTTGCGAGTGACCAGGTCCCCCGGCAGGACGCCATTCGCCACAAGCCACTCGCACTCGTCGTCCAGCTCCGCCACCAGTGCACTGACGCTCCGGCCGGCCCTGCCGAGCTTCGGCGGCAGGGGCGCGTCGTGCACCTTCCGGATGGCGGCGCCCGCCGCGGCCCATGCCGTCGGCGACCCGGTCGACGGCCCGCCGAGGCGTCCCAGCGTCGTCCCGGTCAGCGCGGCGAGCGCCAGCACGGGCGGCTTGCGCCACAGGACCTGCGGGGTCGGCACCGGCGCGATGGACATCGCCTCGACCTCGGCGTCGATGCGCGCCTGATCGGCGTCCACCTTCAAAAACACATCGCCGACGCGCAAGGTCGCGCGCTCGGAATGGGCGACGACGACCTCGACCTCATCCATGGCCGACCAGTATCCGCGGGATGTCAGGGACCGTCGCCGGATTTCTCACCTGCGGTGATCACAGCAGGACCGCGGTTACGGCGTCTCGGTGATCGGCGACGTAGTCCCTGACCACGCTCAAGAAGCTCGGATCAGGCCGCAGGCCCAGTGCGGCAGCGCGCCCCGAATCGAAGACGGCCGGCCACGAGCCGACGATGGCTTCGATGGCCGGATCGGGTGCCAGGCTCACCAGGTCCACCACGTCCCCTCCGGCGACCTCTCGCAGCGCGGCCAGTATCTCGGCCACGGAGACGGTCAGCGCGGGCAGGTTGACGGGCAGCACACAGCTCAGCCGGCCGGGGCCGGTGCCGCGTTCGGCCTCGGCAATATGCGTCAGCGCCTGGATGGTGCGGCGCGGGGACGCGACCGCCACGCGCAGGGCCGGGTCGACCGGACAGACCGTCGGCCGGGTGGCGAGCGGTTCGCGGATGAGGGCGGAGATGAAGCTGGAGGCGGCCGCGTTGGGGGCACCCGGGCGGACCGCCACCGTCATCAGCCGAGCGACCCGGCCGTCGAGCAGGCCACGGCGGGTCATGTCGGTGATCAGCTGCTCGCACATCAGTTTTTGGCTGCCGTAGCTCGACTGCGGCAACGCAAGCGTGGTTTCGCTGACCACCGATGGCAGCGGCAGGTCGGGACTGGAGCCGTAGACGGCGATGCTGCTGGCGAAGACCAGCCGCACCACGGGCCCGCCCGCCGCCGCCTGCGCCCGGGCCGCGTCGAGAACGGCTCGCGTGGCGTCCACGTTGGCGTACAGGCCCAGCTCGAAGTCCGCCTCACAAGCCGCGGACACCGCGGCCGCGAGGTGGAAGACCACGTCCACCGGCTGGGCGAACAGGTCCTGGCAGCAGGCGGCCAGGTCCCCGCGGACCACCTCCACCAGCGGGTCGGCCACCAGCGCGCGGTCGGGCTGCGTCACCTGGTCGGCCAGCACCAGCCGGTCGACCGGAACACCCCCCAACTCCCGCGCCCGCACCAGACGCTCAGCCAGCATGCCGCCCAGAAACCCGGACGCACCCGTCACGACCACCCGCACCGGCCCCGCCTCCCCTCCGCACCAGGTCTCGCGTCCACACTGCCCCGTCCCGAGCCGGACCAGACACCCACGAGCCCTGCGCACGCACCGGACGTGGACTTCCATGCACCGGTGCCCATGGGGCTGGCAGATGCGCAGGCTCTGAAGCGAGGGAGCACGATCCCACACCCGGCGGTCACGGAAACGTCACAGGGGCGATCCAGCAGGCGCTTCCTGGGGCGAGCGGTGGCGGACACACCGGGACGGCGGTGCCCACACAGCACATTCCGGCAACAGGGCCCCTTTGCGGTGGTCCGGGCCGTGGCGGCGCTCAGTACGTTCTGCCGACCTTTGAACGGCGGGCCCGAGGAGTGTGCGCGTGTGGGCAAGCAGAACCGATTCCTGCGAAGAGTGGCCGCTGTCGCGGCCCTGTCCCTGGCGACGGGGTGCGCAATGGCCTCCGGCAGCGGCGCGGGGGCCGGCAGGCCCATCGTCGTCGGGACGACCAGCGCCCCCAGCACCCTGGACCCCGCCGGATCCTGGGACGGCTCCTGGGAACTGTTCCGGAACATCTACCAGACCCTGCTCGCCTACCCCAACGGCGCCATCACCCCCCAACCCGACGCCGCCCAGCACTGCGCCTTCACGGACTCGGGCAACCGCACCTACCGATGTGAGCTGCGCTCCGGCCTGAAGTTCAGCGACGGCGACCCGCTCGACGCACGGGCGGTCAAGTACTCCATCGACCGGATACGGACCATCAACGCACCCAGCGGCCCGGCCGGGCTCCTCGGCAGCCTCGACCAGGTGCAGACGCTCGGCGATCACGAGGTGGTCTTCCACCTCAACAAGCCCGACGCCACCTTCCCGTTCGTGCTGGCCACCCCGGCCATGTCGATCGTCGACCCGGACGACTACCCCGCCACATCGCTGCGCACGGGACAGTCGGTGGTCGGGTCCGGCCCGTACACACTCAGTTCCTACCAGGACGGCAAGCAGGCCGAACTGATCCGCAACGGCCACTACCAGGGTTTCGCCGACACGCAGAACGACGCGGTGACCATCCGCTACTTCCATGACTCGGCCACGATGGTCGCAGCCCTGCGCTCGCGTGCGATCGATGTCACCTACCGCGGTCTCGCCGCGTCCGACATCGTCGCCCTGCAGGCCTACCACTCCTCCGACCTGCAACTGATCGACGGAACCGGCATCAACATCAACTATCTGGTGTTCAACCCCAAGGCCCCATGGGCCGGAATCCCCGCCGTACGCAAGGCCGTTGCCCAGATCGTGGACCGTCCCGCCATCGTCTTCAAGGTCTACCAGGGCACCGTCGACCCGCTCTACTCCATGGTCCCCGCCGGACTGACCGGCCACACCGCCGGCTACTTCGACGCATACGGCAACCCCAGCATCTCGAAAGCGCGCAAGATCCTTGCCGGTGCCGGCATCACCCGGCGCGTCCCGCTCACGTTCTGGTACACGACCGACCGCTACGGCTCGGAGACGGCGAAGGAGTTCCAGGAGCTCAAGCGGCAGCTCGACGCCTCGGGCCTGTTCGCGATCACCCTCAGGAGCCGGCCGTGGAAGACGTACGTCGCCGGCTACCAGAGAGGCGAGTACCCGGTGTTCGGGCGCGGCTGGTTCCCCGACTTCCCCGACGCCGACAACTTCATCGACCCCTTCGTCGGCACCCACAACACCCTCGGTACGCCCTACACCTCCCCCGTGATCACCGGCAGGTTGCTGCCCGACTCGCGCGCCGAGAGCGATCGCGCCCAGGTCGTCGAGGACTTCGAGAAGGCCCAGCAGATCCTGGTCGCCGACGCCCGCCTGATCCCGCTGTGGCAGGGGCGGCAGTACATCGCGGCCAGCGACGACATCGCCGGTGGCGAGCAGGCCCTCGACCCTTCGACGATCATGATGATGTGGGAGCTGCACCGCAAGGCCAGTTGGTGAGTCGGCCGGCCGGCGCTGCCGGCCGGTGACAGCCTGGCTCGGTTCGTCAGGGCGCGGGACCGGTCGGCGGCCTGGGTCGCGGTTCGGCGAGTGCCTTGACTCCGCGCAACATCGCTTCCATGTGGGTGCGCAGCTCGCTCATGCGAAGGGCCACGATCGCCTCCTCCCGTTCCGGGGCGCGGTCGATCGCCAAGCTGCAACGGCCCGGCCCGATACGGGCGACCTACCGCAGTCTGGTACCGGTCGCTGCGGGTACGAGTTCGAAGCGCCACGTGGCCATCGGCCTCGCCGACGCCGGCGTCCGGGAGCCGAACCGGCCGTGGGGATCGACGACCGCCCAGCCGAACACCCGCTGGTCCGCCAGCTCGACGACGTGCGAGACGGTCCGCCACTCGCCGACCAGGGGGTGGCGGTTGTACCCGACGAAGGGCGCCCCCACAGTCGGCCGCTCCGCTCCGTCGAGCCATTCCGCCCGCTGCACTTCTGGGCTCGGACGGGCCGGCAGGGCGATGTCGGTCACCAGGTGCCAGACCCGCGACGGAGCCGCTTCGACGTGGACCTCACAGGACACGCTCGGGCCATCGGCGTATCTCACAGACACTCCTCCCCCACGGCTGGGACACCCTGTCGACCTCGGCGACCGGCGTCGTGTCTCAGCTGTCGAAGTCGACCGTCAGCGTGTCGGAGGCCGCGAAGGTCTGGCAGGTGAGGACGTAGCCCGCGGAGACCTCCGCCGGTTCCAGCGCGTAGTTGCGGCGCATGTCGGCCCGGCCATGGGTGACAAGGGCACGGCAGGTGCCGCAGACTCCGCCCTTGCACGCGAAGGGCAGGTCGGGGCGGACCTGTTGGGCGCCGTCGAGAACGCTGTGCCGGCGCAAGGCGGGGAAGGTGGTGGCTCTGCCGTCCAGGAGAACGGTGACCTCGCTGGTCGGTTGGCCGTCCGTGGTGCCGTCCTCGTCGCCCGTGGTCCGCGCGGGAGGCTCCTCGTCGGCGTGGAACAGTTCCTGGTGGACGCGGTCGGCCGGCACACCCAGTCCGGACAGGACGGCCCGAGCGTCGCGGACCATGCCGTGCGGGCCGCACAGCCACCAGTGGCCGGCGTCCCGGGCGTCGATGAGGCCGTCGATCAGCGCGGTGAGCCGCCCGGTGTCGAGGCGTCCCGAGAGCAGGTCCGCCTCGCGCGGTTCACGGGAGAGGACGTGCACGAGATGGAAGCGGGCCGGATGGCGGTCCTTGAGGTCGGCGAGCTCGTCCGCGAACATCACCGATCCGGTACGACGGTTGCCGTACAGCAGGGTGACGCGTGAGGTGTCGTCCGCGCCGAGGACGGAAGCGGCGATGGAGAGCATCGGCGTGATGCCGGAGCCGGCGGCGACGAGTACATGGTGGCCGAGACGGCCGGGGTCGCGGAGGTCGGGGGTGAAGGCACCGGCCGGACCCATCACATGCAGGGTGTCCCCCGGTCGTACGCCGTGGACGAGCCAGGAGGAGAACAGCCCGCCGGGGACGGCGCGCACACCGATGCGGGGCGGCGTCCCGGCCGGTGAGCAGATCGAGTACGAGCGCCGCTCGTCACGGCCGTCGAACTCGCGGCGCAGGGTGAGGCACTGTCCGGGGCGGAAGGCGAACTCCCCCGCCAGCTGGTCGGGGATGTCGAAGGTGAGGACGGCTGCGTCGGCACAGAGCGGCTCGACGGCGGCGACGCGCAGGGCGTGAAAGGCCGGACGGCGGCGGGCCCGTGCAGCGGTGGTGATGGCGGAGTCGGTCATCGGGATTCCTCCGTGGATACCCCCGCCTTGGGGCGGGGGAGGAAACGGACTTCTGCGGAGCAGGGCAGGGCAAGCCGATTCGCCGCCAGGGCGGATCGGCGTTCACTGCCAACCGGCCGCAGGTAAGTGGTAGTTTGTTTGGCGTCCGGTCGGCGATAGCCAAGCTGGCCGGGCCTACCGCCGGGCTGGCGGGATGTCAGGTCTGTGGAGCTGGCGTAAGACTGCTGGGCGTACCCACGTCCCTTGCCGTTGGTTCGGGGCAGCTGCTGTCTGAGAACCAGAAAACTCAACCCGCGAGGGAAGAATCTCCCTGCTTCAGCTGGGGGAGAAGCCAAGTCAGAAGTCCTTGATGTGCTCGAACGGCTCGAGGCAGGCGCGACATCGCCTGAGCGCCTTGCAGGCGGTGGAGCCGAAAGGGGAGATCTCCTCGGTGTCGGGCCAGCCGCAGCGCGGGCAGGTCACGGTCTGCGGCGTGAACGGCCGGAAGACGGGCGTTGGCAGCACGACAGGTTCCCCGCCGCCCATCGGCCCCGGTGGTGCTATGCCGTGTTCGGCAAGCTTGCGGCGGCCCTCGAGGCTGATCCAGTCGGTGGTCCACGGCGGGTCCAGCACCGTGACGACCTCGACCTCGCGAAAGCCGTCCGCTCGCAGCCGGGCGGCGACCTCGGCGCGCATCTCCGCCATGGCCGGACAGCCCGAGTAGGTCGGCGTCAGACGCGCGACGACCCTGCCGTCCTGTGTCACCTCGACGTCGCGCAGCACGCCGAGGTCGTAGAGCGTCAGCATCGGCAGCTCGGGATCGGGTACCTCGCGGGCGGTGCGCCAGGCGCGTTCCGCGGGCGTCACCATGTCGCGCTGGGATGGGCGCGGGCGACGCACTGCAACTCCCCGAGCAGGGGTGCCAGGTGCCCGGTGTGGACTCCGTCCCGGCCGGAGCCGGCGAGGGCGGTGAGAGGGGCCTGGTCGTGGAGGTCGGCCCCGTTTCGGTTGAGTCCGGCCGCCTGAAGCACTTCGGTGAGTTCCGACCGGGTGCGGTGGGCGATGGCGGCGGGAGCGGCGCCGAGTTGAGCCGCGGTGCGGTCGGCCAGCAGTTCCGGCAGCCAGGGTGCGATGGAGTCCAGGGCCGCTTCCACGCGTTGCCGCGACTCCGGCGTGCCGTCACCGAGCCGCAGGGTCCACTCGGCGGCGTAACGGCGGTGGTAGGCAAGTTCCTTGACGCTCTTGGCGGCGATGGCGGCCAGGACCGGGTCGGGTGCGCTGGTGAGGGCCTCGAAGAGGGCGAGCCGCCAGCTGGACAGGATCAGCAGCCGGACGATGGTGAACGCGAAGTCGCCGCCCGGTAGTTCGGCGAGGCGTACGTTGCGGAAGTCCGCCGCGTCACGAAAGTACGCGTAGGCGTCCTCACCGCGGCCCGACCCGTCGGCTCGACCGGTCCTCGCGTACAGCAGGCGGGCCTGGCCGAGGAGGTCCAGGCCGATGTTGGCCAGGGCCAGTTCCTCCTCCAGTTCGGGGGCGCGGGTGCACCACTCGGCGAGCCGCTGGGCGGACACGAGGGCGTCGTCGGCCAGTGCCAGGCAGCAGGCCGCCAGGGCTTTCGCGTCGACACCGTCGGGCACGGCCTGGTCCATCCCGTGCAGCGGATCGGTGAATCCGGTACCGAACGCCCACCGTGTGTCGTCGTGGTGGGCGTGCAGGTCCTCGTCGCTCATGGTGCGGTTCCTAGATGTGGGGGACGTCGTCGGGGATGGCGTAGAAGGTGGGGTGGCGGTAGACCTTGTCGCCGCTGGGTGCGAAGAAGGCGTCCTTCTCGTCGGGGGTGGAGGCGGCGATGGTGCGCGAGCGCACCGCCCAGATGCTCACTCCCTCGTTGCGTCGTGTGTAGAGGTCGCGGGCGTGGAGGAGAGCCATGTCGTCGTCGGCGGCGCGCAGGGAGCCGACGTGGACGTGGTTGAGGCCGCGCTTGCCGCGGACGAAGATCTCGTACAGCGGCCACTCACCCCGCGCCGGCTCCGAGCATCGGGTGTCGGTGGCTTTGGGCTCCTTCATGCCGCCGCTCCTTCCCGTGCCCGGTGGGCCTGCTTGGCGGCATGGGCGGCCGCTGCCTCGCGCACCCAGGCGCCGCCTTCGTGCGCGGCTCTTCGTCGCGCGATCCGTTCGTCGTTGCACGGCCCGTCTCCGGAGATCACGCGCCGCAGTTCCGTCCAGTCGGGGGTGGCGAAGTCGTGGTGCCCGCGCTGCTGGTTCCACTTCAGTTCCGGGTCGGGCAGGGTGACGCCCAGCTTCGCGGCCTGAGGGACGGTCATGTCGACGAAGCGCTGGCGCAGTTCGTCGTTGGAGTGCCGTTTGATCTTCCAGGCAATGGACTGAACGGAGTTGGGCGAGTCGTCGTCGGGCGGCCCGAACATCATCAGGGACGGCCACCACCAGCGGTCGACGGCGTCCTGCACCATGGCCCGCTGCTCGTCGGTGCCCCGCATCATGGTCAGCAGGAGTTCGTAGCCCTGGCGTTGGTGGAAGGACTCCTCCTTGCAGATGCGCACCATCGCGCGGCCGTAGGGGCCGTAGGAAGTGCGGCACAGCGGTACCTGGTTGCAGATGGCGGCGCCGTCCACGAACCAGCCGATCACTCCTACGTCCGCGAAGGTGCGGGTGGGGTAGTTGAAGATGGAGGAGTACTTCTGGCGGCCTTCGCAGAGCCGCTCGGTCAGCTCGGTGCGGTCGGCGCCGAGGGTCTCGGCCGCCGAGTAGAGGTACAGACCGTGGCCGGCCTCGTCCTGCACCTTGGCGAACAGGATCGCCTTGCGGCGCAGCGAGGGTGCCTTGGTGATCCACTCGCCTTCCGGCTGCATGCCGATGATCTCGGAGTGGGCGTGCTGGGCGATCTGCCGTATGAGGGTGGCGCGGTAGCCGTCGGGCATCCAGTCGCGGGGTTCGATGCGCTGGTCGCGGGCGATGGTGTCCTCGAAGGCCGACTCGGGGGTGCGGGCCCCGGGGGGCGTGCCCGTGGGATTGTTCATGGGAGTTCTGTCCCGTCGTACGTGATGGCTGGGTGGGTCAGCGGCCGCGGAAGATGGGGCCGCGGCGTTCGAGGAAGGCTGTGACGGCTTCGTGGTGGTCCTGGGTGGCGCCGAGGCGCCGTTGGACGACGGCCTCGCGTTCCAGCGTCGCCTGCAGAGGTGTTGAGCCCGCGCCTCGCAGCAGTGCTTTGATCTCCCGGTAGGCGGCGGTGGGTCCGTCGGCCAGGGAGCGCGCCATGGCCAGGCCTTCGGCCCTGGCCGTGCCGTCGGGTACGACCCGTTGGACCAAACCCCAGCGTTCGCCGTCCCGGGCGGAGAAGGGCTCGTTGAGGAGCATGAGTGCGGCGGTGCGTGACGGGCCGAGCTGGCGGGCCAGGGCGCGGGCGACTCCGGAGTCGGAGGCCAGTGCGAGGCCGGTGAAGGCGGTGGCGAAGCGTGCGCTCTCGGCGGCGACGCGCAGGTCGGCGCAGAGCGCGATGCCGAGTCCGGCTCCGACGCAGGTGCCCTCGACGGCCGCGACGAGCGGGATGGGCAGCGCGGTCAGCTCTTTCACCAGGGGGTTGTAGTCGTTGGGAAGGTTGGCGAACGCCCGGGTGGGCGCCGTCTTCAGCAGCCGGGCGTGTTCGGTGAGGTCCTGTCCGACGCTGAAGTTCTTGCCGCGTGCGGTGATGAGCGCCGCCCTCACTCCGCGGGCGGCGTCCGTGGTCAGGCGGCGGGCCGCCGTGAGCAGTGCGCTGCGCAGGTGCGCGTCGAGCGCGTTGGCGCCCGTGGGGCCGCGCAGTTCGATGACGGCCACGGCGTCGGTGATGTCGTACGCCACGCCGTAGGTGTCGGGGTGGTGCTGTTCGCCTTCCTGGGCGGGGGCGGCGGGGCTGTCGTTCAGTGCCATGAGTAGAACCCCTGTCCGGTCTTGCGGCCCAGTTCTCCGCGGGCGACCTTCTCGCGCAGCAGCCGGGGTGGTGCGAAGCGCTGTCCGAGGGTGGTGTGCAGGTGTTCGGCGATGGCGAGACGTACGTCGAGTCCCACCACGTCGGTGAGGCGCAGGGGGCCCATCGGGTGCTTGTAGCCCAGGCGCATGGCCGTGTCGATGGCCTCCGGGTCGGCGACGCCCTCCTCGACCATGCGGATCGCTTCGAGGCCGAGTGCGAGACCGAGGCGGCTGCTGGCGAAGCCGGGCGAGTCGCTGACGACGATCTCCTGTTTGCCGAGCGCGCGGGTCCAGCCGGTCGCCGCTGTCAGGGTCTCCTCGCTGGTGTCGGGCGCGGTGACCAGTTCGACGAGGGTGGAGACGGGCACGGGGTTGAAGAAGTGCATTCCCAGGAACCGCGCGGGGCGCTTCAGAGCCGCGGCCAGTTCGGTCACCGGCAGGGAGCTGGTGTTGCTGGCCAGTACGCACTCCGCCGCCACGGCCTGTTCGGCGTCGGCGAGCAGGCCGGCCTTGAGCGCCACGTCCTCCGGCACCGCCTCGACGACGAGCTGGGTGCCGTGGGGCAGTTCGGCGACCGAGGCCACGGCGGTGACCCGGCCCGTGGCCGCCCGGGCAGCGGATCCGTCGAGCCCCCCGCGCTCGGCGGCCAGCCGCAGTCCGGCGGCGATGCGGTCGTGGGCGGTGGCTGCTGCGGCGGCGTCGTGTTCCACGACCGTCACGGACGATCCGGCGGCTGCGAAGGACTGGGCGATCCCGGCGCCCATCCGCCCGCCGCCGAGTACCCCCACCCTGGCGGGCGGTACCGCTGCCGTGGTCATGTCCGTCCTCCGTTCTTCTCCAGGAAGCGCGTCATGCGCTCCTTCTTGTCGCTGCCTTCGAACAGCACTGCCTGGGCGAGGTCGTCCGCCACGGGATGGGCGCCGGGGGCGTCGGTGACGAGCTTGGTGAGCCGCAGGGCGAGTGCCGAGGAACGGGCCATGCGGTCGAGCAGGGCGTGCGCCTCGGCGATCAGCCGGTCCGCCGGTACGACGTGCATGAGCAGTCCGCAGGCGAGCGCGGCCGGCGCGTCGAGCGTGCGGCCGGCCAGCAGGACCTGTTTGGCCACCGACTCGCCGACCAGTTCCCGCAGTCTCCAGCACGCACCGGCGGCCGCGAGGATGCCCAGACCGGGCTCGGGGTTGCCGAAGACCGCCTCCGGTCCGGCGATACGAAGGTCGCAGGAATAGGCCAGTTCGGCGCCGCCGCCGAGCGCCCAGCCGGGCACGGCGGCCAGTGTGGGCATGGGCAGTCTGCGGATCCGCTCGAAGAGGCGGCTGTTGATGCCCTGCATCGCCTCGTGCCGACCGCGCTCGCGCAGTTCGGCGATGTCGGCGCCGCCGGCGAACACCCCGCCGTGGCCGGTGAGCAGCAGGAGTTTGGGGTCGTGTTCCAACTCCTCGCACACCCGGTGCAGTTCGGTGACCATGCGGCCGCTGATGGCGTTGCGCGCCTCGGGGCGATGCAGGGTGACGACGACCCGGTCCGCGCGCCGTTCGACGAGCAGGGTGTCGTAGGTGGTGTCGGCGCTCGTGCTCATACGCGTTCCACCAGCATCGACACGCCCATTCCGACGCCCACGCACATGGTCGCCAGGCCCCGGTGGCCGTTCTCTCGTTCCATGCGGCCGAGGAGGGTGAGCACGATGCGGGCGCCGGAACAGCCCAGCGGATGGCCGAGCGCGATGGCGCCGCCGTCGGCGTTGACGCGGTCCTCCTCCAGCTTCAGCCTGCGGATGACAGACAGGGTCTGGGAGGCGAACGCCTCGTTGACCTCGATCGTGTCCACGTTGTCCACGCTCCAGCCCGCCCGGTCCAGCGCCTTGGCAGTGGCCGGCACGGGGCCGAGCCCCATGAGGCGCGGCTCGACTCCGGCCGAGGCGGCGGTGACGACCCGGGCGCGGGGAGTCAGCCCGTGGCGCTCGACCGCTGCCCCGCTCGCCACCAGCAGGGCCGCCGCCCCGTCCGACAGGGGCGAGGAGTTGCCCGCGGTGACGATTCCCTTGCTGCGGAAGGAGGTGCGCAGCGCGCCGAGCTTCTCCAGCGTGGTGTCCGGCCGCGGTCCCTCGTCCCGGGTCGCCTCGCCGTCCGTCACCGCCACCGGGACGATCTCCCGGTCCAGGCGGCCGGCTCGCTGGGCGGCCTGTGCCCGCCGGTGGCTGCGCAGCGCGAAGGCGTCCGCCTCAAGGCGGGTGATGCCGTCCAGGGCGGCGAGTTCCTCGGCGGTCTCGCCCATCGACAGGGTGGTGTCGGCGGGGAAGCGAGGGTTGGTGAAGCGCCAGCCGAGGGGCGTGTCGTGCATCTCGGGCGGCCGGGACCAGGGCGTGCCCGGCTTGGCCATCACCCAGGGGGCGCGGGTCATCGACTCCACTCCCCCGGCCACCACGAGGTCGGCCTCGCCCGCCCGTATCGTCTGGGCGGCGGAGGCCACGGCCGTCAGGCCGGACGCGCACAGCCGGTTGACGGTGTATCCGGGCACACGGTGGGGCAGACCGGCCAGCAGTGCCGCCATGCGGGCCACGTTGCGGTTGTCCTCGCCGGCCTGGTTGGCGGCGCCGAGGATCACCTCGTCGACGGCTTCGGCCGGGATGCCGGAGCGCCGCACCGCCTCGCCGACGACGAGGGCGGCCAGGTCGTCGGGGCGTACGCAGGCCAGTGCACCACGGTGGCGCCCCAGCGGGGTGCGGGCGCCGTCGATCAGATAGACCTCGTCAGACATCGTCGTGCTCCTCTGCGGTTGGGTGACGGCGGGACTGCAGGACCGAGAACCGGCCGTGGACGAACGCCGGGTCGGTCAGCGCCGCGTTGGCGGCCGGGTTGGCCGAGGTGCCGTGGAAGTCGCTGAAGGCCGCGGACTGGTTGGGGAAGACGCCCCCGGTGAGGTTCTCCGACAGGTGCACCCCGGCTTCCAGGGCCGTCGCGCGGGTCGCCGCCAGCACGCCGTCGTCCGTCGTGTGGACGCAGGCGGTGAGGGCGCCGTGGCGTCGTACGGTGTCGTGCAGGACGCGCAGGGAGTGCGGGGTGTCGTCGGTGGCGATGACGAAGGAGACGGGTCCGAACCACTCACTCGTGTAAGTCTTGACGTCGGCCTCCGCGTCGAGCCGGGCCACCAGCGGGGTGCGGACGACGGCGTCGGGGTGGTCGGGGTGGGCCACGGCGCGCGAGGGATGGGCAGTACGGTCCAGGGCTGCCGCTTCTTCCAGGCGCGCGAGGATTCCGCCGTTCGCGATGGCTCCGAGGGTGGCGGCCGCGCGGGCCGGGTCGCCGAGCAGGTCGTCCAGGGCCGAGCCCAGATCGGCGGTGAAGTCGTCCGCCGTGCGCGGTCCCTGGTCGGTGGGGAAGCCGTCGCGGGGGACGAGTATGTTCTGCGGGGTTGTGCACATCTGGCCGCTGTAGAGCGCCAGGGAGAAGGCGAGGTTGCGCAGCATTCCGCTGTAGTCGTCCGTGGAGTCGACGACGACGGTGTTCAGGCCGGCCTTCTCCGTGTGGACGGCGGCCTGACGGGCGTTGGCCTCCAGCCAGTCGCCGAACTCGCTGGAACCGGTGAAGTCCACGATCCGTACCTCGGGGTGGGTGGCCAGGGCTGGAGCGGTGCGCTCCTCGGGACCCGAGGCGGCCAGCAGGACCACGTCCGGGTCGAAGCCGGCCTCGGTCAGCACCTCGCGGGCGATCCGCACGGTGATCGCCAGCGGCAGCACCGCCCGCCGGTGCGGCTTGACGACCACGGGATTGCCCGTGACCAGGCTGGCGAAGAAGCCGGGGTATCCATTCCAGGTGGGGAAGGTGTTGCAGGCGATGAGGACCGCCACGCCGCGGCCGACCGGCGTGTAGGTCTTCTCCATGACCAGTGGGCCGCCGCGGCGCCGGGGCTTGCTCCAGCGTGCGGTGGCCGGGTGGCGGCGTTGTGCCTCCCAGGCGTGGGCCACTGCTTCCAGTCCCCGGTCCTGGGCGTGCGGGCCACCCGCCTGGAAGGCCATGACGAAGGGCTGGCCGGTGGTGTGCTGGACCGCGTGGGCGATCTCGAAGCTGGCGGCGTTCAGGCGGGCCAGGATCTCGGCTGCCACTCCGGCGCGGACGTCGGGGCTCGCGGCGCGCCAGGCCGTGGCCGCCGTCCTGGCGGTGGCCACGGCGAACTCGGGCACCAGGTGTGGGTAACTGATGCCGAGGGGAAAGCCGTAGGGCGAGACTTCGGCGGCCGGGACGGTGCCGGTGGTCGGGTGTCCGTCGAGCGCGAAGTGCCGGTCGAGGAGATCGCGGAACAGGGCCTCGCCGCGGTCGGAGGCTCCGCCTTCGTACGCGGAGTCGGTGGGGGTTTCCGGGTAGGGCGTCCAGTAGCAGCGGTCGGTGGTGCGTTCCACCGCCTGGTGCAGGAGGTCCGCGTGGCGTGCGTAGAAGTCGGGGTGATGGTCGGTGGACATGACTCTCCAGGCCGAACGTTCGGTAGATAGGTGGGTGTGGTGGGCCCAGGCGGAAGGAGGAAGAGACGGCGCGTCGGATCAGACGTCGACGAGAAGGATCGCCGGTCGCTCCACACAGTCGGCGACGAAGCGCAGAAAGCCGCCGGCCACTCCGCCGTCGCAGACCCGATGGTCGAAGCTGAGCGAGAGCTGCGTGACCTTGCGTACGGCGAGGGCGCCGTCGACGACCCATGGTTTGTCGACGATGCGGCCCACGCCGAGGAGCGCGGCCTCGGGGTGGTTGATGATGGGCGTGGAGCCGTCGACACCGAAGACGCCGTAGTTGTTGAGGGTGAAGGTTCCGCCGGTCAGCCGGTCGGGCGGGAGGTTCCCCTCGCGGGCCAGCTCGGTCAACCGGGCCAGTTCCACGGCGAGTTCGACGGTCGTCAGCCGGTGGGCGTCACGGACGACCGGGACGACCAGCCCGCGGTCGGTCTGGGCGGCGAAGCCGAGGTGCACCTCGTCGTGGCGCAGGATCTCCCGCCGTTCGGTGTCGACCGAGGAGTTCAGCTCGGGGTGGCGGCGCAGGCCCGCGACACAGATGCGGGCCAGCAGTGCCAGCAGCCCGATGCGACGGCCGGGTGCGGCTGCCTCCAGCGCCTTCTTGGCCTGGAGAAGTCCAGTGGCGTCCACGTCGACCCAGGTGGTGGCGTCGGGGATTTCGGTCCGGCTGCGGGAGAGCTTGTCGGCCACGGCCCGGCGGACACCGCGCAACGGGATGCGCACGGGACCGCTCGAGACGGGCTCCTCCCGGGGGGCGGCTTCCTGCGGGTTCCGGGCGCCCTGGGCGAGGGCGCGTTCCACATCCCGTCGCAGGACGACTCCGGCAGGACCGGACGGCCGCAAGGCGGTGAGATCGATGCCGTGGTCCCGGGCCATGCGCCGTACGAGGGGTGAGATGGCGCGGGGCGCGTGCTCGGCGGGCGCGACCGTCGGGCCGCCGGCGGACGTCGTGGCCGCGCGCCGGCGGCGACGGCGCGGCGCCGGTTCATGACCGGTGCCGTAGCCGATCAGCACGTTGCCGGATCCGGCCTGCTCCTCCTCGCGGTAGCGCTCGGCGGCCTTCTCGCCCGGACGTGAGCCGGTGTTCTCTGCCCCGCCGGAGGCGCTCGCTCCCACGGTGATGAGGGGTTCGCCCACCCCCAGCGCGCTGCCGGACTCGGCGTGCAGCCGCAGCACGGTGCCGGCGTAGGGCACGGGCACCTCGACGGCTGCCTTGGCGGTCTCCACCTCGACCACGATCTGGTCGATGCTCACCGTGTCGCCGACGGCGACCTTCCAATCGATGATCTCCGCCTCGGTCAGTCCCTCCCCGAGGTCGGGCAGCCGGAACAGCTGCTCCTGCGCCGTCGCGGTGCTCATGCGACCGCTCCCTTCGGCAGGTGGCGGGTGTCCGGCTCGTCGGCGAACTGCAGACGGTCGACGGCGTCGAGGACCCGGTCGATGCCGGGCAGGTGGGCGTGCTCCAGCTTCGGCGGCGGATACGGGATGTCGAACCCGGCCACCCGCAGAACGGGCGCGGCCAGGGAGTGGAAACAGCGCTCCTGGACCCTTGCGGCGATCTCCGCGCCGACTCCGGCGAAGCCCTGGGCCTCCTGCACGACCACGCAGCGTCCCGTCCTGCGGACGGACTCCGTGACCGTCTCGTCGTCGAAGGGGACCAGGGTCCGCAGGTCCACGACTTCGAGGTCGATGCCGTCGTCGGCGGCCGCCTCGGCCGCCGCCAGGGCCACCGGGACCGACGGACCGTAGGCGATCACCGTGGCGTCGCGGCCGGCGCGCCGTACCGCGGCCCGGCCGAACGGCGGTGCCTGTCGTGTCTTCAGGTCGGCCTCCTCGCGCGACCAGTACAGCTTCTTCGGCTCCAGGAAGACGACGGGGTCGGCGTCGGTCACCGCGTCGCGCAGCAGCCAGTACGCGTCCTGCGGCGTGGCGGGGGTGACGACCTTCAGTCCAGGGGTGTGCGCGTAGTAAGCCTCGCTGGAGTCGCAGTGGTGCTCCACTCCGCCGATCCCGCCGGCGTAGGGGATGCGGATCACCATCGGCAGGCCGATCCGTCCGCGGGTGCGGTTGCGCAGCTTGGCGACGTGGGAGGCGATCTGCTCGAAGGCCGGGTAGGCGAAGGCGTCGAACTGCATCTCCACCACGGGCCGGTACCCGCCCATCGCCATGCCGACCGCCAGCCCGACGATGCCCGCCTCGGCGAGCGGGGTGTCGAAGCAGCGCTGCTCGCCGAAGTCGCGGGTCAGCCCGTCGGTGATGCGGAACACCCCGCCCAGGGGACCGACGTCCTCACCGAAGACGAGGACCTTCTCGTCCTCGCGCAGCGCGTCGCGCAGGGCGGTGTTGAGCGCCTGCGCCATCGTGACCTTGGTCATCGGGGTTCAGTCCTCCTGGTCGTGCGGAGCGGCGTCGGCCGCCGCCAGTTCGGCCGCCAACTGGGCACGCTGCTCGCGCAGTTGCGGCGTCGGTTCGGCGTAGACGTGGTCGAACAGCTCCATCGGGTCCATCTCGGTGTCCGCGTTCATGCCCGTGCGCACGCGTGCGGCCAGTTCCTCGGCCTCCTCCCGCAGCGCCGCGACGTCCTCGTCGGTGAGTGCGTCCCGCGATCGCAGGTACGCCTCCAGCCGGTCGACCGGGTCGGCGGCCCGCCACCGTTCGACCTCGTCGTCCCCCCGGTAGCGAGTGGCGTCGTCGGCGTTGGTGTGCGCGTCCATGCGGTAGGTGTGCGCCTCGACCAGGACCGGACCGCCCCCGGCCCGTGCGTGCTCCACCGCGGCGGTCAGCACCGCCAGGACGGCCACCAGGTCGTTGCCGTCGACCTGCTCCGAGCGCACGCCGTAGCCGATGCCCTTGTACGCCAGCGCGGGCGCCGCGGTCTGCCGGGCCAGCGGCACGGAGATCGCGTACTTGTTGTTCTGAACGAAGAAGACGACCGGCGCGCGGAAGACGGCCGCGAAGTTCAGCGCCTCGTGGAAGTCGCCCTCGCTGGTGGCGCCGTCACCGACGAGCGCCATCGCCACGCCGTCGGTGCCGGTGCGGCGCAGGGACTCGGCCATACCGGTGGCGTGCAGCACCTGCGTGGCCAGCGGGGTGCACTGCGGGGCGACCCGGGTGGCGGCGGGGTCGTAGCCGCAGTGCCAGTCGCCGCGCAGCAGCGTCAGCACCTCGATCGGGTCGATGTCCCGGGTGACCAGAGCCACCGAGTCCCGGTAGGTGGGAAACAGCCAGTCGTCGGCGCGCAGCGCGAGGACGGCACCGATCTGGCAGGCCTCCTGGCCGCGGCTGGAGGGGTAGACCGCGAGCCGGCCCTGCTTGGTCAGGGCCGTCGCCTGGGTGTCGAACCGGCGTCCCATGACCATCCGCCGGTAGCCCTCGCGCAGTACCTCGACCGGGGGCTCGGCGTAGTCGGCCGGCCGTCGGGCGACCGGCGTGCCGTCCTCGGCCACGAACCGTACCGGCGCCGGCGCCGGCAGGAGGCCCTGGACGGTCTGGCGGAGGCTCTTCACGGACATGGAGGGCACTCGCTTTCTCTGGACACTTGACAGGAGAATGGTGGCTATCACGGAATATGTGTTCAATAGCTCCGCCGAATAGGCGATGAACTGTCGAATTGAGCATGACGGGAGAGCAATGTGTCCGACGAAAGCGTGCCGCCGGGGGTGACGGCCGGACGAACTGCCGTGCAGCTCGACGACATCGACCGGCAGATCCTCAGCCGGCTCCTCGACGACGGCCGGATCTCGGTCCGGTCCCTCGCCGAGCAGGTCCACATCTCCAGAGCCAACGCCTACACCCGCATTGGCAGACTGGTGGCCGAGGACGTCATCACCGGCTTCACCGCACAGCTGAACGCACAACGGGCCGGTCTCGGAACGAGTGCCTACGTGATGCTGGGCATCGAGCAGAACGCCTGGCGCGACATCTCGCGCGAGCTGCGTGAGATCCCATACGTGGAGCATGTCGCCCTGGTGACGGGCGACTTCGATGTCCTGGTGCTGGTGCGCACACCGGACAACATCGCGCTGCGCCAGGTCGTACTGGAGCGCATCCAGGCGGTACCGGGAGTGCGCTCCAGCCGCACCTGGCTCGTCTTCGACGAGGTACGCGGGCGCGGCGCCACCTGGACCGACTGAGCAGGGGGACGTTCACACGTCGATGAGTTCGACGACGAGGCCGTGGTCGGGCACGGCCTCCCCCTCGGGCGCCGGTAAGGCAACCGTGAACGCTTCCGGCGCCGGAGCGGGCGCGGATGCGACCGGCGAGGCGTGCCAGCGGGAGCGCAGTACGCGAAAGCGTCCGGTGACGAAGTGGGCGCCGGCGCCCGGTAGTTCGGTGAGCGCCGAGGAGGGGCCGGCGGGCAGGTCGCTGAGGTTCGCCACCAGATCCACCCCGGCGTCCAGTGCCGCCGCCTCGGCGGCCGCCAGCACCAGCGGGTCGGTGGAGTGCACCGCGGCGTACAGCGCGCCGTGCCGTGCCACGGTACGGCGCAACAGCGCCAGAGCGTGCGAGGTCGACTCGGTCGCCACCAGGAAAGAGACCGGTCCGGGCCATTCCCGGGTGTAGACCGCCTCGTCCGCGGCGCGCAGCCGCACCAGGAGCGGGCTGCGTGTGTCGGCACGCGGATGGTCGGGATGGACCACGGCGGCGGAGGCGTGCAGGACCGGCCCGGCGTGCGGCCTCCGTGAGGGCGTCACGCACCTCGTCAGCAGTGATCGCGCCCAGTACCCGTGCCACGCGTGTGGGATGCGCGAGCAGGCGGTCCACGGCGTCGGCGAGGTCGGAGCCGAGGTCCCGCAGCGTCTTACGACCGTCATCGGTCTCGAAGCCTTGCTCGGACACCAGGATGTTCTGCGGGGTCGTGCGCACCGTGCCGTTGCACAGGCACAGCGAGAGGGCGAGGTGGCGGACCAGGCCCCGGTAGTCGTCGGTGGAGTCCACGACCACGGTGTTCAGTCCCGTCCGGTCGGCGAACACGGCTGCCTGGCGGGCGTGTTGCTCCAGCCAGCCCGCGATGCGCGCGGAGCCGGTGAAGTCGACGATGCGCACGGCCGGGTCCGTGGCCAGCCGCCGGTGCAGCCGGCGCTCCGGTTCCGCCACCGCCAGGGTGACGACGTCCGGGTCGTGTCCTGCCTCCGCCAGCACCTGCCGGGCCACTCGCACCGTGATCGCCAGTGGCAGCACCGAGCGCGGGTGAGGAGCCACGACGACGGGATTGCCGGTCACCAGACTGGCGAACAGCCCGGGGAGCCCGTTCCAGAGCGGGAAGTCGGGACAGCCGATGAGCAACGACACCCCGCGGGGCACGAGGGTGCAGGTGCCTCGCAGGGCCAGCGGCCGTCCGCGGGGTCCGGCACTCTCCGGGGGCAGGTCGGCCGGGACGCGCTCCGATTCGGCGAAGGCCTGCGCGACGGCCTGAAGCGCACGGTCCTGGGCGCGCGGCCCCGCGGCGCCGAGGGCGGTCGCCAGCGGCTGGCCGGTGGTGTGGTGCACCGCCAGGGCCAGCTCGTGGCTGCGGGTGTTCAGCCGGCGCAGGATCTCCACGGCGAGCCCCGCGCGCTGGTAGGGCCCCGCGGCCCGCCATCCGGCCGCGGTCCGTGCGGCCGCGGCGACCAGCTCGGCCGGTTCGCAGCGGGGATAGGCGATGTCCAGGCCGATGCCGTACGGCGACGACTCCGTGCGCACGTGGCCGTGTGCGCCGGGCTGCCCCAGGTCGAAGGGTCGTCCCAGCAGGGAGTCGAAGACCTTTCCGGCGGTGCGGGTCGATCTCATCCCCGCGTCCTGGCCGGTCGACTCGGTGAAGGGCCGTCGGCGTTCTCCGGCGGCGAGGGCGGTGACGACGCTCTGGAGCAGTTCGCGATGCCGTTCGTAGGCGCTGGGGCGCACGGCCTTCAGCCTTTCCAGGTGGCGGCGAGTGCCAGCAGGGCGTCGTTCTCCTCCGGCAGCCCGATCGTCACCCGGACGCCCTCGCCGAAGAACGGGCGGACCACCACCCGCCCGGCCAGGCAGTGCACGGCGAAGTCCGCGCTGTCGTCGCCGAGCGGCAGCCAGACGAAGTTGGCCTGGGACTCGGGGACGTTGTAATGCAGCGCACGCAACCGCCGGGTGACACGCTCGCGTTCGGCGACCGTCAGCGCGGCCTGTCGGGCGACCTCGGCGGATTCACCGAGGGCGACGACGGCAGCGCGCTGGGCGAGGGCGCCGACGCTGAACGGCACCTGGGTCTTGCGCACATGGGCGGCTACGTCGGGCGGCGCAACGCAGTAGCCGACACGCAGCCCCGCCAGGCCGTAGGCCTTGGAGAAGGTCCGCAGCACCACCACGTTGGGCCGGTCGCCGAACAGCGCGAGGGCGTCGGGGACGAGGGCGGGATCGGCGTACTCCCGGTACGCCTCGTCGACGACGATCATCACCTCCCGCGGCACCCGGTCGGCGAAGTCGAGCAGCTCCCGCTCACCGAGCGCGGTGGAGGTGGGGTTGTTGGGGTTGCACACGAACACCAGCCGGGTCCGGTCGGTGATCGCCGCGGCCATGGCGTCGAGATCGAGCGTGTGACCACGCAGGGGCACCTTCACGGCCGTTCCGCCCGCGACCGCGGTGAGGATCGGATACGCCTCGAAGGAGCGCCAGCCGAAGACGACCTCGTCGCCGGGGCCGACGACCGTGTGCAGCAACTGTCCGCAGACCTCGGAGGATCCGGCGCCCACAGCGATCCGGTCCGGATCGACCCCGTGGCGCGCGGCCAGGGCCTGCACGAGGTCGGTGGCGTTCAGATCGGGATACCGCGACACACCGCCCGCCGCCTCCGCGAGGGTGCCGGCTACCCCGGGCGGCGGCCCGAAGGGCGATTCGTTGCTGGCCAGAACGATGGCCCCGGGCAGTTTGCGGCCCGGGACGTAGGCGGGCAGTTGAGACAGGGACGCACGGACATGCACCATGCTGGACTCGCTTCTGCAGCGCTGAGGCCCGAGGTCTGCCGTCGGGCACTTGACAGGCACATCGTGATGAGCGGATGACAAGCGCTCAACTGTTCAGCGAATTCCGCGACGGATCGCCGCAAGCGGCCCACTGCGCGGCAAACCGTCTCGTACGGCCCGCTTCACAGCCACCGCCACGAGACGTACGGCGGCGCCACGACCGGGCCGGGGGCGGAGCCGCGGTCACGACACGGACACAGCGGCTGATCGACACCCCCCATCGTCGGCGGGGTGCGTCCAGACTGCTTGCCGCCGCAGCCACGGGATGACCGCGGCCCGCCCGCTGCGATCGAGGGAGAACACCCAGCCCTCTGGGACGACATCGAGGACCTCCCCTTCCTGCCGCGCGGGACCGTCACCTCCAGCAGCTTCTGGATCGATCCGGCCCGCGCTCGGACCGGCCTCCACCAGGACCTGCTGGACAACTGCGCGGTCCAGATCACCGGTACGAAACGCTTCCTCCTCGCGCGCCCCGGCACCGTCGAACGCGCCGGTGCGCTCTCCCCCAAGTACGACGCCTGGGCGCGTCTGTCGCGCACGGGTATCGAGGAACTGGCGGCCGACAGGTCGGTCGGGACGCACGGCGAGGACTTCTTCTTCGTCGAATTGGACTCCGGCGACGTGCTCTACGTACCGGCCCGCTGGTGGCACGAAGTCGTCAACCTCGACGCGAGCATCCTCCTCAGCGGATTCTTCGGCTCCCGTGGACACGTGGCTCGGCTGTGGACCCAGGTCCACCTGCGCGACACCCTGCACCGCGCCCGGCTGCTCGGCCGGGGGGACTGCACGTGTCATCCGGCCGGGCCGTGAGGAACGGTGAGCAAGGGCCGGTCCGGAGCTCTTGCTCCGGACCGGCGGTGAGGCGGTGTCAGCCCGCGGCGGGCACCGGTTCGCGGTCCCTTCCGGCCGGAGCCTCGGGATCGGTCGCTTCGGGCTTCGCTCCGGCCGCGGGGTCGGTCTGCGGGACGGCGGTGTGCTCGGCCTCGGGCACTGGCGTGAACGGAAGGTCGCCGCGCAGGACGGCCCTGGCACGCTCCTCGTCGAGCTGACCCTCCCATTTGGCCACGGCCAGCGTGGCGACCCCGTTGCCGACCACGCTGGTCAGGGCGCGGGCCTCGGACATGAAGCGGTCGATGCCGAAGATCAGGGCCAGGGCGGCGACGGGCACGTGCGGTACGGCGCTGAGGGTGGCCGCCAGGGCGATGAAGCCGGAGCCGGTGACACCGGCCGCGCCCTTGGAGGTGAGCAGCATGACGGCGAGCATGGAGAGTTGCTGGGTGAGGCTGAGGTCGATGCCGAGGGCCTGGGCGAGGAAAACGGAGCCCATGGTCAGGTAGATGGCGGTGCCGTCGAGGTTGAAGGAGTACCCGGCCGGCAGGGTGATTCCGACGACTGGCTTCGAGGCGCCCGCGTGCTGCAGTTTGGCCATCATGCGGGGCAGCACCGGCTCGGAGGACGACGTGCCGAGCACGATCAGCAGTTCCTCCTTGATGTAGCGGAGGAAGGGCAGCAGGCGCAGGCCGTTGACGCGCATGACGGCGCCGAGCACGACCAGGACGAAGAACAGGGCGGTGAGCCAGAAGGAGCCGACCAGCAGGAAGAGGTGGCGCAGCGTTTCCAGTCCGTAGTTGCCGATGGTGAAGGCCATGGAACCGAAGGCACCGATCGGGGCCAGCCGCATGATCCAGCGGATGAGCGTGAACAGGACCCTCGACAGTCTCTCGACGCCCTCGGTGATTCCCCGGCCCGTCCCGCCGGCGGCGTTCAGGCCGAAGCCGAACAGCACCGACACCAGCAGCACGGGCAGGATCTCGTGGCCGGTCAGCGCGCTGAGCAGGGTGTCAGGGATCATGGCGAGGACGAAGGCGGCGACGCTCTCGTGGCTCGCCGTCGCCTCCGGCGGCAGACCCTTGACCGACAGGCTCGATGGGTCGACGTGCAGCCCGCTGCCGGGCTGGACGACGTTCACGACCACCAGACCGGTCACCATGGCGACGGTCGTCAGGACCTCGAAGTAGATCAGCGCCTTGAGACTGACCCGGCCGACGGCGCGCGCGTTGCCCATGGAGGCGATGCCGTGGACGACGGTGCAGAAGATGACGGGTGCGATCATCATGCGGACCAGCGCGATGAACCCGTCGCCCAGGGGTTTCAGATCGGCTCCGAACGACGGCCACAGCCAGCCGACGGCGGCCCCGGCCAGGACGCCGATCAGACACTGGACGTAGAGCAGGGACAGCAGCCTGCGCAGGCGGCCGGGTGGAGCGGTGGCGGTACCCGGGGCGGCGTCGTTGCGGCTCATGCGGGGCGTCCTTCCAGGACGGGAACGAGGAGTTCGGCTCGGGCGATGCGGCGGGCGGCGCGGTGCAGCAGCACCGTGGGGGACGCGCCGTCCGCGGCGGGGACGGCTCGGGCTGTGATGACACCGGCCGGGGTGCCCAGGCGCAGCGTCCCGTCGGCGGTCTGCCGGGCGACGCGGTGGGCGAGGGTGCCGGGGATGGCGGCTGCGGTGGCCAGCGCGACGGCCGAAGTGAGGCCGATCGCCGGGTGGGGCGCGTGCATGGAGACCATGCGGACGGCCAGGTCGTACTCGTCCTGTGGGACGAGGGTGCCGTCGGTGGTGCGGTAGGCGACAGGACGGGCGACCACTCCGACCTTCGGGACGGCGTGGCTGACGGGGTCGGTCTCCCGGGCCAGTCCCATGGCCAGGGCGGCCTGCCGGCGCAGCACGGTGAGTGCGGGCACCGTCGTGGCGAAGTCGGCGAGGGACTCGCTGCCGTCGAGTCCGAACGCCTTGGCCTCCAGCAACGCCGCCGGCGCGCCGGCATCGACCAGGGACGCCTCGACGGTGCCGGAGGGCCCGGTCAGGGTGTCCACGGCATGGCCGGTGGGCAGGACCCTGCCGGTCGAGGTGCCCGCGGGGTCCTCGAAGCCGAGGAGCACCGGCACTCCGAGCGCTGCGGTGCCGGGCACCCGGGCCGTTCCCGCGTCGGGGGCGGCCTGTCCGGGGGTGGGGATGGTGCCGCTGAGCCGGGCACCGGTGTTGACGTTGAGCATCCGGACCGTGGTCGAGTCCGGCGTGATCGGTACCAGGCCGTTGTGGACGGCGTACAGGGCGACGGCGGTGGCGCAGTTGCCGCAGTTGCTGGCCCACTCCACGCGTTCGTCGCCGATGCCGACCTGGGCGAAGGCGTACTCGACGTCGACGCCCGGCCTCGTCGAGGTGCGGACGATCGCTGCCTTGGAGGTGGTGGAGGATGCACCGCCGACGCCGTCGATCTGGCGGGGGTCGGCGGCGTTGTAGGCAGCGAGCAGCAGGGTGTCGGCGTCGACGCCGGTCGCCACCACGTCGTGGTGGTCGAAGATCCAGCACTTGCTGGTACCTCCGCGGATCATCTCGCCCTGCAGACGCAACACAACAGACTCCTTGGGGAAAGCCTTACGGCACTTCCGTGCCTGGTGCGATCCACAGTGGCCGCGGCTAGCGTGAAGTACAATCTCGGAAATCTGCATGGGTATTAAGCTGAAGTGAATGCTGGAGGTGGCGAGGTGCTCGACGTCCGGCGCATCCTGCTCTTCACCGAGGTCGCCCGACGGGGCTCGGTCACGGCGACCGCCCGTGCCCTCAACTACACGCCGTCAGCGGTGTCGCAGCAGGTCAGCCGCCTGGAAGCGGAAGCAGGGCAGCCGCTGCTCGAGCGCCATGCGCGGGGCGTCACCCTCACCGACGCGGGACGCGCGCTGGCCGAGCGGGGCGAGCGGATCGAACGCGAACTGACGGCCGCGGAGAACGAACTCGCCGACTTCGCCGGACTGCGTGCCGGCACCCTCCGCGTCGGCACCTTCCCCACCGTCGGCGCCTCCCTCCTCCCCCGCGCCGTGATCGCCTTCCGCCGGACGCACCCCGAGGTACGGCTGACGGTGCGCAGCGCCCGTATCGCGGGGCTCTGGGCGATGCTGGAGAACCGCGAGATCGAGATGTCCCTGATGTGGGACTACGACTGGAACCGCATCGACCGCGAGGACATCGTCGTCACCTCGCTCGCCGACGACCCTCCCGCCCTCCTCGTCGGCCAGGACCACCCCCTCGCCGGCCGCCCGTCGGCCGCACTCGCCGACTGCGCCGACGACGCGTGGATCACCCGCGCCGACCACCACCCGGTGGCCGAGGCCCTCACCCGCAGCTGCCGCGCGGCCGGCTTCGAGCCGCAGATCGCCTACGAGGCCCACGACTACCAGGAGGCCCAGGCCATGGTGGCCGCCGGCATCGGCGTCGCCCTCGCCCCCACCCTGGCCCTGGAGGGCATCCGAGGAGGCGTCAGCGTCCTTCCCCTGCTACCCCCCGCCCCGGTGCGCCGCATCCTCCTGGTCCGCATGAGCGACCACGCCCTGACCCCGGCCGCCGAGGCCTTCGCGGATTTCCTGCGCGACAGCGCGGCAGTGGCCGGAAGGCGATGAAAAGCCGCGTCACCGGTGGCCGGCTTCCGTGGTACCCGGCCTGGCCGGTGGACCGGTGCTCGCGCTGCTGGACGGGAGTCGCACACCCCCCGAGGCCACGGTCGGCCGTGCGCACCCTTCACACTCCCGGCAGCGCGCCCGCACTCTACGATTGGCGTGGGATTCACAGCGGAGAGGGAGACACGGTCATGCGGCGGCTCGGGGAGCTGGAGGCAGAAATCATGGACCGCCTCTGGAGATGGCGGCGGCCGGCGACCGTGCGCGAGGTGGTCGACGACATCAACCGCACCCGGCCCGTCGCGTACACGACGGTGATGACCGTGGCCAACATCCTCCACACCAAGGGCTGGCTGCTGCGCGAGGAGAAGGAGGGCCGGGCCTGGCTGTACGAGCCCGTGCGCACCCGTGAGGAGTACGCGGCCGCCCTCATGGAGGACGCCCTCGAGGCCAGCGAGGACCGCCCCGTGGCACTCACCCACTTCATCAACAAGATGGCACCCGGCGAACTCGCCGCACTCCGCAAGGCCCTGCGCAACGCAGGTAAACGCACGGACGATTGACGGCGCTCCCATCCTCCTCGGCCACCCACGCGCTGCATCTCACCGGTGCGGCTTGCCAGCCAATCTACGAATCTACTAAGTTGCAACGAAGACATGATCACATGTGGCAGCGCATCTCGGAGGAGTCGTCAGAGGATGACAACGCATCGTCGACCGAAGCAACCCAGTCGCACCCGTGTGACCGTGCTCACCTCGGCCGCCGCCGCTGCCGTCGCGTTCAGCGCCCAGGCCGCCACCGCCGCGCCGGGCGTCAAGCCGAGCAAGAACGAAGTCAAGGCCAGAGTCGACGCTCTGTCCGAGGAGGCCGAGAAGGCCACCGAGGAGTACGACGGGGCCAAGGAGAAGCAGGACAAGCTGCAGAAGGAGATCTCCGCCCTCCAGGACAGGGTCGCCCGCGGTCAGGGCGAGCTCAACGCGCTGCGCGACAGCATCGGCGCCATGGCCACCGCCCAGTACCGCAGCGGCGGCATCGATCCCTCCGTACAGCTCCTTCTCTCCTCCGACCCGGACGACTACCTCGACAAGGCGTCGGCCCTCGACCAGGTGAGCGGCAAGCAGGTCGCGACGCTGAAGCAGATCCAGGAGAAAGAGCGCGCACTGGCCCAGCAGCGCGCCGAGGCCACCGAGAAACTCAAGGACCTCGCGGCCACCCGCACCGAACTGGGCAAGAAGAAGAAGGAGGTCCAGGGCAGACTCGCCGCCTCACAGAAGCTCCTCAACAGCCTCACCGCCCAGGAGAAGGCGACGCTCGCCGCCGAGGAGGACCGCGCCAACCGCTCTTCCACCGAGCGCGTGAACCTCGGCAGCACCCCGTCCGCCTCCGGCCGGGCCGCCGCCGCCTTCCAGGCCGCCCAGGGCAGGATCGGCACGCCCTACGTGTGGGGCGCCACCGGCCCGTCCTCCTTCGACTGCTCGGGACTGACGTCCTGGGCCTACGCCCAGGCAGGTGTCTCCATACCGCGCACCTCGCAGGCGCAGGCCACCATAGGCACCCGGATCACCTCGGTCAGCGACCTCAAGGTCGGCGACCTGGTCTTCTTCTTCAACGACCTGCACCACGTGGGTCTTTACGCGGGCAACGGCCAGATCCTGCACGCCCCGCGCACCGGCACCAACGTGCGCTACGAGTCGATGGGCACCATCGGCGGGCCCTTCATGTTCGGCGTCCGCGTCTGACAACACCCTTCCCGGCCCAGGGCTCCTCCCTCCGCACCGCTTGAACCGTGCGGAGGGAGGAGCCCATCGGGACGTGTCAGGCCTGGTAGGCCACCAGCGCCATCATCCCCGACTCGCCGTGGTAGGCGTTGTGGCAGTGCATCATCCACTGGCCGGGATTGTCCGCGTCGAAGAACACGGACACCGTCTTCTTCGGCAGCACGATGGTGGTGTCCTTGCGCGGGCCGTCGGTGCCGAGCTGGTAGGTGTGACCGTGCAGATGCATCGGGTGCCACATGGTGGTCTTGTTGACGAAGTCCAGCCGGACCCGCTCGCCCTGCTTCACCAGGACAGGGTTCGCGGTCGGGCTGTTCATGTCGAACCGCTTGCCGTTGATGCCCCAGTCGTACCTGCCCATGCTGCCGGTCAGCTCGATGCGGTGCACCCGGTCGGCCTTCTTGGAGTCGAGCCGGACGTCGTCCGCCGCCGTCAGCTGCGAGGCGGTCATGATCATGCCGTCCAGCTCCTGCGGACGGACCGTGGGCTTCGGCGCGCTGCCGGAGCCGGTGCGGACCAGTGCCATGCCGCTCGCGGCCTTGCCCTCGGCGAGGGCGACCAGCGGGAAGACACCGTCGGCGAGGGTGACCAGCACGTCGTACCGCTCGCCCATGCCGACCAGCAGGGCGTCCACCTGCTGGTGCCGGACCGGGAAGCCGTCGGTGTGGGTGATGGTCAGCCGGTGACCACCGAGCGCCACCCGGTACGCCGTGTCGCCGCCCGCGTTGATGATGCGCAGCCGCACCCGCTTGCCCGGCTTGCCGGTGTAGATGTCGGGGTCGGCCGGGACGCGGCCGTTGACCAGGTGGTACGGGTACCTGACGTCGCCGGCGTCACCGCCGAGCAGCTTGCTCTCGGCGCCCATGAGCATGAACCTCATCGACATGCCGCCGGAGGCGGACGGCGAGGCGCCCGCCGCATCGGAGGTCCCGCCGTTCATGCTCATGCTGCTCATGTCCATCCCGCCCATGTCCCCCATGTCGCCGGAGGAACTGCTCGGGCTGGGACTGGAGCCGCCCATGTCCATGCCTCCCGTGTCCATGTCCCCCATGTCCATGCCGCCCATGCCCTGCTTGAGCTCGGCGAAGACCTCGTCGGGGGTGCCGGTGACGCCGTCGACCCAGTCGTCGAGGACGACCACCCACTCGTCGTCGTACGACAACGGCTCCTTGGGGTCCTCGACGATCAGCGGGGCGTACAGGCCCCGGTCGAGCTGGACGCCGACGTGCGGGTGGAAGAAGTACGTGCCGGGGGCGTCGGCGATGAACCGGTAGGTGAAGTTGCTGCCGGAGCGCACGGCGGCCTGGGTGGCCGGGGGCACGCCGTCCATGTCGGCGCGCAGGGCGATGCCGTGCCAGTGGATGGAGGTGGTGGTCTTGTCCGGGAGCTGGTTGGACAGCTCGGCGGCGAGGGTGTCGCCGACGGACAGGCGCAGTTCCTTGCCCGGCGTCCGGCCGCTGAAGGCCCAGCTGTTCGCCATGATCCCGCCCCCGAGGTCGAGCATGGCGCGGGCGGCGGTGAGGGTCACGTTCCGGGTCCGGCCCGTGCTCCTGCGCTTCTTCTCGGCCGCGGCGACCGCAGAGCCCGAGGGGTTGACCAGGGCGCCCGAGCCGGAGTCGCCGGAGCCGCTGCTGCACGCGGCGAGCGCGCCCGCACCGGCGACGCCGATTCCGGCCAGCAGGACGGAGCGGCGGTTGATGCTGTTCATGATGGGAGTCCTCTTCACGATGTGCCGTTGATCGGGGTACGTCAGGGCGGCTCCGCTCGCATACGGATGGCGAACGCAGCGGATGAGCCCTCGGGGTACGGCCTAGATCAACAGCCGGGAGAGGACGGAGAGGTCAGGGGGCGCGTGGTGCGACACGGTGGGAGGCCCGTGACCGGCCGGCAGGGCGTACGCGGCGTCGCCATGGCCGACCCGAGGCACGGCGGAAGGCGGCACGAGCAACTGGGGCGTGCCCACGTCTCCGGACGAGCAGTGCTGCATCGCGGGGCCCGAGCAGGCGCCGCCGTCGTCGTCCGTGGCCGGGGCTTCGGTCTGCAGGGCCTCGCCGTGGTCGGTTTCGGCGGCCGTCGACGTCATGGCCGCAAAGGTGTGGTCCATGCCGGGCATCGCGCTCATGGCCGGGCCACGCAGGGCAGCGGCGGTCATGTCATGGTGCGCGAGCACGGCGAGTGCGGCCAGGAGCGCGACGACAGCGGCCCACGTCCAGCGCACTGCGCCGCCGCGGGCTACGGGGCGTCGGTTCGTCGCTGCCCTCATCGCCTTCCGCGTCCACCTGTTTCGACCATGACCGCCACTATACCCGGGCGGGGTATCTCGTGCACTTGCTTCCAGAGCACGAGAGCGGACCCCTGGTGCCGCGTGGCCCGCCTCGTACTAATCCCCGCCACGGTGACACAGGGAGCCGACCCCTACATCCCGGGCATGCCTGACATGCTGGGGCTCGCGCCCGAGCCGTTCGCGGGCGAGGAAGACGCACCGTCCGACATGGCCATCATCTTGCCGGCCGGTGTGACGAGGGACCATGCGCCGTTCTTGCCCTGTCCGTTCATGTCCCCGGCCTTGGTGTCACCCATGTAGCGGTACAGCGGCCAGCCGGCCAGGGTGACCTGCTTCATCCCGTCATTCCGGGCCACCGTGCCGATCTTGGCCTGCACGCCCATCCCCTGGACACTGCCGTCCGCCATCACCGGCATCCAGGTCTGGGCACAACTGTCCGTGCACATCGACATGTTCACCTGGTCCTTGGCGTAGCGGTACAGCGTCCAGCCCTTGGCGTCGGTGACGACCGTCCCCATGCCGGACATCTGCTTGGCCATCAGCATGTTCGTACTGACCATGTCGCCGCTCCCGCCGTTGCCGGCCGCAGCGGTGGTGCCGCCGCCCGCCGGAGCGGTGGACCCGACCCCGGCCGCGGGCGCGGCGCCACTGGTGTCGGCAGAGCTGCCGGCTGACGAGCCACAGGCGGCGAGCAGCAGCGTCGAGGCCGCGCCGGCGGCCAGGGCGAGAGCGATACGGTGGCGGGACACTGGGTTCTCCCTTGATGTCTTCTTATCTACTGACGTCCTTAGTACGTACGGAGACCCGCAGCCGTTCAGTCGCGGACGTCATGTCCGCCGCACAGATTCTTGAAGTTCCCCTGCAGCTGGGCTGGTCTGCCGCTGTCAGTCGGCTCCCTAGTCTCGGCCACGTGTGCACGCCCCAGGTGTGTCCACGTCTCCCTCCGTGTTCTTCCCCCCTCCGGAGTGCCCTAGATGGCCGACAGCGACATCGGTACGACGACCAAGCCCACGCCGGACCCGCCCCGCAACTCCTTTGCGCGCCCCAACAAATGGTGGATGCTCGGCGCCGTCTCAGTGGCGACGTTCATGCTGCTGCTCGACGTGACGGTCGTGAACGTTGCCCTGCCCGACATGCAGCGCTCACTGGACTCCAGCTTCTTCGACCTTCAGTGGGTCATCGACTCCTACGCCCTGACGCTGGCGGCGTTCCTGCTCGCGGCCGGCACCCTGGCCGACCGGCTCGGGCGACGTCGCGTCTTCGTCATCGGGCTCGGGATCTTCGCTCTGGCTTCTCTGACGTGCGGCCTGGCCACCGGCACGGGGATGCTCAACGCCGCCCGGGCCGTCCAGGGCGTCGGCGGTGCGGTGATGTACGCCGTCTCACCCGCGCTGATCGCCAACCATTTCCACGGCAAGCAGCGCGGCATCGCCTTCGGCATCTCGGGCGGCGTCACGGGACTGGCCGTCGCACTCGGGCCGTTGATCGGCGGCGCGCTCACCGCCGTCAGCTGGCGGTGGATCTTCCTGCTGAACGTACCCATCGGCTTCCTGGTGATGGCGGTCATGCTGGCCCGGGCCGCCGAGTCCCGCGACCCGAACAGCAAGCGGATCGACTGGCTCGGTCTCATCGTCTTCTCGGTCGCGCTCACCATGCTCGTCTTCGCCCTGATCCGCGGCGAGGCACAGGGCTGGACGGACCCGCTCATCGTCGCCCTTTTCGTGGGTGCCGCCGCCCTGCTGCCCTTGTTCGTCCTGATCGAACGGCGCACGCCGGAGCCGATGCTGGACCTGGACCTGTTCCGCAACCGCTCCTTCAACGGCCTCGGGATCGCGACCGTGGCGGCCAACGCGGCACTGAACGTGGCCATCCTGCTCCAGGTGCTGTACATGCAGTACATCCTCGGCTTCTCGGCGTACGGCACCGGAGTGCGCTACCTGCCGCTCACGCTCGCGCTGTTCGTCGCGGCGGCCGTGGCGGGCACGTTCTCCGATCGGATGCCGGCCCGGCTGCTGGTCGGGATCGGCTGTGTCGCGCTCGGGCTGGGCATGTTGGCCGCCCGCGACATCACCGCGGACTCCGAGTGGACGGCCCTGCTGCCCGGCATGCTGCTCGCCGGATTCGGTATGGGCGTGTTCAACCCAGTGCGTGCCTCGGCGGCCGTGTCCCTGGTGCCGCTGTCCCGGGCCGGCATGGCGTCCGGCATCAGCGAGACCTTCCAGCAGGGCGGCGTCGCCCTGGGGATCGCCGCCTTCGGTTCCATGGCCCACAACCGGATGGCGCACGACTTCTCGGGCGCCATCGACGCCGCGGGCCGGTTGCCCGCACCGGAGACGGCCAAGCTGACGGACATGGTCTCCGCCGGCCGGCTCACCGAGGTGGCCGGCGCCGTGCCACCCGAACAGCGCGCCCTCGTCGCCAAGACCGCCAACGATGCCTTCATCGCAGGGCTCGACCTGGTCATGCGAGTCGGCGGGATCGTCGCCATCGTGGGCGGGCTTCTCGGTTTCGCCCTGATGCGGCGACGTGACTTCCCCGACCAGAGCACCGACGCGCCGGAGCGGAGCGACGTCGGCGTACCCGCCGACTGAGCGGCATCCCTCCGACAAACAACGCGCCGCCGACGAGCGCACCCCCCGGCCATCCGACCGAAGAAGAGGAAGACCTGCCTTGACTTCCTCCCCCGCCTAAAGGCGGGGGATTCCAGCGGTCGCCCGCTGGGGTTCCTGCTTCACCGACGACCGCCCCGTCCGGGAGGACTCCCGTTGAGGTCTTACACCATCTCCACAGGCAGACGCCGCCAGCCCGGCGGCCAGGATGTTGCGTGCCGCGTTCACGTCCCGGTCATGCACCGCGCCGCACTCGCACGTCCACTCACGCACGTTCAGCGGCAGCTTCCCGCGGACCGTGCCGCAGGCCCCGCACAGCTTGCTGGAGGGGAAGAAGCGGTCGATCACGACGAGTTCGCGCCCGTACCAGGCGCACTTGTACTCCAGCATCATGCGCAGCTCCGTCCAGGCCGCGTCCGAGATGGCGCGCGCGGGCCTGCCGTTTGTCAGCAGGTTGCGGACGGTCAGGTCCTCGATCACGACCGTTTGGTTCTCACGGACGAGTCGAGTGGACAGTTTGTGCAGGAAGTCGCGGCGTCGGTCGGCGATCCGCGTGTGAACCTTGGCGACCTTGCGCCGGGCCTTCTCCCGGTTGGCCGAGCCCTTCGCCTTCCGCGACATCTGCCGCTGCGCGCGGGCCAGCCGTGCGCGGTCCCTGCGTTCGTGCCGGGGGTTGGTGATCTTCTCTCCGGTGGACAGGGTGACCAGACAGGTGATCCCGGCATCCAGGCCGACCGTGTTCGTCGTCGCCGGGATGAGGGTGTCCTGGCACAGCAGGGACACGAACCAGCGGCCCGCCGCGTCACGGGACACGGTCACCGTGGTCGGCTCCGCCCCTTCGGGGAGGGGACGCGACCAGCGAATGTCCAGCGGCTCGTCCATCTTCGCCAGCGTCAGCTTCCCGTCACGCCACGTGAAGGCGCTGAGGGTGTACTCCGCCGACGCCCGGGAGGTCTTGCGGCTCTTGTAGCGGGGGTACTGGGCGCGCTTGGCGAAGAAGTTGCCGAACGCCGCCTGCAGATGCCGCAGCGCCTGCTGCAGCGGCACGGAGGACACCCCGGTCAGGAAGGCCAGTTCCTCCGTCTTCTTCCACTCCGTCAGCGCGGCCGAGGACTGCACGTAGGAGATCCGGCGCTGCTCGCCGTACCAGGCCCGCGTGCGGTCCTCCAGCGCCTTGTTGTAGACGAGGCGGACGCAGCCGAACGT
>NZ_JBEXXQ010000041.1:0-36261 GCF_040630525.1 Streptomyces sp. NPDC005799
TACGCTGGACCGACACCGAACCACCCACCGCCGCCCAACACGGAGATCAAACAGCCAGTTCCCCTATATGAGTGCACTGTGGTTGACACATCTCGATCCGCCAGCGGATCTTCGCGAGGCGGACCAGCTTGGCTATCGGGGTGTCGGCGGGCAGGTTGGACAGCCAGTAGTCGGTGGGTGCTTCGGCGCCTGCGGGCCATTCGACCAGCAGTGTGACCTCGGGCAGGACACCGTCCCAGCTGCCCGGGTCGGTGGCGGCGGCCTGGGAGAGGCGTCGGGCTCTGACCCCGGCCGGCCGCACCCGCAGCGCCAGGAAATGTGAGCGCATCGGTCCGCGGGAGCCTTCCCTCCAGGTCACCTCGGTGAAGGCCTGCCGCCCATGGTCGGCCGCGAGTGCGGCCACCGGGGACGGCTTGCCGCGGTAGCGGGGCTGCGGCTTGCGGCCGTTGCCGGACCAGGCGGGGGCCGTGGGCACCGCATCATGCGGGTGGACGGTCACATCCGAGCGGATCGCCACCACGTAACCGATGCCCCGACGTTCCAGTCCGTCGCGGAAGTCAGCGTTCTGCCCGTAGCCGGCGTCGGTCACCACCACCGGCGGGACCAGACCCCATCCGGCCAGTTCATCGATGGCGTCCAGGGCCAGGCGCCATTTCTCCCGGTGCCCGATCTCCTCAGGGATCCCCGTCTTGCGTCGACGGACCGGATCGGCCGCCCACTCCTGGGGCACGAACAGGCGCCACTGCAGCGGACAGGAGGCGGTGTCGGAGACCGCGTGCACGCTCACCGCGACCTGGCAGTTGGCCTGCTTGCCCAGCGCCCCGCAGTACTGCGGGGCGACCGCCACCGACATCTTCCCGTCCTTGGGGAACGACACGTCGTCGACCGCCCAGGCATCCGGGCCGATCTGTGGCACCATCCGCTGCGCGATCCGTCGCCGCACCGGCACCGGATCCCACGTCGACTGGTTCACGAACTGCTGCAGGTTCTGCTCGTTGCCGTCCGGCAGCCGCTCAGCCATCGGCTGGATCGACTTGCGCCGTCCGTCCAGCATCAGCCCCCGCAGATAGCAGTCGCTCTTGGCCCGCTGGTCCTTGCGCGGCACCGAGGCGAACACATCAGCCACGAATAACGCCAACTTCGCCCGAGCACGGTTCACTTCATGTGCGTCCACACCCTCAACATGCCCCCAAACAGGACCCACAGGCAGACGTAACGGAGTCCTACTAGAACCTCACGTTGAAGCGTTCCCTCTGACGGCGGGATGCTTCCTCCTTGCCGTACTCGGCGATCTCCCGCTGCAGCAGGGCCATCTCGTCGCGCATCCACTGCTTTCGCGCGCGTTCGTCGCTCCGCTGGCTCTGCCGTGCGGCGCGGCGGGACGGCACGAGCAGAGTAACGACGCCGCGCTCGAGTGCTCCGATTCCCTTGCCGAGGAGCGCGGGCAGGCTGAACACGAAACAGGCCAGGAGGATGAGCAGGAGCGCGACTGCAGCCCGGATCGGCTCTGTCACGACGTACAACATCCACTGCAGAAGCGTGTCCAAGGGTTCTCCCTCGAGGTCGGGTAGGGCGGGGGGGCTCTCATGAGACTTCTGTGTCGTCTGCGTAGTTGTAGTGCAGGAGCGGCGAGACAGGCCGCGGGCGCCCGTCAGGTGACGTGCCAGTCCCGGCAGGGGCGTGCCCAGGCCGTCTCCGTTCCCAGGACCCGGCGCTGTCAGTGGCCCGATTTGCCCTTCGCACCATGAGCACCACCGCGCCCGCCCCGAAGGACGACAGACCCGCCGAGCAGCCGTTCAACCCGCACACCTTCCCCGCCGACCTGGTGGAGGGACAGCGGGAACTGGCCGAGACGTACGCCGCTCTCCACGCCCTGCAGAAGCGGCTCCCGTGGGGCCCCGTGAGCCGCATCCCGGTTGGCCGGACGAGACCGAGCGGGGCAGAGAGCGCGCTGGACGGCCCGCGTCGCCTGACTGGACGGACGAACAGGCCGCAGAGTACGACCGGCTGTTCGACGACCTCCGGGGGGCCACGGCCGCCGTGAACGCGCATGGATGGTGGGAGAAGTGCGCCCAGGCGGGCATCACCGGTGGCGCTCTCGTCGCTGCCCGGATGGCCTTGAAGCACGCTGGCGGTGCGATGCCTGCTGGGCCCCTCCAGCAGGGGGACGTTGACGTGACGGCCTGACAGCCGGCGGTGACGACCTGGCCCCGGTTCCCTGCGCCCCGTTGGCGTTGGGGAGCTGGGGCTTCGTCTTGTTCGGCTCGTCTTCGGGCTTCGTCGCATCGCAGGCCCAGGCGGCAAGTTCCTTGACCATGTCCAGCACCCTCTGCTGCCGGGACTCTGGGAGGAACACCCAGAGCACCCATGCGGGGGCGGACAGACACACGATCACGAGCAGGGGAAGTATGCGGGCAACGACGAGGAGGGGCTTCAACACGCCAAAAGATGGCAGCGACGGCATCGGGGACCGCTTTCGTATCCGAGGGTCACCCGCGCGAACACTCGTCGTCCAGATCGGAGTACGTAGCGAAGACAAGGCCTACGTACGAGAAAACGAGACGGATTGCTCATGATCAAGTAGACGCGCGGAGGATTTTTTTTGAGACCCTTCGGCTCGAAAACGCGTGACCTGCGCTTTCCCCGTCGCAGAGCTGGCCGTCGTGTCCTGGTCGTACCGCCGCGCTGCAGCAATCAAACCACTGTCCCGTTCAGCCTGAGCTCAGCGAAGGGGCGAAGGGCTCGCCCACAGGGGGCGTGCCCGCCCCGCTCGAGAGGCGCCAGACCATGACTCGCCCCGTCCGCACCTACCTCGTCGTTAACGCCGCGCACGACTCCGGCTGCCTCATCATCTTCCCCAACTCCGTCCCGGCCGGTTCCGTCGTCCCGCTCGAGGTCGACGGCCGCCCCGTCCGCGTGCTCCTCACCGACGCCCCGCTCGTCGGCGACGTCCTGGCCGCGGAGCTGCAGGACTGCTACCTGTAGCCGAACGCCTGCGCGGTCCCGTCAGCGTCCGGCGGGGCCGCGCTGGGGCATGTTCCCCTGCCGCCGCTCGTCGGCCGCCCTGGACGGCTCAGAGCCGCTGCCGTACCCCTTCCGCAACCCGGGCTGTGGCCACTGGTACGTGCGGATCGTAACCATGGTGTCCCCGCGTAGGTCCACCTCGACCTGGTAGCGCACGGTGCCGTCCGCCCAGTTCTGCCGCGCCATCACCCGCGCGTACCGCCACGCCCCGGCCGACCACACCTTGAGCGCCGGACGGTCGTTGTTCGGCCACGTCCACACCTCGGGCTTGGGCCCGTCCTCCGAGCGCCACGGGCGGGCCTGCTCCGGCTCCGGGATCGTGCTCATGCCTCGACTGTAGGCGCCGCCCCTCGAGTAGGAACGGCAGGCCAGGGCGCCGACGGCATGAAAACGCACGGCCTCTGCAGGGGAATCGAACCCCTCGTGGCACCGGAGGCAGTTGATCGTGGCGGCCTCTCGGCCCGCCCCGCCTCGCTCCAGTTGATGCGCAGCGCCGTGCGTGATCACACCCTGGCCGGCCCGGACCCGTCCGGGCAAGCCGATTCCGCAGCGCGCGACGCAAGACGTTCCCGGCCTCCACGATCCGCTGCCTCATCACCTCGAGTGGAAGGCCCCGCCGTGAACCCCAAGTTCCCGCAGACCGACGACCGCCGATCCCGCCTGATCATCGCCCTCGCGGCCGGGTTCCTCGTGTTCGGCCTGGTGGTGCTGTTCGCGCTCCTGGTCCACTTCGCCGACGCCGACGCCGACAGCACCTCCCGCCGCTGCCCACCGGCCACCGTGGGCATGGTGGACCCGGTGACGTGCCTGCCGTACGTCGGCACCCCCGGCCATGGGGCCAGTACCAACAACTCTGGGAGTAGCGCCCGGAAGTCTGCCCAGCAGCCACGGCAGAAGGCGCCCGCCGCCAAGGTTCCGTCCGTGCCGAAGGCTCCCGCGGCGCCGAAGGCTCCGGCCGCGCCGCCGCGCGCCTCCTTCGGCAAGAGGTGACGGCCCTCGAGCAGCACGCGACACAAGGAACCCGCGTCGGAGACCTTCCGCGCGCCAACTCCCGTACGGAAGGACTCCCATGCGTTTCTCCGCGTCCACCAGGCGCACCCTGGCGACGGTCGCCGCGTTCCTGATGCTCCTGGCCGGCCTGCTGCTCGCTGCGTCCAAGCTCGGCGACGACTCCTCCGGCGCCCCGGACCCGACGCCGTCCAGTTCCCCGACGGCTCCGGCGACGACCGCGCCCCCGTCGCCCAGTACCCCGCCCGCCAGCGAACCGCCGAGGCCGGCTCCGTCGCCGACCGCACCCATGCCGTCGGACCCGACCAACGGGTCGTGCAACGTCTTCGACCCCGAGTGCCCCGGCACCTCCGGCGGCATCGAAGCCTGACCCATCCCGCTCACTGCGCCCCGGACGGCATTTCGCCGCCCGGGGCGCAGCCGTTACCGTGACCAGGCTGCGAGACGGGAGAGGGTCATGGTTCGCCGCCCGACGATGGACGAGGTCCGGCCGGTCGCCGACCTCTTCCTTGCTGCCTCCGCCGACCAGGTGCCCGGAGAGAAGGCCGTGAAGGCTGCGCGACTTCTCGGGGGCGGCACCCGGGAGGGGCAGGCACACGTGAACCTGCTGCTCGCCCGCATCTTCGCGGAGATCCTCGAGGCGGAGTGCCCGGCCGAGTGGCGCACGCCCTGGGGCGTACCCGACGTGGTCAAGCTCAACGGCATCGACGAGGAACACGATCTCGTCGCCCGCTACTCGACGGAGAAGGCGGTCCAGGGGAACCCCGTCACAACCACGCGCGCCACGGTGCGGGTAGCCGCTGCGCGGGATGCGGCGGTCCTGGCGGAGGAGTTCCTCAAGGTCTTCAAGATGGAGAAGGAGCGGCTCGTGGACTTTGCGCGCGTCGCCGAGCGGGCAACGGGACTCATGATCGACCACGTGTGGGGCGCGCTCTGGATGGCCTGCGCAAAGGTTCGCGAACTCACCTGATGTCCCCGCTGGTTAATCGCTTGTTGGCATGGCCTGGTGCTGTGGCACGGTTGCTGACGGGCTTGTGAAGGGCACAGAGCCAGCACGTTCAGGAGGAAGTGCACGTCAGCGTGGCCGGACGGTTACTTTCGGGCACGGTGCCGGGCGTCTCCGCCTCAGCATGTATACGGCAATCCCCACATCTAGTGCTTCGATAGCTCTTGGCAGCCCAGACCCGTCCTGCGCCCTCTCGGACACCGCGGTCCCGAGAAACCGGGACGGGACGCCTGACCCCGCTGTCAGGCAGTTGGGAAGTGCCATGCAGGAGAAGAACCAGAAGAAGGGGCAGCGTCCGTGGTGGCGCCGGGTCCGTAGGACCTGCGTCATCACAGGGGCCTTCATGACGGCGACCTACTGGACGCTGCGCGCCATACAGGAAGGGGTGGAGCTGCACCGGGCCGTCAGCCCCTGGCACTGATGCCAGGGCGCTGACGACCACAGAGATAGGCGAGGGGTCCCCGAGAAGGTTCCGAGGCCAGAACGGGGGCCCTGAGCCCTACAGCTGATTTCAGTTAATGACAGCCGTTCACACACCATGACACGCCCCCCGCCGCTCCGGCTACAGGGTTCGAATCGCGACCCCGACCGGGTGACCGCCAGTAGCGGACGCAAGCCTTCCGTCATCGGCAGGGTGCGCCCCTTGCCCCGCGCCGTGTCCCCGGCCGCCACCAGGCGGCCCCACGACGCGGGCGGAAGGGAGCAGCGTGCAACCGCACGTCATGAAGGCCATGCACGACTGGCGAATGTCGTGGGACGACCAGCAGTCCGCCGCGCAGGAAGCGTTCACCACGGCGTTCCCCGCCCTGACCCCCGCCGAGAAATGCCAGTGCTACGGCCCCACCCTGCGCTGGAAGAAGCCCGGCGAGGGCGAGGGGAAGGTGTGCCTCGACGACCACGGGCGCGCCACGATCGAGTTCGAGCACGTCCCCAAGGCCGCGGTCGGCCAGGCCATGAAGGAGACGTGGGGCGCCGACTGGTTCGACGAGGGCCCCGGCGGGTTCGCCGAGGCCGAGCCTGGGCCGTACCACTACGAGGACGAGCAGACGTACGCGGAGTACGAGTTCGACGTCCACGACGACGGCACGGTCACCTTCGGGATCTCCTACGTGAAGATCGACGACATGGTGACGATCCTCGACGAGCTCGAGCAGGCGCTCGCCGAGCACCGCACGGCCTGACCGGCAGGAGGAGAGGTGACGTGGTGCCCCGGATCCGTATCGCGTCCCCTCACCTGCTCGGCAGAATTGCGTGCATGGACTCCACCACCGCGTTCGTCGCCGCGTTCGCCGTCACCGCCGCGGGCGCGATCGTGGCCCGCTTCGTCGTTCGCGCCGGCGTGGCCGCGGGCCGGGAGCAGACCAGCCCGGACGGGTCGGCCCGGCTCCAGACCCACCAGCGCCGCGCGGAGACGTACGACAAGTTCGCCGAGCCCGCCGACCAGATCGCCACCATCGTCGAGACGTGGCCCGCGCTGCCCCCGGAGGCCCGACGCGAGCAGCAGAAGGCGGCGTGGGAGCACCTGCAGGACCTCAAGCGGCGTCACGCCCGGGTCCTCCTCGACGGCGACTCCACCGTCCAGGCCGCCGCGCTGCAGCTCGTCGAGGAGTGCGAGTGGCTCGTCCGCCGCCTGGACCTCTACGCCCCGCCCGGCCCCCCGTCACGTCCCAGCGGGAGCTCACGATGCCGTTCCTCCGGGCATGCCGGGACTACCTCGAGGCCGAGTCCGAACGGCACTTCGGCCTGCGCCCCCCGGCCGGGCGCAGCCTGTTCGCCCGTCTCTCGACGAGGTGACGTGACGCGCCCAGAGCAACGGATTCACGTCACGTCACCTCAAGGCGCAGGGGTAGCGCGCGACGCTAACCGCGCCCGTTCGTACGGTCCGCGGCCATGTCTCCGACCGTCGCACCGCCCCGCACCCGGATCGCCGGCCTCGCGGCCCGCGCCCGGAACATCGTCGACTCCGGCCTGTGCACGCGCACCTCGGCCGTCCCCGACTGGCTCGCCCGCCTGGACCAGCTCGAGCACCTGACCGCGGCCCCCGCCGCCGACCGGCGCGCCACCTTCGCGATCCTCGACGACTCCACCGTCGTCGACCTCCTGGTCCTGTCGTACCTGCGTCACGGCACCCCGTACGCCCTGTGGGCCGACACCCTTCCCGGGTTCGCCGAGGACGTCCTGGGCGCGACCACGTGCGCGCAGCTGCACAGGCTCCTGGACCGGCCATCGATCGGCGCGGGACCGACGCCATGAGCGAGGAGGGAACGCGGCTGCACTTGGTGCCGGTCCGGCAGAAGGACGCCAAGGAGTTCGTTGCCGCGTGGCACCGGCACCACAAGCCGCCCGCCGGGGCGGTGTTCGCCGTTGGTGCCGCCGACCAGGACGGCATTCTGCGCGCCGTGGCCATGGCCGGGCGGCCCGTCGCCCGGCACTTCGACGACGGCCAGACGCTCGAGGTCACCCGGACCGCGACGGACGGCGTGCGCAACGCCAACAGCTTGCTGTACGGAGCAGCGTGGCGAGCGGCGAAGGCGCTCGGGTACAACCGCCTGATCACGTACACGCAGGCAGGCGAGACCGGGGCCAGTCTGCGCGCCGTCGGCTGGACGGTGGTTGCGCAACGCCGCCCAAGGCCCGGCTGGAACTGTGCGAGCCGACCCCGCTCCACGCAGGGCACGGAGAACGTGGCGCGCACCCTGTGGGAGGCGCAGCCGGTCGACGCGACGTAAGCCGCGGCCGCTGTCCACTCTCCCCGCCTCGCCCCAGGGTGCGCCCACCAGGGCCGTGAACAACCGGTCCGGCGCCCGGGGCAGGCGAGGAGACCAGTGCTGTGAAGGCACGACGGCGAACCGGTCCCACCGACGTGGTGAAGGCGATCGTCTACGACCGGGATGGCGGCGCCTGCGTGCGCTGCGGCGGACGGCAGGACCTGACCATTCACCACCGGGTGAACAGGGGTATGGGCGGCGCCCGCGAGGAGTGGATCAACCAGGCCCACAACCTGCTGCTTGTCTGCACGACGTGCAACGGCTGGTTCGAGGACAACCCGCGCGAGTCGTACGAGGCCGGGTGGAAGGTGCGCCGGCCGGAGCTGCCCGGCGAGGTCCTGGTGCGCTACCCCGACGGCCGCGAGTACCGGCTCACCCCCGACGGTGTGCGCTCCACGACCGTGGCGGCCGCCCGATGAAGCGCCGCCAGTGCCCGGCTGAGTCGGAGGCTGTACGGCGTCGCTGCCAGCGTCTTGTCGACCACGAGGGCCCTCACCAGGCGTCGCTGCGGAAGCGGTCGCCCATGCACTACTCGTGGGAGGACGGAGCCACGATTGCCGAGCACCGGCTGCTGTCCGGCACCGTCTTCTACCGCTCGCCCTTCTGGAGCGCCCCGACGGCGTACCGCGCCGGGGAAATGACCGTGTCCGTGACGGTGGCGCTGGGGCTGTGGTGCTGCTGGTCCCTGACCACGTCCGTCGTATTCCTCATCGGGGATCTACTGCTGTCCGTGCGGCGGCCGCACTTCTTCGACCTCGGCCGGTTCACCGCGGGCATCTGGCCCGTGTCGCCGACAGCGCGCGCCCCGATCATCGGTCTCGGCTGGATGCTGCACGGAGACGACCGCACCGCGCCGAAGGCCGGCCTCGAGCTGGTCATCGGCCGCGTGGCCGTGGCGGCGTACACGCTGATGCCGCGGAAGGAGTGGGCCGAGTACAAACGCAACCGGGCCAAGGGGCTCGCGGGGATGGTGGACTGACGGATGAAGGCCACCGTGAAGGCACGCGTGCGCGCCCCTCGAGTCCTGCGCCTGGGTTCGTTCCGGCTGTGGGTCGCACGGATCCCGCATGGCCCGAACCTCGGTGTCGGCCGGATCGCGACGACGGACACCCCCTGCAACCCAGCTCCCGGGCAACGGTACGTACGCGATACGCACGGCCGTGTCGTGGTCGTCGCCGGCGTTGCGTTCGCGGGGCTTCGTTGCAGGTCAGTGCCGGTACCGTCGCAGCATCCCTGACGCCACTATTTACCTCGGTGTACTATTCTCGCCGTTGTGGAGGCAGGGGTTGCCCCAGTCACCGCGCGCCGGCGCAAGACCGCGCCTCAGTCGGACGGAGAATAGCCACCATGCCCAAGGCTGGGATCACGTACGGCCCACGCATCAAGGCCCCGAACTACGGCCAGATCGCCGCGGACGCCAAGGCGGAGGTCCTCAAGGCCCTCGGCCTCGAGCGGCCCGAGGACCTGGTCGCGAAGATGCGCCCGGACAACCTGGTCGTGAAGGCCTGGGAGGTCGTCCATCAGGCCGACGCGGACCTTGGCGCATACCTGGACGATCGTGACGAGGCACTGGCACAGCTCTGGTTCTACGAGCAGCGCATCGGCTTGTCCAAGACCGCAGGCCTGTCGAACATGGGTTACCGCCAGGCTCTCGCCACGGTGATGTTCAAGGACAAGAAGCACTCTCTGCCGGTCGCTGCGTCGAACGAGGAGCTCGTCCAGGCCGCCGAGGCTGCGGGCGTCCGGAGGGTGGACGACGCCGAGGAGAAGCTCCTCAAGTCGGCCCCGATCGTGTACGCCGCGCGGGCCCGCCGGGAGGTCGCAGTGCGCTACATGCAGGAGGCGGTGCTCGCCCTGTCGCAGTCGCCCTATGGCTGGACGCCTGAGCAGATCGCCGAGCACGCCGGCGTCCACCGGGATCTGATCTACAAACAGCGACGAACGGCCCGCCAGCGCCACGGCCTGTAAGCCGTCACCCACTCACACCGACCGGCCCCAGCACCATCGGGGCCGGTCTTCTTGTTGCCCCGCCGCTGGTCAGACCGGAGACGGGTTTTCGGTCCCCGGTCACCGGAGACGGGTTTCCGGTCGCCGGTCTACGGGTCGCCGGAGTTCCGGCTTCCGGAGAACTGGGCCCCTTTAGTAACAAGATCAAGTACCACCATTAAGTAGGTTCCGATGCCTTCGCTTCGCTCAGGCATCGGCGCGTACCGGTGATCGCTAGGCCTCTAGCGGGAGAAGACGCAGCAGCAGGGGAGGGGTGTCACAGAATCCGGCTGCCTGGCGTTCCCCCCGGCATGACGACGCGAACCACGCCACCGCGCACGACGCTTCCGCCGAACCTGACCCGCCACTTCTACGAGACCCGCCGCCGCTTCCTGGAGAGCGCAGGGCAGGAATCGACCCCCTGGTTCCGGCTGACTGCGAGCGAGCGCACCGTGGTCGAGTCGGAGATGGAGCTGTTCCGGCAGGCCATACGCGCGGCTGAGGAGGAGCAGGACCTCCTCGCCAAGTTCAACGCCCCGGCCGCCGAGACCGCGGCGGCCGCCGGCGACGCCGCCACGGAGAGCTGCGCCTGCCCCGGTTGCTCCGCCGTTGCCGCTCTCCTCGAGCTCCTGGCACGGATGCGCAAGGGCTTCGAGGCCGCCGTACCGCAGGACACCAAGGTCACGATGGGCCCGTTCACTGTCAGGGTCGTCCCCCTCGACATCCGGCCTGCGCCGCCGAGCGACGAGGAGCGGGCCCGCCTGCAGAAAGCCGCCGAGGACGCCATCGCCCAGTGGGTGGCCGCGGGCAAGCCGCTCAAGATCGCCGACGACGACCTGTTCGGGTCCTCATGGTTCGACCGCGTGCGCCTGGACTACTGGAACCGCTGGAAGCTGGCCACTCCGCCGCAGGTGTTCGTCCGCGACCTCGGGGTGTAACAAGATCCGGCCCTCTGTCGTACTACAGGTGCGGCTGGCTCACTGCCCCCGAGATCCCCCCGGGGAAAGCACCCCAAGCCAGCACACCCCCGAGAGCCGGAGTGACGGTCCTGCTCCACCTCCCCGGTGCAGGACCTCACCCCGGCAAAGACTTCCGGCACGGGCGTCACCCCTGACAGGCAGGCGGCGACCGTTCGTTCATGTCCGTGCCGGACCCCGCGGCCTGGCCGACGGTCTGGGCATGGACCGTTCGGCCAGGCCGCGCACGCAAAGGGCGCCCAGTTCGAGTCTCGCGACCCGACTGAGCGCCCCAGCCCCCGAAGAGGTATACATTCGGGGCATGGCCTCTCAGGTCGGCGACGACCGTCGAGGTCCGACAGGCGATCCTCACTGCGTAGATCCTGGTTGCTTACCAGGGCTCAGGGCTCTACGCGGTGAGGTGCGCCATGAACGGGCTCGTCAGAAAGATCACGGCGTATGCCAGCAAGTGGCCGCCAGCGACGATCATCAGATCTCGTCCGATGTTCCGCATGGGCTCCACCTCCTCTCGCGGTGAGAGAGATTCGCCGCCCACCCCGGTCTCTTGACCTCGGCGTGTGTTCGATGAAAGCACGCCCACTCTGTGATCTGCGACACGGGGTCCTGTTGATGCTTTGTGATCTCCACCACCTGATGAAGGATCATGTAGGTGTAGCGCGCAAATTACCTTCAGATCAAAGGCGAGCCCTTGGGGGTGTCGCGGCTCACCAGGAGGATCCGCGAAGGGCCATTCGGACCCCCTCCAGTTGAGAGTATTTGTTTCGTAAGCGGCTTTTGCCTCGTTTTTACGTGGTGCCGCCGAGGGCATCCGAAGAAGGGCCGTCATCCCTGAAACGCCCTTCCTCAGAGGCGTACTTGTTCCGCAGAACCCCTTGAACGCGACGTAAAACGGTCGTAGACCGCACCGTCCGGGCCATGTCCCGCACGCAGCCCCCCACCTCGCGCCTCCGCGTGGCGCCCTCGCGCCAGGAGCTGCAGCGCGCCCGCAAGCCTGGCGTCGTCTCCCGCGACGCCTCCAGCGTCGCCGACGTCCTGCTCCGCGCCCCCGTTGCCGCCCGCCGTCACGCCTTCAAGCACGACATCAGCGCCCGCGAGCGGCCGTACGTCATGCGGGAAGTCGAGCGGGCCACCGGCTCCATATACGGCCTGTGGCGGGACACTCCCTCTGGCTTCGTCGAGGACATCCTCGGCGAGTCCATATGGAGCCTGCAGCGCGACGTCCTCGACGCGCTCGTCGACCACAAGCGCGTAGCCGTCCCGGCCGGCTTCGGCGTTGGCAAGACCCACCTCGCCGCGCGTGCCGCGGTCTGGTTCGTCAACGTCTACCCGGTCGGCACCGCGCTGTGCATCACCACCGCGACCCGCTTCCGCCAGGTCCAGCGGCAGCTCTGGCCCCACATCCGCAAGGTCGTCCCCCGCGCGGGCCTGCCCGGCTACTGCGACACCGTCCAGTACAAGATGCCCACCCCGCAGGGGCACGACTTCGTCGCCGCGTACGGCTTCTCGGCCCCCGCGAACGACGAGGCGGCCATGCAGGGCATCCACATGGCCCACATCCTGCTGATCGTCGACGAGGCCGGCGGTATCGCCCCGATGATCGGCCACGGCACGAACAACCTTCTGACCGGCGGCCACGCTGCGATGTTGGCGATCGGCAACCCGGCCATGGACGACCCGGCGTCCTGGTTCGAGGAGCTGTGCCAGGAGGGCGACGACCCGGAGGAGCCGACCACCGTCACCCTGCCCATCTCCTCCCTGGACTCCCCGGCGATCACGGGGGAGCGGGTGCCGTACTGCACCGACTGCCCCGACTCCACGCACGACCGGCACACCCTCGCCCGGCACATGCCGGACCAGGACTGGGTGGACCGCACCATCCGCTCGTACGGCGAGGATCACCCGTACGTGATCGCGAAGGTCTACGCGAAGTTCCCGAAGGGAGGCGGAGGCCTCGTCATCCCGCCCACCTGGATCGAGGACGCCCTGGACGCGCCGGACCCCACCGGGCCCGGCTGGTACCGCCTGTGCGACCTCGGCCTCGAGGGCGAGACGGCCACGCACACCGTGAAGGAAGGCGCCTGGGTCCGCCTGGGCGTCGACGTCGCCGCCGACGGTGGCGACGAGTTCACCATCGCCCGCAGCGTGGGCGACGTCATCGACAACCGGCACGCCTCCGCCGGATCCGCCAACGACAACCAGGTGAAGGTGGCCAAGAAGGTCCTCGAGGAGATCCACGCCGCGCAGCGCCTGGCCGACGCCCTGAAATCCCCGCACCCCGTCCGCGTCAAGGTCGACAAGAACGGCATCGGCCACGGCGTCACCAGCATGCTCGAGACCTGGGGCGAGAACGGGCAGCACAAGGCGCAGATCGTCGGCGTCATGGTGTCCGAGAACCCGACCCAGGACGACCCGGGCGCCGTCATGCGGCCCTGGCGCAAACGTGACGAGATGTGGCTCGCCACCAGAAGCCTCCTGCAGCCCGACCCGTCCACCGGCCGCGGCCGCCTCCGCTTCCGCATCGACAAGAAGTCCGCGGCGCAGCTCTCCACGCCGAAGCTGCTGTCGAATGCCGGTGGCTACTCCGTCGTTGAGTCGAAGAAGCAGATGAAGGGGCGCGGCATGAAGTCCCCCGACCGGGCCGAGGCGATCCTCCTGGCCCCGTACGAGCCGGAGCCGATCAACCCGCCGCGGCGTCGCGGACTGCTCAACTAGGCGGGCCACGTCCATGTGCACTGAACGTCTCACCTGTCCGCTGAGCGCATCAGTTAGCCGCTCGAAACTGCTGTTCAACACCTACGTACACATGGGCATTGCGCGGCCAAAACGTTTAGCAGCACCGGAGACAACGTCAGGGCCATTCCGACAGGCCAGAGTGACGCGTGGCCTCAAAGGTGGTAAACACGCTGGCGGATCCGAGGAGTTCGGCGAGCTCGGTCAGAGGATCATCCTCGTAGGAGAGCGCAAGAATTTCTTCTTGGGAGACCCCCAGGTCTTCCAGAATCACGTGATCGCCTATCGGGCCGCGCAGTGCGTCGGCACCTTCGTCGGCAAACTCCGCAGCCAGCACTTCATCCGAAAGTAGGATCCAGCCGAACGAGCTGTGGGCAGCGGCCTCGGCGTTCGAGACGTAGATGCGAGGGTCATCCTCGCCGTCTACGCGGACGACGCCGAACCACGCGTCCTCCTGCTCGATGAGCACGAGCACAGTGTCGTCGTCGGCGGACGCTTCCCGGGCCAGGTCGGCCAGGTCGGCCAGGGTCTCGACATCTTCGAGCTCCGTGTCGCTTACTTCCCACCCGTCTTCGGTACGGGCGAGCAGTGCAGCGAAGTACATCCCGCCAGCGCGCGGAGCGTTCGTGGCCCGAGTAGAGGGAACAATGTCGACCAGGCTCTCACTCTCGGATGCTTGGACGGATGTCCGCATTGATGCGGGCATGCTGGCGTCGAAGTTGCCGGTCGGTGTATCCGAAGGCGGCTGGCTTTGGGGGGCTGACGTGCTGGCCAGCGATGCTGGAGGCGGGGTTCTGTTTGGGAAGAGGCCGCTCAGGAGCCGAACCAGGCCGTTGCGCGGTTCGGAGGGCAGGCGCTGGAAGCTGGAGGCGCGGCGCGAAAGCACAGCGATGATCTGCCCGGCCAGGCTGTCGGGGCGCATGACTCATCCTCCTCCGTGCTCCTGGTGTGATGGCGCGGCTTCGGATGGCTCAGCTTCTAGAGGATCTGGGTGCAGCATGCCCGTCTGTGCCGGCGGCTCGCCCCGTGGCGTGCCGTTGACTCTGGTCGACGTTGTTGCCCCAACCGCTGGCACCTCTGAAGCCTGCGGTGCCGTTTGGGGAGTTGACTCCAACAGGGTGCGGGCGGTGAGCGGGATTAGAATGATGAGTTTCTCTAGAACCATGGGAGCGGCTGCCCCCAGGCCCAGTGCCCACCAAGGGGACATCGGCGTGGCGCTAGTGCGAGCAGCCGCACAAGCAAGCCCGGCACCGATGGAGATACGCAGAAAGATGGCAATGGCATGCGCTAGGGCGCCAGGGTCTGTGGCTTTCTCTCGCGCCCAGGGCACCCGACGGTGCCGTCGCACGGCGGTGATGTAGTCCAGGGCTTCGATTGCGAAGCCGCCGAACGCCCCCCACATGGTTGGTTCCTGCCATGCCATGTCCTGACGGTAGCGGTAGCACCCTGCGCGGAGAATAAGAATGCCTGAACTGGAACTCCTGGCGCTGGGGAGGACGCTGGTACGGTCCTCGCATGGACGTCGCCCAGACCCAAGTCCTCACTGTGCCTCTGACGACCGGCGAGCAGGACCAGGTGCGGATCGCCGCCGAGGCCACGGGCAAGACCGTCGACGACTTCCTTCGGGAAGCGGTACTCACCGCGGCGTACGACCCTTTCCTCGCCGCCCTCGAGCGGGCCGCGGACACCATCGCTGCCCGCGCCTCCGAGGACCTGATTCAGCACGACTACGCCGGCTGAACCGCAAGCCCGAGTGAGCGGGTGCGCTGAAGCCGAGACGCGACGCCCGGCCAGGCCTTTCGCGGGCACGAAAAACGCATTGTGAACAGCCGCAAGGGCGAGGACGCTGAGGCCGTGGATTCGACCGTAAAAGCCCTCTTGGCCGACACCGTGCGCGGCCTGCTCCCCGCCCCGGACCCGGTACGCCGCCACCGGGTACGCGCCGGTGCTCGAAAGCTCGTTGACTGCAACCCGTGGCCGGAGGACGACGACGCGACGACGCATCTCGACGTCGCCAAGCTTGCTTTGCTGCGACTGCTCTACCTGCAGCAGCAGACACGCAGGGCAGCCATGGCCGGAGTCGACGAGGCGGTTGTCCAACTGGCTCGGTCCTCGGTCGAAGTGTGTGTACTGGGCGTGTACTCCCTGCACGAGACGAACGTCGTTGCGCAGTTGAAGGCCGGTTACATCAAGGCGGCGAGCAGCATGTTGACCTACCTCGTCGAGGACGGCATGGTCACGAAGGACCTCGTCGACCAGTCGGCGGTAGCGATGGGCGGAGCCGCGAACGGGCCCGGCGTATTTGCGATGGCGGACCGGATCGACACTGCCTTGGGCAGCACCGGGGCCGTGAGCCTCTATCGACGCTTTTATGCGCCGACCAGTACCTTCTTCGTCCACGCCAATGCTGCGTCTCTGCTGCGGCACGTCGGCAAGGACAACGCGCTGTCTGAGCGTCCGTCGATGCCCTGGACGCGTCGGTCCGCACTACACGTCAGCGACGCGTGCGTCGGCATCCTTGCCTCGGCCATCGCCGCCAGTGAGGGCAAGCCGTTCGTCGAGTTCGAGCAGTACGCCCACGCCCACATGGCGCTGACCTTCACACCGATGGCAGTCGCAATGACCCAGGGCCTGCGCCGATCGGTGCAGCTTTCGCAACTGCCCCCTCTGTTCAGAACGGTCCGAGACCTGCGCCAGTACACACAGTCTCCCCAGGCAGCCGCAGACACACCGGTGGTCCGCGAGGCGCGCCTCCGGGAGGGTTATGACCGGATCGTTCAGCTTGCCGGCTTCGATTTCCCCGATGACGTAGTTCGCCTGCTTGGCGACGACTTCGTTACGCGAGTCCTGGATGGGATTGCCGAGTACGTCGGAAAGACGGCGCAGGCCGACACGTCGGGCGGCTGAGCTGACAGGAGAAGGGCCCGGTACCGACGGGGGATGCAGTACCGGGCTTGTGATCACTGTACTTGCTGGTGCCGTACGCATGGGTCGGTTCCGTGGTGTTAGCGCAGTACTGAGACGGATACGGCAAGCCGTAGGTCCACGCTAGGCATCAACCAGTTGCGGGCCACACTGTCCCTCCACATGCGCGACCGCTATCGCCGAAGTAACCTGTGGATGTACCCGACCGACAAAGGTCAAGATCCACCGACCATGCGGTTGAGGTCCATTTATCTTCGTCTGCCAATCTCCCGTCTTGGGGGACACTGATGGCCAACACCCATGCGCGAGTACGTTACGCATTGCGCCTGGTTGCCAGACGCCGGATGTGGAATAGCCGTTCAGAAATCATTAGCGCGATCCGTCGCGCCAGGCCGGACGAAATGAAGATTCGAGGGGACGGCTCAACAGCCGAGCACTACATGTCCGCTCAATCTATCAGCAATTTGCTTAGCCTTATGGATGATCTGGATCTGATTGCAATCCGTAACGACGGAGCGGTGTCTCTGGCCGCGCGAGCGCAAGGCGCTGAGCGAGACTCAGAGCGATTCGATCTGCTTATACAAGCCTCCGTGAGGAATGTCTTCGATGATTCAGGCACGCAAATGGCTGACGTGGAAGAGGTCATCAGTACAATACGCCTGCCTCTTGTGCCTGACGCCAAGACCATACACGCTAAGCTGAAGGCGAAGCCCAAGTCGTCAATGATTCTAAATGTGGACAGGTTCTCAAGACTTCTCTACCTATATGCGTGCGCCGGCGGAATCCAACGTAACGTCCGCGTCCTTTACAATCGTGCGGAGGGATGACCATGGCCCGCCCCGACAATTATTTCGGCGAAGCGGATGCCTCAGTCGATTCCGAGAAGGCACTGAAAGCGCAGCATGTTTTTCGTGATATCGAGCAGCATCTCAAGTGGGGAATGCGCAGTTCTGGCAATCAAGTAGTTGTGGGCGTTACGGGCAGTGGAAAGACTGAGCTGCGCAGGCATTTGGAGAGCCAAACCGATTCCTATGTCTTCAACCTCGATGCGAACAATGCGTACTTCAGTCACGATGTATCCACGATCCGAGATTCGTCAGGCAGAACCAAGAATGCCGTCGCAGCAATCCTTATCCGAGAATTTGCGAAGCGATTCAGCGAGTCTCGATCGTCTAGGGCTGTTAATGCACTGAAGAAGGCTGTGGATGTGTCCACAGACGTCCTGAAGCGAATCCCCCACGCGATAGACGTCACAGTTCCAGGTGCAACACTAAAACTGGGTGAACTTCTAAAGCCAAGCGCCGCAAGCATGCTGCAGTCCAGCCTGGATGGTCTCATTGGTGACGTAGTCGCGGCGCTCCGCAACGCAGATGAAGCAGGCTGCATCCTGATTGATGACGTCGAGGATGTATTTCCTGGAATTTCGGATAACCCGTTGTTCCTGGAAGGCGTTGCGAGGGCGGTCGTTGATATAAACGAAGGCGGCAAGGAGAGACTTCACGCGGTGCTGTTCGTCAAGCAGGGGCTCTGGAGGTCGTGGTATGAAAGTCCAAAGGAGTACAGCAAGGTCAGGAGTAAGATCGATTTCTTGACCTGGGATCATGACGCTTTGGTCGAACTCATCGCAAGAAGAATTGCGCACCAGCGAGGCGAAGAAATCGGACAGAGCCTTGATGTCGAAAGGATCTGGGCGAAAGAATTTTCCTGGTCCGGCGAGTTTGATACTTTTACTCGCTACCTTACGCGGTACTGCGTGAGTGGGCCTCGCGATATGATCACGCTCTGCAATCTCGCTGCAGGTAAGCCTGCCGATAATGACCCGATTACGAAGGATCACATCAAGGCCAGCCTCGGGTCTTACTCGGAAGAAAAGGTCTTCAATCTCAATGCCGACTTCGGAGACATCTATAGCAAGATTCACAAGTTTGTAGATCAAGTCTTCCAGGGCGCCCCCGCTGAGATGACTGGAAAGGAACTCGCCGACCTAATGGAGAATCGAGCCTTGCTTGATCCTCACGTCAATGGTGAATTCAAGAATGAGAATTGGTACCCTGCCGCCAAAGCGCGACTAGCGCTGACCATGTATCAGATCGGCGTCGTTGGATACAAATCAACTCACGGTACCGTATATGCGATAGAGAAGCCGAAGGTGTCAAGCTCGGAATTGATCGCCGAAAATATGGTGTGCGTACATCCGGCCTTCCGGCCCCACTTGAATATAGGCTAGGCGTTCCCCTCACCTGATCTGGTGAGGGGAACGCCCGCCAGGGCGAGTCGCGCCCTGGAGTGCTGTCCGGAACCTGAGCGCAGGAGGATCCTCAGCTACCCCCGAGCGCGGTTCAGATCGTTGGTGGAGCGGGCAGATCCAGCGCAGTCTGGGCCGCGGCAATGAACTCTTGAATCGTCGTGTTCCCGGCCCTATCGAGAGTCATAGGGTCGGGGTTGTCACGGAAGGCGTAGCCGAGTAGTGCTCGCACCTGCTCCGAGCTCAGTAGCGTGTCGAGGGAGGAGAGTTCACGCCGCAGAGCCTCGTCGATCTCGGCTACTTCCTCCGGCATCGATTCCGCACTCGTACGGCGTCGCTGATAGCCATGCCGACGGACGGCTTCTCGAAGTTTGCGAATCTTCCCGAGCGCTCGCGATGCGGTTCGGCGTGTTTCCTCATCGACCGACGTGTCTGGGATTTCATTGAGAATGACGGAGTTGAGAACGTACATTGCGCGGTCTTGCTCCGCATCGACTTCCTTGACACCGAGTAGCCGGTAAATGTCTACGCAGACTCTGCCAGCCACTTCCGACACCTCCAGCGGCCCCTCAAGTTTCACGACCCAGAAGGTGGCGTTGAGTTCGTTTCGGGCTATCCGGAGCGCAGCTTGCGGCGTCGTGAGGTCCTCAGCGGCGGATAGCCGCTCGCGCGGTAGCGCCGACGCCGCCTGGACCGCGCGTGTAGTCGCAACGAGGAAGGCGGCGTATGCATCACGGCGGATTCCTCGGCGCCATTGTGAGTGAGCGTTGTTAGCCTCCGTACGCACCGCGTCAAGGGCGCCGCGATAGCTTGACTCCGCCTGAGCGATGCCAACGCGGCCAGCCTCCTCGGCCGTCCGCAGAGCACCCTTGAGCTGCCATCGCCCCACGATCAACGCAGTTGGGATGCCAATTGCCGCGACAGCTGCCGCTGAGATAGCACCGATTCCTTCGAGGTTCATGATCCAATCCTGCTCGAGAAGCCCCCGGCGGGATCACCTGGTGTGCCCGGGAACCGCTACGCGACGGGGTGCTCGTCGAGCCAATCCGACAGGTCGTTGGCCGACCCCAGGACGTCGGGCCGGTTCGTGCCGGCGGCCGTGGCGCCCTTGTCCTCCCCTACCGCGATGCCCTTCTCCATGGTGTTGATCAGCGCGTACGCCTCCGACCAGAACTCCGGCCCGCCCTTGTCGGCGTGAATCGCCTTCCGCAGGGTGCGCGCCGGCTCCATGAGCGCCCGCATCTGCTCCCAGCACGTCCCCGGCGCCTTCTCGAGACAGCCGCCGTCCTCGTCGAACTTCGTCACCGCGGCCTGGAACCTGGTGGTGGCCTTCCCCAGGTCCACCGTCTTCGCCTTCGCGGCCGGCTTCGCGGTGTCCTTGTCGCTCGAACTGCTACAGCCGCTCACGGCCGCCACGGTCACGGCTAGGACCAGAGCACCGGCCGTCTTCCCCCAGACGTATCTCCCCATGACGGGGGATCATCGCACGAGGCGCCGACAGCCGTCAGCGAAAACGATGTGGTGGCTTGTGATGGAGTCGGCCCGTGCATGGGTGCCGCGCCGATAACGTGCTTCCCGACAACGCGAGGTAGAGGGGCCGGCCTGGTGGCGAAGAGGTGGGTCCGGTACCTGATGCCGGTGATGGTCGAAGTCGACTGCGATGACGACAAGGTGACCCGGGTGGTCACGTTGCCGGAGTCGGTCCGAGAAGTCCGCGACGGCATGGGCCATTTCCCCATCTGCGATGAGAAGTTCGTCCGTCGGAGCGGCGATGACCAGCCCCAGGTGCACGCCTTCTGCGTGGGCGAACCCGGTTGGGCGGATGACCGGTTTCGGGTTGGTGGTCCGGCGGACTGGCTGGAGCGCTGGGAAGAGAGCTTCGGCCGCGAAGAGACAAACGACGCCTACGAGGAGATCAACCCCTACAAACTGCGTGGGCGCTAGCAGAAGCGCCGAAGGGTCCTAGCCGATTGGCCAGGGCCAGGGCGCTCCCACCAAGCACCCTGAGATAGATCACTCATCCACGAACTGTCCGGCCTCTTCGTCGCGAGGGCGGCTCGTCGGGCAGCGGCTCGACTCGCGCGCCGACGCCACGGTGCCAGGTGTCGCCGACCTCGTTCCGGCACACCAGCTTGAGTTGAATGGTCGTGTCGCGCGTGTCCCAGTCCAGATCAACGTAGACGTCGTGCGTCCCGTGGGGAGCCATGGGGCCGATGTCGATGCCCTGCTCGCGGCGGTAGTCCGATTCGCTGGTGGAGTCGTACGCGCCCCGCATACCCTCCACTCCTTTACCTGTTGCGCTCACGATGACCGAGCTGAGCGGCGGGCCGGAGTCCTGCTTGACCACCAGCTTCCCGCGCGGAAAATTAACGTCGGATTCGTCGGTGTGGGCCGATTCGATGCTGAACTGCGGTCCGCGGGCCTCAAAGCGGTCTGCTTCCTCGCCCTCAATCTGCCGGCGCATCAGGGCTACCTGCTCCTCGGCAGACCGGGCGGCGCGCTTGGCGATGTGCGCCTGCATGGCAGCGTAGCCCGTGGCGACCGCGCTCACCGCCGTTGCAGCAATCGCGGTGATCAGCTCCCCATTCACGGTTCCCCCCTTCGCCCCGCCCCGGCGCCGCTGGAGCCATGCGCCTTCTTGAGGTCGAGCCGTACCGCGTTATTCGTCCAGCCGATGTTAACCCATGCCTCGTTTATGATCATCCTCTCGGATTGGTGGAGACGAACGTTCCAGGATCGGGACAACGTGGACGCGGGTCAACTGAGTTGCCAAGACGTACAGACCGCACGAGCAACTCTTCACTACGCAGACCCACCATGCGCCGGCCGCGGCCGATTGATCCACGCCGCGTAGCTGCGCAGGGCACACGAGCTGTGCGGTAATGACTGCCGTGGATCAGAACTCGGTGCGGAAGCTCGTTGAAGGCCAGCTCCTCCGTCTGGAGGGCAACGCCTTCCAGGACTGCATGGATCGACTCGGCCTGGAGCTGTATCCCGGCGACTACCAACCAGTGCGGGCCGCTGGACCGAAGGGGGACACCAAGAACGACGGCTACTGCCCGAAGGCTCGGGTGTTCTTCGCAGCACACGCGACGCGTGGCGAGCGGATCGACAAGACTAAGGCGAAGATCCGCGGTGACTTGGAGGGCTGTCTCCAAGAGCACCGTGACGTGAAGGTCTGGCGCTTCCTCACCAACGACACCTTGTCAGGCGAGGTCGACCAGTTCATCGACAACGAGCTTCGGCCCCGACACCGGGGAGTTATTATCGAGGTATGGGGGCTCAAGACGCTCGCCGATGAGATCAGCAGGCTCAAGCGGGAGCAGGTCGAGAGGATCGTTGACGTCATCTCGACGACCGCCAAACCGAATCCTCCTGAGAAGCCTCAAGTCGTGCTGCTCAGCCACATGAAGACAGGCCGTGACATCTGGCCGATCCTCTCCATGTCCGATGCCTGGCTACCGGCCGTCGAGCCGGAGGACTGTACGACCGAGGAGGAGGACCTCATCGACTCCGTTGCACAGACCATCACGGACTGGCTTGAGATCTCCGGCGATGTAGAGGCAACCTCCCGCGCAGCTGTACGAGACGCCCAGCGTGGTCTCACCGAGCTTCTGAACGAACTGAAGGATAAGGGGCTTGCCGTCTACGCGGGCATGGTCGATAGTCACCCTATCGGCGATCCTAAATCGCCACTTTTCGTGAGCATGGCAGTTTTTAAGGTCGCCCGAGTAGGCAGGCCAACCAGTGGCTGACATACCGGCTCTCCCTCGCTACCTAAAGGGAAATTATTCCCGACTGACAGCGGTGAAGTGCATGTCTTCAGAAAGAGCCACTTCACGCCAATACCTCCAGCGTTCGATTACATAGTCCTTCCTCTCCGTGCTCATGAGCTCTGTCCTGAGCACCGCCTCCGATGGATCTTTAATGATCTCGCTCATCTCCATTACATGTTGACCGGTTGAGAAGGTCGGCGGCAACGAATGAAGGATCCACTTGTCAACTTGGTATGTGAGAGTCGCATAGTCCTCGGCGTCTTGCTCTGGAGCCAACTGGTCGTAGGTGAAGTAGTGCTCACGGCTCCGAGGCATGTGGTCACGCTTTCGCCTCATGTACTCAGGGTTGTCATGATCTGAGGTCGCCGCACGAAACTCGCTGTCCAGCCCGTAGACGAGAACAAACTGGGGCTCGACGGGGCGGTGGGAGTAGCTGGGAGCGTACGTCTTGGCAAAAATGAGTTGGTTCTCCGGCGATGAAAACCACACCTTCCACTCTGTAAGTTGGTCGATCGCCTGCGTCAGCTCAGCAGTTGGCGTCCGCGACCCCTTGTTGAACCAAGTCTTTCGCGGACTTTCGATTTCAATGCAGATTGGCCGGATGGCTCCTGTGTCCCGTCGAACCCACATGAAGTCGGGCACGCGCGTCGGGCCAAGACCTTTCAATGGAGGCTGTCGAATCACGGCCGAGAACGTAGGACCGTGATGTCCTCCAGGGCCGATGTTGTCGGTTGCGCCAGGAAGGAAGCAGGGGTGGAGTTCCAAGAACTCCTGCATTTCTCGCTCACTCGGGGAGGAGCTTAGAAGGCTTCGCCACTGGGGCAGCAACGCTGCACGGTAGGTGTCCCAAGGCGTTGCCTGGGGGCGTTCTGGCCTTGTGTCGGTCTCTGCCCGGCGGTAGGTATCCACCGCAGCAGTATGGATGGACCCCCGGGGGGGCCGTGCAGAGAACGGCTGCTTTCAGGGCGGGTTGACGGGCAGCTTGCCAGCCGGGACGCATTTCACCCCCGAGGCGGCGTTGGTTCGCCCGCCCCTGCGCCGCCACGGCTTCTTGAACGGCGGTAGCCAACAGCTACCGCGGGCGGACAGACTGCACCGCGCCGAACCGTTCGTCGAGCGAGGTGAAGAACTCCCGCAACATGGCAGGGGCTCTATCATCCATGAGCTCATGTCCTCCGAACCGGAAGACCTCGTAGCCGCGCAGCCGCAGGGCTCGGTCTTCGGCCACCATCTCGCCGTAGAGCTGTGGTGAGGGCCTTCTGTCGTCGTCGGGGCCCATCGAGTAGTGCTGGACACCATCCACCTCTAGGACAACACGCCCTCCATTGGGCAACATGAGCAGGAAGTCCATACGTTCTCGATTGAGGCGATCCGGCTTGTTGAGTGTCCGGCGCTGCTTGCGGGTGAGTGGGTCGTAGTGCAGGTACACCTGCGGAAGGAGTGCGGGTAGTCTCCCGCCGTCTTCGCTAACGTAGCGGTCGCAGTAAGCGCGGAAGAGCACCTCTTCTGGCGGGCTTCCCAAGGAAGCCAACAGCCTGCGGTAAAGGTGTTGTTGCACCTCAACGTCCGTCGCTGAGTTGAGGTTCTGTTCCTCCCGCCACCACGCCGTCAGCTCGCCCCATGTGAGACCAGCTCGGGTGAGCGGGCGGTTGAAGATGAGGCACGCGTCTGCGTTGGACACCACCTCGATGGTGTTGCTGATCGCATCGCGAAGGACGATCTCAGGCTTATAACTGGTGGATGCGAAGATGATGTTCTTCATCTCGCCGTCCACACCCTGAAATCCCGGGAAGTTGGCCTCGGAGTCCTCCATCTCCTCCAGGTTGGCCAGCAGTGGAGTGAACAGCTCGTTGATGTACCCACGACGCATCGCCCACGAGCCGCCGTGCGTCATTCCTTGAGCACTCCAGTACCCGTGCCATCCATCGAAGTCGTTGAACGGCGGGTCGAAGGTGACGTCGAGTCGACGCAGCACGGCCTTGAGCACGCGCATGGCCAGGGCGCTCTCGTCGCCGCTGAGCTTCTGACTCTGGTCGGTGCCGTAGGCCGTTAGCTCCGACTTAATCAGCCGAGCAAGAGCGTAGCCCGCCTCCAGGTCTGTGTGACTCTCCAGCTCCCCTTGGCGCAGCTGTTCGACAAGCTTCGAGTCGAACTCATCGTGCATGACCCAGTTGGCGTCCGGTATCTGGATGAAGAAGTCGCTCGGCTTCATCGGACGATCCTATGGCGAAGCGGCCCTCTACGAAGTGTCCGCGGATGTTTGGCAAGCGCGTTACCCTGCTGCCGAAGGGGAGCTAACGCGGTGCAGCGAGGTCGGCCACGGCCACGCGTCGATGCTGCAGATCGTCATCAAGGCAGACGGACCCGTGGTTGCGAGGCTTCACCATGGGGGTTCGCCGCGGACGCCATCGCTCTGATGCTGCTCGCCGGCGTCGTGGTGGCCTTGGGCCCGGGGCGCATGCCTTGTGTGTTGCACTGGCCGCGAGCTTGATCCGCGGCCTGTTCGCCGGTAAGGACGCACAGAAGCCGTAGCGAGAAAGCGCGTTGGATCGGCTACCCCGCGACAGGAAGAGGCAGGGCCGCGCTCGCGATTCGCCTGGCAACGAGCATCTGTTGAGTCAACTCGGCTTGTGCTGCAAGGCTGTCTACCTCGACCCAGGGGAGACGCACCGCATGGCAGCAGCAAGGTCCGTGGTCTATGACCGTAAGCAAGAATGCCTCGTGTTGGCAAATGGCGAAAGGCGCATCGGGCTCGATCTCGACAGCTTCCTTTTGCACCGGGGCGACCTCAAGGGGATGCGTCCGACGGACTTGAGGGACGCTCTCAAGCGAGTGCGTGATGGCGAATACGTCACGGTCGAGGTCACGTTTGATGACAACGTGGACGAGGAGTTCTCCGTTCGGGAGCCAATCTCCTTCGCTTTCCACGACGAGAAGTTGTGTGTCATCGCATCGTTGGCCAGTGACGCATACGGCACGGAGGAAGAGGCGAGCGCAGCGCTCTCTCCGCTGCTGAATGTCTACCTACGACGGCAGCGCGCGACGCTTGTGCAAGTGGAGTTGGACCCTTACTCCGTGCACCCACTCATCTGGGAGGTCGAGATGCATTGCTCGCCTCGCGGACGGGACATGGCCGACATCTATCGGATCGGCGAGGGCGCAGTGGCCCTGCTGGAGGCGTTCGAGGGGGGACAGCTGACTCGTGCGACGACCCTTGACCTGCTGCGATCCGGCCAAGCACAAGTTCTGATCGGACAAGAGGAGGGCGCATGGCTGGACGTGAAGAGCGCGCACTACAACCTAAAGTCCCCTGCAGGGAAGATTGCCATCGCCCAGGCGGTTGCCCGATTTGCGAACGGCGAGCACGGCGGGATAGTCGTGGTCGGGATGCGCGGGAAGAAGGTCCCGGGTGGCGAAATCATCAGCAGCATCTGCCCCGTCCCCGTGGACGGTCGAACTCTGCGCATCTACCAAACGGCGATCGAACAGCACCTGTACCCACCGCCGGACTACTTGGACATTGAAATAGCCCCAGTCGAGGGCGGCAGCCTGGTCCTTCTGCACATACCGCCACAGCCCGAGGAGTACAAGCCCTTCCTTGTCCATGGCTCAATTGTCGATGGACAAGTTGAAGGCGCTTTCATCAGCATCGTGCGACGACGCGGCGAGTCGTCCATTCCCATCACGGCCCCCGCGATCCATGCGACCCTCGCGGCAGGTCGCGCGCTCCTCAGACGAGGCGAACTACCACAAGACGAGTGATACGCGACCTCCGCCCTCACCCTCCCAGTCGCCACGCCAAGATCCCGTCACTCAATATCAGCATGGGCTAGCAGTGCCCCAGATCCCAAGCTTCCCCGGCTGACTTCAGGCTGGCAGGTCGTACTGCTCTGGTGACTACTTCATCTCGCACCTCCCCCACAGTCACGCGCCCATAGCCACCGTACAGAGGGCGAGAGCCGCGAGGAGCGACTGAGAGGATTACTGCCTGGTAGCCGACAATAATTACGATTGTCGTCGGTAATCTGGGATCAACTTGCTGATGACCAGGGGGGTTTGATGGGCACGGGGGTAGATCTCGTCGAGGTCGTTGACGCCGAACTCGTTGAAGACGGCGCGGAGTCGGGGTCTGCCGCTGGCTCTGGAGTGCCGCGCGTCGACCACAACACCGTGCTCCGGCCGGGACAGGAGATCCCAACCGACGCGGGCGGCCCGCGCTACACCGAGCGGGATCTGTACGTCTCCGAGGAGACGGCCCGCGCGCTCGACGAAGCGGGCGGTGAGGAGTCAGGGCCGCGGGGATCGGTGATGCGCCGCTTCCGGGAGTGGTGCGCCGCCGAGGGGCGCGTCGCGGTCCCGTGCACGACGGCGACGTACACCGAGTACGGCCAGCATCTGATGAGCCGGAAGCTCAAGGTCACCACGATCCGCAACTACATGTCCCTGATCCGCACGTCCATGCCGGTGGGCAAGCAGCCCGACAACAGCCTCTTCCTGCAACTCCTGAAGGACTACCGAGCCAAGAACAAGCGGGCATCACGCCGACGGCAGGCGTTCCCGATCACCCTGCCATACCTCATCCCGATGATGGCGACTGCGGAAGCCGCCAACCGGCCGATCGGCTGGCGCGACGCCGCCCTGCTCGCCTTCGGCTACCGCTTCCTCGCCCGCCGAATCGAGGACGCCGACCTGGACATCGAAGACCTCACCGTCCTCGACGACCGGATCGTGGTGTGGCTACTGAAGGACAAGACGCACCAGGAGGAGGAGCAGACCCTCACCCTCCACGATCGTCCGGACCTTGACCTCGTCACCAGAATGCGCCGCTGGCTCGGCCACCTCGCCGACCAAGGCATCACGAGCGGCCCCCTCTTCCGCCACCTGCTCAAGGACGGCACGGTCGCCACCACGGAGACCCGGCAGAAGACAGCCACCGTACGGGGCGACTACCTGCGCGGCCACACCGTCAACGAACGGGTCCAGCTCTGGTTCAAGAAGGCGGGCCTGGTCACCGACGGGCGCCCCGTCTCCGCGCAGGGCCTGCGCGCCGGCGGCGCCACAGACCTTGCCGAACACGGGGCCACGGATGAGGAGTTGGAGGAGGCCGGCCGTTGGGCGAAGGGCTCCCCGATCCCTCGCCGCGTGTACGTCCGTCCTGCGCAGCAGAAGAACCACGACCCCTTCGCCAAGATCCCGACGTACGACGGAGGTGCCGCCATGGCCGAACAAATGGAGGCCCAGTAACGATGCCGTTCGATCCCGAGCGCCCGGCGCCCCCGGCCGGGATGAAGCATCGCACCGAGCACGGCTACATCATCGCCAGCCCAGACGACCGCGGATGCTGCGTGATCCACGAGATGTGGGTTGCCCCCGATCATCGCGGCAGTGGTAAAGGACGCGCCTTGGTTGAGTGTGTCCGCGCGTGGGCCCGCGAGCGGGGTCTCGGGCCCCTCGTGGTCCAGTGTTCTCCGCGGAACGAGGGTGGCCGGGCCTTCTACGAAGCCCTCGGCATGCGTGCTGTCGCCATCGTGTACCAGGACGACCTGGACGACGGTACGGCTCACGCCGCCTCCCGCCGGGCGGAGTGATGCACTCGGCGCCTGGCCCTATCTCGGAAACACTGAGACGCCATCCGCTTATCGATCACGGGGCTGGTGTGGTCGATAAGCGGATGGCGTCTCAGGTGCTGGGCCCCCGCACCCGACGCCTCGGAAGAGGCGGCGAGTACCAGAGGCGGCTGGGTAGGGTCGTGGTACACCGAGCTGGAGAGGTAGTTGCATGGCCAACGAGATTGTGATCGCGCAGACGACCATCGACAACGAGGACCAGGCAAGGGCGCTGGCACGGGGTGCAGTTGAGAGCAAGTTGGCAGCCGGCGTTCACATCGACGCGCCGATCACCGCCGTCTACTGGTGGAAGAACGAGGTCGAGACGGCGCGGGAGTGGCGTATCTCGTACATGACGACGACAGACCGTCTCCCGCAACTGGAGGCATGGCTGTCCGAGAAGCACCCGTACGACGTCCCCCAGTGGATCACGCTGCCTGTGACCGGCGGGTCGGAGACGTATCTGTCGTGGGTTGTTGAGGAGACAACGCGGGACTGACGAGCAACGTGCCGTGCGACGGCGGTCGTGTTCTGAGCTTGCCCGTGTACCGAACGAGGGGATCGATTCAGGACGCGAACTGCCGCAAGTGATGGGCGAGTTCCCGCTCACTGTCGGGGAGCCATGCGGCGATCTTTGCGGCGCGTTCCTTGCCCATCGTGTTGGGCTTGGCTTGTGACGCGGCCGTGAACTGGCGCGATACATAGACGCCTTGTTCGACGTCGCCTCCGTGCAGCAGGGCCGAGGCAAGATCACCGAGGACGACGACGCCGCCATCCGGTAGTTCGTCCCCGAGGCGGCCGACCGCTGTGTCGGCCGTGGCGGCGAGTTCAGATCGCCCCAACTGCCCGTACACGGAAAGGGCCAACGAATCCATCCGGTACGGCGTCACGAAGCGGACCCATGCCTGTTCGCTGGTGTGATCCGCAAAGTCGTAAGCGAAGCGTGCTCGGTCAAGCGCACGCAGCGCCCCTGTCTCGTCGCCGACCGCGGCAGCTTCCTCCGCATGCCTTCCGAGGACCCAGGCTGCGGCCGTGGCGTTGCCGTGGCCGCGCACATCCTGGGAGGCTTGGGACAGGAGTTCTAGCTTCCTCCTCGGTGTCGGAGCCCCGTAGCTGGCGTAGGTGAGGGCCAAGGCTCTGAGGGGAGGATGCCCGGCCTTCGCCGCGCACTCAGTCGTGACGTCGTAATAGGCGCCAGCCTTGTCGTACTCGCCCAGGTCCCAGGCCACCCATCCGGCAAGGGCAGCGGTTTCCCCGGCTGCGATGGTGAGAGCCCGTTCGTGCTCGCCAGCGTGAGGCAGGGCTACGGTGATCGCGTCAAGGTGCGACTCAACCGTGCTTTGCAGGCGGCGGGCACTGACATTGAGTTCCTGGACGTGCAGGTCAGCAGCTCGGTTGATGAGCGCGACCGCAGCGGGCGTGTCGATGCGAGAGCCCTTGCTGAGAGCGAAGGCGAGCCGCCCCCAGGGCTCGGCAGCCGCGCTTACGCCGATGGCGGCGCTGCCCAGCAGCTGGCGGCGCTTCACGTCGTCCTGGTCCTCCTCTTCACGGACATTCCCCCTCCTCCGTCGGGCGCGGGCGGCCTTGGCCTCCCGCAGTAGTTCTTCGAAGGGGACGCCGGAGGCCGCTGCGATGTGGGCGAGTGTGTGGTTCGTTGGGACGTTCTCGAACTTCTCATAGCGGCTGATCTCCCGGCGGGTCAGGGTTGCCCGGCCGGAGACAGTGTTGATCGCGTCTGCCTGCTGCTCTTGCGTCCGGCCTGCTTCCTTCCGGAGCCGGAGCAACAGTTCGGCGAACGGATCTGGCATGAGTGTGACCTCTGTCGTGGGCGGAATCCAATCATGGCCCCAATTCCCCCCTGAGTTTCCCCCCTTGACAGATTTTTCCCCCTCTGGATTCCCCTGGTAGACGGCTTCGTAGCACGGTGCGATGGGCCCATGACCACGTTCCTTAAGTCAGGCGACCGAGGCGAGCCGGTGCTGCTCTGGGACGAGATCAAGTTACGCGGCCATCTCTTGCCGAATCCGGTCCAGGGCATGGTCTGCGACTTCCCTGATCTCTGGCAGCCGGTGGTGCGCCGCGCGCACGATGCGCTGCAACTGGTGGGGAAGGCGCTGGCGGACAGCTTCGTCGACGGCGGTGTGCAGGGACTCAGCGGCGCCGCCACAGTCCTCGGCGGCCAGCCGTACTTGGGCCACTGTGATGAGCTCGATCACGCGCCACTGCGGGGCGACGGTGGTCGTCGGCACAGGACTGCCCTGCTCGACCAGTTGTATGGCAACGTCGGTCCTGCCAGTAGCCATCAGCCCCCGCAGCCGGATCTCGTGCAGGGCGTAGGGGTTGAACAACGACGTGTGCTCTGTCTCGTCGAGAAGCTGGTCCGTCTCCCGCATCGCCTCGTCGAACAGGGGCTGGTTCCGGAGGACGCCGGCCGCGCGAGCGAGGAGTGGGAGTACGGCTGCTTTCGCCTCGTGGTGCGGTGCGATGGCAGCCGCGTGCTGCAGGCGGTCGACGGCGGCTCCGTGGAGGCGGGCCTTGCGCAGTTCGTTGCCATGCATGCGCAACACGTAGGAGTTGAAGGCTGGGTCTCCGAAGTAGCGGGCGATATCGATGCTCTTCGCGGTCCAGCGGGCGGCGGTACTCAGTCGTTCCTCCGGCAGGACGTTGCCCAGGGCGACGCCGAGGCCGACACGGGCTCGGGCCAGGAGGTGCAAGACGTCCCGCTCCGTGTGCCCGTCCTCCATTCGTGCTTCGAGCCGGGCGACCAGGGGCCACAGCTCCGCGACGGCTTCGGAGGCGTGCCCGGACTGTCGAGCGATCTCGGCGAGGCGGACGGTGGACTCGCCGAACTGGAGCATGGCGCGGTGGTCGGTGTCCGCGGGATCGGTGACGCCGACGGCGTGAGGTGGCAGACGCAGGGCCTCGGCGATGTGCCGACGGGAGCTGACATCTTCGAGGGTCCGTTTGCCGAGTTCGAGGAGCGAGATGTACGTCTTGTCATAGCCGAGGAGCTGTCCGAGTTCGGACTGGTTCATGCCGTGTACAGCGCGGTGGAAGCGCAGGATGGCCCCGAGGTCGCGGGTGGCGAGGATTGCCTCGGCCTGCGGGGTTGCCCAGTGCCACAGGGCGTGTTGCGAGCACCGTGCGACCATCGCGCTGTCCATGGTCGGTCACATCCGTGCGTACCAGGCGGCGATGGACTGCTTGTATCCGTCCGGCATGGTCAGGCCGGGCACTTCGTCGGCGGTGAACATGCCGAGCTGTTTGTGCTCGTGACTCAGCACGGGGGTCTTGTCCGGGGTGAGGACGGTGCATCCGTAGGTGACGATCACGACTCGCCGGTCCGGCATGGTCGCGGGCAGGGGCTGGTAGATCCACACGTCCAGGAGGGGACCGGCCTTCACCGCCCAGCCGGTCTCCTCCTCGATCTCCCTCTGCAATGCCAACTCAGGTGTGGCATCGGAGGGTTCGAGTCGGCCTCCAGGCAGTTCCCACTCCTCGCGTTCGTTCTTCAGCAGCAGTACGCGTCGGCGGCTGTCCACGGCCACGCCTTTGACGGAGACGGGCCATGTGGGGGGCGTGTACGCCATCGCTCTCCTCGGATTGCACGTACGGCCGGGGGTGTTCGGAACGTAGCACGCGACCCGTGGCGCGAGTTGGGCATGGGCGAATTGCCCGAGTCGACAATCTGTCGCTTTACCCCCGACCCACCGGCCCCGAACAGTGGAAGCACCACATCGCCGCTAAGGAGATCCAGGATGCGCCGAGTTCATCAGCCGTACGCCGACGTCCTCGTGCGCAGCCGTATCGACCTCACCGTGCCGGGAGCGGAAGAGAGGATCGCGGGGCGGCTGCGGGAAACGGGCTTGGTCACTGTCGACGGTCTCGCCTCGCGCACTGCCGTGCTCGCCTTTGTCACCCGGATCATGAATCTGGTGCCGCACCGCGACAGTGACCCGGACGGCCTCACCACGATCTGCGACACCCGACGCGACGCGCATCGGGCAGGCTTTGCTGGGTTCGGCAACGGCCCCCTCGATCCGCACACCGAACGCTCCGGCACACCCAATCCGCCCCGTCTGATGCTCCTTGTGTGCGGGCAAGCTGCCGTGACCGGTGGGGAATGCCTGCTCACCGATGGGCAGGCCGTGCACTCCGACCTCTTCACTGGTGAACGGCAGGCCGGGGTTGCGCTGGCGCAACCCCGCACCGCGTTCTTCGGGGCCGGAGACGGTCATGCCACGCAGGTGTTTACCGTCCACGACGATCTGAGGGTGTCCGTGCGCCTGCGGTTCGACGGGCTGGCGCGCTGGAACCCGATGGTGCAGCCCTACCTCCCGCGGCTGCGGGCCGCAGCCGGACGTCATCAGGTGCGTCTCGCCTTGGCTCCCGGCCAGGGCTACCTGCTGGATAACGAACGCTGGCTGCACGCGCGACGTGCCTTCACTGGCGATCGGCTCTTCTGGCGTGCCCTTGGTCAGCCACTGTTTCCCATGCCGCGTGGGTTCGTTCCCGCCCCCGCCTCCGTCCGCACACCCATGCTCTCGGAGGCGGGATGATGACGGAGCGAAGCATCACGTTCGCGACGGGTGCGATGACGTCCACCGGGTCTGGCGTCCTTAGTGCCTCAGCCGGGGACCAGGCAGTTGAGAGCGGCTTCGAGGTCGACTTCCTCCCGGCTGAGATCCGCACTGGCCAGATGAGACAGATCACCAGGGCACAGCTGAGCCAATGGGACCTGACGAAGCTCACCGACGACGCCACGCTCGTCGTCTCGGAGTTGGTCACCAACGCCATCAAGCATGGCAAGGGAAGACCGGTCGGACTCAGGGTGCGGCGCTCCGCCTATGAACTTCGCATCGAGGTGACCGACGGCACCCCGACTCCGGCACGGCTGCGTTCTGCCGGCCTGGCCGACGAGAGCGGCCGCGGCCTGTTACTCGTCGCGGCCGTCGCGAAGGAGTGGGGCGTGAGCCCCGACGGCACGATGACGTGGTGCTCCCTGGCGATCCCCGATGGGAGATCGTGATGGTCGCAGTGACGGCTGACGTCGCCGTGCGGTTGCTGAGCCCGCGAGCCTCCAACGATCACGAGACGATGGGTGTGGTCCTGTACGGCCTTCGCCGCTCCCTCGCCAGCGAGGCGATTGACGAGCAGCTGTACGACGACCTGGAGGCCGTACTCGGCGAGTACGGCCATCCTGCCCCGCATCTGGTCACGGCCATCGCGGCGCGGTTCCGCGAGGCGACCACCACGTTCGTGGAGATCGTTCCGTACCTCGTGCGGCCGTACCCGGTCGACGAGATGCGGCGCCTGATCTACGTGAGCGCCGAGCACCCCCACCCCGATGACGCACCGGGCCACCTCCGACGGCTCGCCCTGGCCGTCCTCTCGATTCTCGACCTGATGGGAGAAGCCGCCTCGTGACGCGCACTCCCCTAGCCGACGTCGGGCGGCATCCCCTGTCTGCCCGACTCGCCGCTCCCGCTGGGCCACGGCTCTCTACATCCCCCACGGGAGAGACGAGGCGCCCCAGCGCCGGGCGGAACCCCCGCCGCCTCGCCGCTCTGGTCGGCACGCTCGCCATCGCCGTCGTACGCCAATTGCGGCGCTGTCGGCGGCCGGCACCCGCCATTCATCGGCTCGCGGCCACCGAGGTGCTGCCATTCGCCGCGCTGTGCTGGCAGATCACCCATGCCCGCCAAGGAGGAGAAAAGTGACCACGACCGCCGTCGCCAGGATCGTCCTGGCCCCGAGGGAGCGGCAGGTCCTCGAGGGCCTGGCCGACGGCAGCACGCTCGCCGTGGTCGCGTTGGACCTCAAGATCCGCGAGGGCACGGCCGCGGGATACCTCAAGCTCGCCAAGCGCAAGTTGCACGGCGTGGGCGAGAACGCCGCCGCGCTCGCCGTCGGCTACGCCACCGAGGCCATCACCCGCCCGGACCTGCTGGACCCCGCAGGGCTGTTCCTGCCCCGCGAACAGCGCGACCTCGTGCCGCTCATCGCACGGGGACTGACGGCCGCGCAAATCCTCACCGAACTGAAGCCGAGGCGGACGATCGACATCATCCGCAGGGACGGCCGTGACCTCATGACGAACCTCGGGGCCAAGAACCGCGCCCACGTCATCACGCGGGCATGGGAGTACGAGGTCCTGACCGCGGACCAGGTGATCGCATGGCTGCGTTGAGCCCCACCGTCCCCAACGAGGCCGAGATCCTGTTGGTCGTCGAGGCGGCGCTCCAATGGGACCTGAACAGTACCGATCTCCCGCCCGTCGACGTCGCTCTCGACATGGCCGAGCAGTTCACCCGCTACGGCCGGATGGTCGCCGACGAGCTGCGTACTCAGTGCCTCAGGATCCCGGCCGATTCTGACGCTGGTCTCGGTGCACAGGCCACGCTCGGCGAAGCAGCCAGGCGCCTCAACCTGAAGCCTTTGGCCCGGAGCGCCGCCCCGCGGTCGGCCGCGCACCGCGCGCAGAACCTCGCCCGCCTCGTCCAGGCCCTGAACCGTGCGATGGATCAGGTCCGCGAGGAGGAAGCCGTTTCCGCTCCGTACGGAAGCTGCTGCGGAGATGACCCAGGACTGGGGTCTCCTCCCGGTCGTGTGGACCATCGTGCCCGTGCACGGGAGGTCCCGAGACCACGCCTTCGATGGAGGAGATGGCGCCGAGACCCCGCGCCCCGGCCGCGCTCTGTGGGGGAGCAAGCGGTCGGCCCATCGACTCAGCCCACCCCACACGTGGTTATCGAACCCCGGCCTGAAGGGACTCCATGAACGCCAGCACCGTTGACGTCGTTGTCTGGAACATCGAGGCAGACGGCGGCCGGAACGGCGAACGCCGCGACCTCGCGCTCGACATCCTCGCCGAATACGACCCCGACGTCCTGCTTCAGCAAGAGGCGAAGCACAGCCGGGAACGCGGTGGGCGGCTCATGCATGCCACGGAGAAGCGACTGAAGCTGCGCGGCTTCCTCGCCGCGGCCAACCCGCACGTCGACGCCGACATCGCGACCGCCGTGTACCTGCGGCCCGAGATGTTCCACGTCGCCGAGCAGAAGCCCCGCGCGAAGCCGTGGTGGCTGCACCCCTGCCACGTACAGGCGCAGCTCGGCGACTGCCCCACACCGCTCAACTTCGTGTCGCTCCACATGTGCTACTTCGACGCCGATCAACGGCTCACCGAGGCCGGCTGGATGACCACGATGGCCGAACTCGGGATGGTCACCATCGCGGCTGGGGACACGAACAGCTATCCGCGGCGCTCCGAACCGATCGCGCTGCCAACGTGGGAGAAGGTCACCGACCGCGCGCACATGGTCCAGCGCACCTACCTGGACGCAAACGGCACCCGCCGGAGCGACACCCGGCCCGACGGGGTACTCATCGACGCCGGGTTCGTCGACCTCGCCCGCCACGCCGCGGACCACCTCGGCGAAGTCGGCAAGGAAGCCCTGGCCGCCACGGCGGGATTCAACAAGCCGCACCAGGGCGGGCCGCAGCGCATCGACCGCGGGTACGGCGTCGGCGGCGTGGCCTCCGCACTCGAACACGTCGAGGTCGTCGACAACGAGGACACCCGAGCAGCTTCCGACCACGCGCTGCTGATCTACCGCTTCCACCGCACCCGCCTGGAGCGGGTGCTCACCCAAGCTCAGTACGCGCTGTGCGCGGGTTGATGAGACTGCCCGCCCGTCGTCGGCGACGGGCGGGTGCACCACCCGGCAGCCGGACCTGCGAATGCGGCTCGGTGCCGGACGAGACGTGTGGGGAGGAGCCCCTTTCCCTCCCATGGGACTGGTCCCCACACAAACCGGCTCAACGGAAGACGCCGAGGCCCGCAGAGATCACCGTGTGGCTGGCGGGCCCCGGACCTTGCACCATCCGTCCACTGCCCCAAGGAGGCATGAATGACCGTTCAACTGGAGCATCCGGTTACTCCCGAGCAGCCGACCGCTGACGCCACCGCTGTCGCCGACGACCCGTTCCAGCTCGACATCACCTTCATCGAGGGGACGCCGGCGACCGAGACGGTGCTGATGTGCAGCACTGGTGACAACTGCGGCAGCTCCTGCCCGAGCGCCTGCACCACCTCGTAAGACAGGTCAGCCCGATGGCGTGGGTCGGACGGAGCTTTCGGCAACCAGGTACGCGAGAGCGGCGCCGGTTTAGGCGCAGAGAAGGGCGGTGGCGGCGGTGCGCCGTAC
>NZ_JBEXXQ010000041.1:36271-93081 GCF_040630525.1 Streptomyces sp. NPDC005799
GTCGGACGGAGCTTTCCGTCCGACCCACGCCCCGCCTACCAAGAACGGAGTGAGGGGATGACGCGCGTACGGCACAGCCTGTACCGAGCCGCCGGAGAACCAATGCTGCGTGCCGCAGTGAACCTCACCGAGCCGAGCATGGCTCCCTGGCCAGGTCCCTCCGCCTCGCTTGAACAGTGGCGTGCGTGGCTGCGTGTGGTGTGGGCCGACGACACCTTCCGGCAGGCCGTAACCAGCGCCAGCCCGGATCTGGCCCGCCAGCTTCAGGCAGTCCTCGCCGGGCGGTCTCCAGGAGTGCGGAGGGTGCGGAGGGCGGCACTGGCCACCGCCCGGTACGCGATCCGGTACGCGCGCCGCCCCACTCCGTACGGTCTCTTCGCGGGGGTCGCGCGGGTCAAATTCGCTGACACGGCCGAGGTCCGCGTCGGCGACGAACACCTGTCCGTCGCCCGGCCCGACCCGGTGGCGCTCGATGTGGCAATCAGCGGCTGGGAGGCAGATGGCGAGCGGATAGGTGACGTCGACGTGTGCGTCAACAATCTCGTCCAACAGCGCGGCGGGCGCGTCTACGTCCCGTCCGAGGGCGCCTCGGAGTTCTCCCTCGCGCTGACGCCCGCGCTCAAGCTGATCCTCGACGCCGCCCGCTCACCGATCCGGTACTCGGTCCTGCTCGACAAGCTCGCCGCCGAGTTCCCGACCACGACCGCACCGCACCGCACCAGATTGCTCGGGGAGCTTCTGCGCGTGCGCTTGCTCCGGTCATCGCTACGCGCGCCCGCCACGGTCATCGACCCCACCGAAGCGCTACCGCCTGCTCTGCGTGGCCAGGTCCGCACAAGCACGGTGGCCCCCGACTTGCGACTGGACGCCACGGTGCGACTCCCGAGCACGGTCCTGACGGAGGCGGAGACAGCCGCGACTGTGCTTGCCCGGATCGCCGCGCACCCCAACGGCATCCCGGCTTGGCGTCGCTGGATCGAGCAGTTCACCGAACGTTACGGCGCTACCGCCGAGATCCCACTGCACCTGGTGCTGGACCCCGAGAAGGGCTTGGGCTTTCCCGACGGGTTCGGCCAGGTGTCCGAGCCTCCGCGGCCCATGGCCCGGCGAGACCGGCTGCTGCTGGAACTGGCCGGAACCGCGGCCGTCGAAGGCGCCCGCTCCGTTCCCCTGCCCGGGGCGGTGATCGAAGAACTGGAGGCCGCCGCGGGCAAGCCCACGGCCACCGCACCCCACCTCGAACTCGGCATGCGCCTTAACGCCCGCTCGACCCGCGCCCTGGAGCGCGGGAACTTTCGGCTCCACGTATCCACCGTCTCCCGTTCGGCCGGCTCGATGACGGGCCGGTTCTGGCACCTGTTCCCGGACTCGAGAGCGACGTACACCGACCTGCCCACAGTCGAGCCCGGCGCGGAGCTGGCCCAACTCTCCTTCCACGCGGGACGCGTTCCGGCCGACCTACTCACCCGCGCCCCGCGCGTGCTGCCCAAGGTGGTCAGCGTCGGCGAGTTCCGGCACCCCGAGGCAGGCGTGCTGTTCCCGTCCGACCTGGTCGTTGGCATCCGGGACGGCCGCCCCTACCTCGCCGAGGCTGCCACCGGCACGCACCTGGAACTGCTCGCGCCGACCGCTCTGAACTTCCTGTGGAACAACTACACCCCGCCCTTGGCCCGGTTCCTGGTCGAGATCAGCCGGGCCACCACGCCACAGGTGACCTGGTTCGACTGGGGCGCGGCATGGACGCTGCCGTTCACCCCGGCGGTGCACTACCGCCGTTCGATTCTGGTGGCCGCGCGATGGAAGGTGCGCGCTCGGGACTTGCCCGATCGCACCGCGTCACTGGATGAGTGGGCCGAGCAACTGCACGCCTGGATGGGCCGTTTCCGCGTTCCGGACCGCGTTCTGCTGGCCGAAGACGACCAGCAGCTTCCGCTCGACTTGCGACACGACATGCACCTGGACCTGTTGCGCGCCCACCTTGACGCCAGCACGACCGGCGTCGCGACGCTGCACGATGCACCGCCGCCAGACGCCGACGGCTGGATCGGTGGCAGGGCCCACAACCTCGTCGTTCCGCTGAGGGCCCGCTCATGACGGCAACGGCGGTTCCGGCGGGCACGCAGGATCTCTCCGAGGGCATGCTCGGGATGGCACTGCTGCACATCGAGCGCGGTGATCACTTGGCCGCGCGGCGCCACCTCGCCCAGGCCGTGGCGGGCGGCGTCAGTGCGGGAGGTAATGCGTCGCTGTTCCACGGTGCCCCTGCCTTGGAGTTCGTGCTCTCGCGCGCCGGACATGCTGGCCGCGACGTCCGCGACGTTGTCGACCGCGTCGTGGACGCCCGTCTGGCCGCTGCCCATCGGCGGAAGGCGGCGGGTGCGCTGCCGCATCTGGCGGAGTTCGACCTCATCCGTGGGCTGGCTGGGCTGGGTGCGCTGCTGCTGGCCCGAGGCGCGGACTCGCCGCGGCTGAGGGAGGTGCTGGCCTACCTCGTGTCTCTGGCGCAGCCGGTCCGCTTCGAGGGCCGGGAGCTGCCCGGCTGGTGGTCCGCACTGGGGCCTGGCGGGGAGGGGATGCGCGGCGGGCACGGCAACAACGGTGTCGCTCACGGCGTGGCCGGCCCCTTGGCGGTGCTCGCCCTCGCCGTCCGGCACGACGTCCACGTGCCAGGGCAGCTCGACGCCATCGAGGTATTCGCGCACTGGCTGGACGCGTACGGCGCCTGTTACTGGACCAGGCTCGATCAACTGGTGGCGCATGAGCCGCCCGGACCGCAGCCCGCGCGCCAGTCCTGGTGCTACGGCCAGCCCGGCATTGCGCGCGCTCAGCAACTTGCCGCGCTCGCGCTCGGCGACTCGAACCGCCGACAGGCGGCGGAGGCCGCTGTCCTGAGCACGCTGAGCGACCCGTCCCACCTCGGCCGGATCGTCGACGCCACGCTGTGTCACGGATGGGCCGGGCTGGTGACGATTGCTCGCGCCGTCGCCTCCGACAGCCCCACGCCAGAGCGCTTCTCCCCAGTGGTTCACGACCTGAGCAGGCGTCTGGCCGCGGACCTGGACCGACTGCCCAAGCCCGGATTCATGGAGGGCCGAAGCGGCGCGCACCTGGCCCTCGGCGGCACGAACACCACGGACTGGACCAGCGTCCTGTTGATCACCTGACCCGCCCTCAACCGAACTGACGCCCCGACAAGGAGCCCCACACGTATGGACTTCGACGACGAGAACCTTCCGATCACCGCCGATGCGACCTGGTGGCATGCCAGCGTGGCGTTTCCTGGGCGGGCGGTGAGCCGCGCGGCCGCTCAGGCACTGGCGGCCTCGCTGGATGCCCAGCGCTTCCACTTCCTTCGTAAGGACGCAGGTCTGCGTCTGCGCACCGAGCGTCCCGTCGGCGCTCTGCTGGATCGCCTCGTCACCGAGCATCTGGCCACGGGATGGGTCGGCGGCATCTACGAGCCGGAGACCGAGGCGTTCGGCGGACCGGAGGGCATGGTCGTGGCGCACGACGTGTTCTGCGTCGACAGCCCCAGCGCCCTGTTCGAGACCGGCAAGCCCGGCGGCCGAGAGCGCTGTGTACTGCTGCTCTCCGCCATGATCCGCTCAGCGGGACTGGACCCGTTCGAGGCCGGGGACGTCTGGGCGAAACTCGGCGCCCTGCGGCCGCCCGTCACCCCGCCCACCGGCCCCGCGCGCGACCAGGCCGTGAGCGCCATGCGGCGCCTGATGAACGCCGACGCGGCGCAGCGGCCGGACGCCGAACCCGGCTGGGCCGAACGTCTCGCCGCGTTCGAGGACGCTGGCCATCGCCTGCGTCAGCTCGCCGTTGATGGGCGCCTGATACGCGGCCTGCGCGCCGTTCTCGCCCATCACGCGATCTTCGCGTTCAACCGCGCGGGAGTACCTGCCGCCGAGCAGGCCGCCACCGCATGGCTGGGCCGCGAGGTTGCCTTTGCCGCAGGGGAAGGGGCCGACGTGTCTACTCGCCGGTTCACTTCCCCGGACCCTAATGTCGCTCGAATGGAGACCACCGTGACACCCGTTACCGACGCCGCCGACATGCGTGAATCCCTGGTGAACCGCCTTATGGGCAGCGGCCATCTGCGCACCCCGGCCGTCATCGACGCCTTTCGCACCACTGAGCGCCACCAGTTCCTTCCCGGTGTCGACCTCGAGTCGGCGTACAAGGAGGACGCGGTGTCCATCAAGAAGGACGAGCACGGCGAGATGATCTCCTGCATCTCCGCACCCTCGATCGTCGCTACCCAGCTCGAACAACTCGCTGCGCAGCCAGGCGACAAGGTCCTGGAGGCCGGGGCCGCTACCGGCTACAACGCCCGCCTGCTGGGCAGGCTCGTGGCCCCCGGCGGCCACGTGTGGACCGTGGACGTCGACCAGGACCTCGTCGACGGCGCCCAGAAGAACCTCGCCGAGGCCGGGGCGACGAACGTGACGGCGGTGCTGGCCGACGGCGCTGCCGGCCTTCCCGAGCACGCCCCCTTCCACCGCATCCAGTTCACGGTCGGCGCGGGCGACGTGCCGGTGAGGATCCTCGACCAGCTCGCCCCCGGCGGACGTCTGGTCCTCCCGATGCGGATTCGCGGCAGCATCTCGCGGTCCTTCGCCTTCGAGCGCGACGGCGACACCTGGAAGACCGTCTCCTGCGAGATGTCGACCTTCGTGCCCCTACGTAAGGGCGTGTGCGACGACGTCTACACCCTGGTGCCTATGGCAGGTGAGGGCAACGTCCGCCTGGAGACCTTCAGCGAGCAGGACGTTGACCGCGACGCGATGCGCACTGTACTGGACCAGAAGGGGGCCAAGGTCTACACCGGCGTGAAGTTCAGGCAGGGCGACCCGTGGGAGTGGCTGTACCTGTACCTGGCCTCCGTGCTGCCCAACGGCCTGTCCCGCCTGCCCGGCCAGCGTCCCGGCTTCACGCCACACTTCGGCTGGGGCTCCATGGCCGCGCTCGACGGCGACAGCCTGGCCTACCTGACTATCCGCGAGGGCGAGGACGACAAGGGCCGCTTCTGGGAGATCGGCGTCATCGGCCACGGCTCCCGCGCCGCCGAACTCGCCGACCAGGTCGCGGGCGAGATCCGCGACTGGGAAGAGGGCTGGGGCAACACCGCGCCGGAACCCACCTTCCGCATGGCCGTCGGCGAAGCCCGCGACAAGATCACGGCCGCCGACCAGCGCTTCGTCATCGACAAGACGTACAGCCGCCTTGTCGTCGACTGGCCGCGCAAGGGCTAAGCCGATGATCCCCGCGATAGCGAGCCGCATCCCGCTGGTCCGTCGTCCCAAGGCGCCGGCGCTCCCGCTGGACGAGCGCATCGCCCACCTCACGGGGCTGACTGTCGCGCCCGCTGGTGCGGGCCACCATGATCTGGTGGCCCGCACCAGCGGGGTCCTCAACTACGCCGCGCTGATCGCCTCCGACGTCGGATTACCCGACCTGGCCGCTGACCTGTGCTGGCGACAGCACCAGGTGTTCGCCGACGCCGGGCGCCTCACCGGCGGCATCGCCGTGATGTCGCTGATGCCCCTCATCAACATCTCCCGGCTGCTGACCCGCGAGGGCGACGGCAAGGCCGCCTACGACGTCCTCACGCGGCTGTACCGCGCCGCCCAGAAACGCGAAACCGCCGAGATCCGCGGCCACACCGTCGACCTCGCAGCGTTGATCGACACGGACACGGACCACCGCAAGGTCTGCGAGGAGCTGTGGATCACCGTGCTCGTCGACGGTGCCAGGGCCCTGGCGCGGATCGGCCGGTGGACCGAGGCCGCCGAGGCCATGACCTCGTACCGCGGCGTCGGCAACCGCCTCCTCGACGGCCGCCAAATCGAGATCATGGCGCTGATGGAACGCGGCCTCGATCAGCAGGCCCGCGACACAATCGACGCCACCGTCCCGACTGAGCCGTGGGAGAACACCATCGCGGCTCTCCTACGTGTCTACTGCCGACCCATGTCCGCGCCTGTGCCACAACCAGACCTGGACCTCGTGCTGAGCGAGGTAGCCACACTGATCGCCGAACCGGACCCCTCAACCGCCGTCTTCCAGACCCGAGCCGGCCTAGCCGCGCTCGACCTGGCCCGCGACCGAACGAGCCCCAGCATGGGCCCGTTGAACAACGCCCTCGCCAACGCGGCTGCTCTTGACGCGTACGCCGCCCGGGATGTCCTGACTCACGCTGCAGCGTGCCCGTCCCTGACCGGCGAGCAACGTCGGAAGCTGGACGCCGCGGTCGCCGCGTCAGGACTGGGCGCGGGGCGCCTGCCCGAGCACCACATGAACGCGCTCACGGAGGCAGTCGACAAAGGCGAAGTCGTGCTCCGCAGCCTCCTGTGACTCGCCACACATGCAGAACGCCCAACTAGGGCTGGACCCATACCTGTTGGGTGACATGACGTTGTTGGACTCAGGGCGACAGCCCATCGCCTTCAGGGAGGCAGACGCTCGCTGAAAACCTCATTCGTCACAGGCGCATCAGGTGTCGGCGATTCGGCCAATCCGCGCCCATCAAGAACGGCCCCAACACCGTGTCCACACGTTCGTTCCCTTGTGCCTCAAGGCCCCCAGCGCGTCCGGAATCGAGCGCGTTCGATTCTGCTACCGCGTCGTTATGCCGTGCACCGCCGAGCCATCCAGGTGAGGCCCCCGACCCCTAGGAGGGACACAGGTGACTGTGACTGACGCCTCGACTGCAAACGCTGAGACGCCGCCCCCTCCGCCACCTGCGGAGATCCGCTACAGCGGCGAATACTCCATCAACCCGCTCGGCGACGTGTCCTTCACGCACATGTGCGCCCGCCTGCCGTCCGTGCTGCGCCGCATCTGTCGAATGGCCTGGCAACTCGACCGCACGGCCGTTCTCCTCCTCGCCGCCTGCCAACTGGTCACAGGCGCCGCCGCCGCGGTGGGCCTGGCCGCGACTGCCCGCGCCATGCAGCCGATCCTTGGCCCCGGAGCCGTCGCCGATCGTCTTCACCAGGCGCTCCCCGCGCTGCTCGTCGTGGCCGGCGCGGCGGCACTCGGACGGCTGTCCAGCGCGCTCGCCTCGTACGGGGATCGCAGGCTCACCCCGCCATTGACGACCTATGCAGACACCTCGCTGGTCGAAGCAGTGTGCCGAGTAGAAGCCGCTGCCTACGCCGAAGACGGCTTCGCTGACCGGCAGGAAGCCGCGGAGATGGGCGTGGTGCGCACGCACGTGATGGTGAACGACGCGCAGCGATTCATGGCCGCGATCATCAGGATGGCGGCGGCCAGCGGGGTCTTGTCCGTGCTGCACTGGGCGATGTTGCCTCTGCTGTTCCTCGCGGTCCTGCCCGCCGGAGTCGGCGCGGTTCTCACCGCGCGCGTCGATTACGAGATGCACTACGCGAACGTGTCGGACCGCAACGTCCGCCACATGATGCGATGGTGGGCCACCACGCCGAAGCACGGTGACGAAGTCCGCGCCAACGGCATGACCGGCTATCTGCTGTTCTGGTATCGGTCGCTGTCCGAGCGCATCGACCGCCGCGTGCTGGGCGCCGCTCCGCGGACCTTGCGCATCACCCTGCTGTCCTCGACGGCAAGCGGCTTCTTCCTGCTTCTGGCCTGGGCCACCCTCGCCTGGTTGGCCATCACCGGGCGCATCGAACTCGCCGTTGCCGCGACGGCGGTCGTCGCCGTTCAGACCACGCTCGCAGCGCTCTCCCAGGTCGTTATCAACGGGGCGGCCCTGTTCCACACCAGCCTCTACCTGACCGACATGCAGACGTTCCTCGACGACGCCGCACAACGGGCCCCGCAGCGCGGTGAGTTGTCGGCACCCGCGATCGTGGAGGACATCCGGATCGACGACGTGGTCTACCAGTACCCCGGCAAGGAGAGCCCTGCCGTCGACGGCGTGTCCCTCTCGCTGAGCCGTGGCGAGATCCTGGCCATCGTCGGCGAGAACGGCAGTGGCAAGTCCACTCTCCTGCGCTTGATCACTGGTATCTACCTGGCGGACAAGGGGCGCGTTCTATGGAACGGCGCGGACGTCGCCACGCTTGACCAAGACAGCGTCTGGGCCCGGACGGGCCTCGTGCCGCAGCTCTTTGCCCAGTGGCCCCTGCGCGTCCGCGAGAACGTCACCCTCGGGCAGCCCCTCACCCACGACGACCAAGCGGTATGGGAAGCGATCGACGCCGTAGGCATGCGAGAGGCTGTCGAGGCGCTGCCCGACGGCATCGAGACGCTGCTTGCCCGGGAAGTCTTCGGAGGCGCCGAACTCTCCGGCGGACAGTGGCAGCGCCTGGCCTGCTCACGCGCGATCTACAGGCGGCCTGAACTGCTCATCCTGGACGAACCCACCTCGCAGATGGACGCACGGGGCGAGCACCAGATCTTCGAGAAGATCAAACGCGGCGCCTCCGACCGCATCACGATTGTGGTCACGCACCAGTTGGAAAACACACGCCTCGCCGACCGCATTCTCGTCATGGACAAGGGCCGGGTCATCGAGCACGGCGAGTACGAGGACCTGGTCAACTCCGGCGGCGTGTTCGCCGAGCTCGTCGCCCTGGCCAAGGACCGGTGACCTCCATGGACTTCACCGCATGGCCCCCGCTTCTTGTTGTCGACGTCGAAGGCAATGGGGCCAATCCACCGGACCTGGTAGAGGTCGCCGCGTTACCCGTGCAGGGTGGACGCCCGGACACGCGCACGGCGGGCGCATGGTTGACCCGGCCGCGGCGCCCCGTCACACCGTACGCGGCCCGGGTGCACGGCCTGACCAATCAGGTTCTCGCCACAGCCCCAGACTGGGAGGAAATCGCAGACGAGGTGCACGCACGGTTGGGCACCGCGTGGATTGCCGCCCACCACGCCCATGTCGACTACAGGGTGCTGACGGCGCACCTGCCGAAGTGGCAGCCTGCCGGAGTCATTGACACGCTCCGGCTGGCCAAGACCACCTATCCGAGCCTGCCCAAGTACACGCTCGGCGCCCTGATCGAGCACGTGGCGCCGGACCTGTGTGAGGCACCCGCACAGCGCCATCGCGCCGCCTTCGACGCCTACGCCACCGCTCATCTCCTCATCGCCATGGCTGACCACTACGAGAGCTGGGATCGCCTCATCGCAACCGCAGTACCCCCGGGTCTTCCCGGTGCCCCCGAACCAGAACAGGAGCCCACCCTGTGGTGACCCCGCCGCCATTCCCATCAGTGCAGCAGACACCGTACGTCCCACTGCGCAGCACGACACAGAATCGAGAGACACGTGACTGATACCTGGCAGACGATTGCCCGCCTTGCTGGCCGATTGGAGGATCACTCCACGCTCCCTCGCGAACAGCGAATCCTCCTACAGCTGCTCAAGATCCAGGAAGAGGCTGGCGAGGTCGCCGAAGCAGTGATCGGAGCCATGGGGCAGAACCCCCGCAAGGGGCATTCGCATACCTGGGATGACGTCGAGTCCGAGGTATGCGATGTCATCACCACCGGCATGGTCGCGCTGATGCGCCTGAACCCCGATGCAGAGACAGTGTTCGCACGGCACATGGCCCGTATCGCCTCTCGGGACCTGGTGGACCAGGGCGAGACTGCCGACGCTGGGGCCGCCTCGACGACGGGACAGAGGAGTTGAACGCGCACCCGGTGAACACGCAGACCTGGGTCCGGTACGGTCAGATGCAACTCGACCGCGGATATATGCCACCGGTTCCCGAGCAGATGAAGTGGGGGTTCTGGGACGGCGTCGGGCCGGGGACTGATGCGCTCGGACCGCTCCGTGGAAGGCGGGTGCTGGCCTTCGGATCAGGGCCTGGGCATCAGGCCGTGCACCTGGCACGCGACCATGACGCCCTCGTAGACGCAGTCGAACTGTCACCCACGCAACATCAGCGGGCTGTCCAGCAGTTCAGCGAAGTGCCTGGTGTCCAGTTCGTAAACGCCGATGTCGTTGAGCACCTCCGCACCGCCGCGCCGTACGAGACGGCTTACGCGATCGGAACCCTTGCGTGCAACGACCCGCACTACCTACTGCCGGCGCTCCGGGACGGGCTCGTCCAGGGCGGGCGGCTGGTCTTCTCCGCATTGCACACCAACCTCCACGGCCACGGTCCTTCCTCCGAAGTCGCGCCTCGGCAGGAGATGATCCGGGTCCTTGGCCAGGAGCCGATCCCGGTGCAGATGTGGGTCCTGACGCCCCAGCTCTGGGAAGACGTGCTGGTCGACTATGCATTCCGCGTGGAGGCGATCGACCTGCTGCGCGCTCCCGAGGCCGACAACCCCGTCGTCGTGCAACTCATCCGCGCCCACCGGACCTCACGGACGCAGTGACCGCACAACTGAGCAGGAATGATCTCGTTCGGGTGGTGGCCCGCTGACACAGGGGGCTGTAACAGAACGCGGCTGTTGACGTTCCGGTGGTGAAGGGGGTTGCGCTTTACGTCAACCCCGCAGTGATCCGGAGGAACGGTGACGACCGCGACAGCCCCCCTCTCGCCCGAGACCAGCCGATCCCACCTGCAGGAGAGCCTGTTCGCCTGGCTCGAGCCCGAGCCGGCCTCCAAGCCGGCTATACGCCCAGCCCCGGCGTCCACGCCTGAGCCTGATCAGAAGACCGCTCCCCCGCCGGAGCCGCCGGCCGCCGAAGCGGAGGCGCCGGACCTCTCCCACGTCTGGGTTGTGGCCGCCGAGATCGAGGTCACGCCGAAGATCGCGAGCGTCGCCGACTACCGGGGCAGCTTCAAGGCCACCGAGGGGCAGCGTGTCGACGCGCTCGAGGTGTATTGCCGGGGCTGCCGCCGCCCGTACGACGAAGTCCGGGGCGACGACTGCGCCGCCAAGATCGACAACACGCACTTGATCGGCGGTGACCAGACCAAGCGAGCGAAGCGGAAGGTACCCACCCCGCCCGCGAACGCACGGATCATCCCCGGCGGCACGATCAACCGGCGCGGCATCGGCGCCTACATGTCCGGGGTGTCCCGCCCCCCACGCTGAGCACGCGACACTAACACCGCCCGCTGTTCATGGTGCGCGGCGTGACTACTCAGCGAACTCAGCCGTCGAACGACGACCCGGTTGTCGCCACCACCGACATCACTGGGCCCGTGCTCCCCGACGCGAAGATCGGCCGGGAGGCCTTCGGGCTCCTCCTGCTCTCGTTCGGTGTGCTCGGCGGCCTCGGAGCGCTGGGCACCTTGCACTGGGCCGCGGGCCTGTCCGCCGCCCTCATCGGGCTGTGCGCCAGTGGTGTTCTCGTCCGCCGCAACTCCAAGCACCGCTGGCAGCAAGACGTCGGAGCCATCACCGCGTTCGGCGGCTACGCAGGACAGACCGCCGTTCTGTTCTACCTGCTGCCGCCGCTGGGTTGGCTGGCCATCAGCATCCTTGCCGTCGCCGCCGGCCTGTGGATGTCCAGCGCTGAGGGGGCCTGATGCCCCGCCAACTCTTCCCCTCACTCCGCGGCCTCCTCGTTCCCAGAGGATCCGTAGAGCCAGCACCCCCGCCCGTCGAGACGAAGGACCTCCTCGCCGGGGGCGTCTACACGTCTATGTCGTTCGCCGGCGTCACGAACGTCTGGGGAACCCCCGGCCGCGCGGACGGCTGGGACCTCGAGCGCGTCATCATCGAGGGCTACGAGCGCTCCATCTGGACCTTCAAGTCCGTGGAGGCGATCAGCAAGCATGCCTCCACCCTTCCGATCCAGATCGGTCGCGGCGGCGACGAGCGGGAGTTCGAGGAGGTCCTCGAGGACCACCCGCTGCTGAAGTTGCTCAACCGGAAGGCCAACCCGCTCGAGACCGGCGACGTCTTCAAGAAGCGGCTCAGCGCCCAGTTGCTGCTCAGCAAAAAGGGCGTGTTCATCGAGAAGACCAAGAGCCGCGGCGGAGTCCTCACCAGGCTCGACCTGCTGCCGCCGGACCGCGTCCAGATCATCCCGGACGACGAGAACGCTGCGTACGTGAAGCACTTCGAGTTCACGGACTACAACGGACGCATCCGGGAGCTCAAGCCGGAAAAGGTCATCTGGATCCGTGATCCGCACCCGACCGATCCCTTCTGCGGCGTGACCCCGCTCGAGGCCGCGGGACTGTCGGTCGATCTGGACGTGAAGGCCCGCACCTACAACATCTCGTTCATCGACAACGACGGCCGCCCTGGCGGCATCGTCGGCATCGACCTGGACGGCGTCGACGCCAACGAGGTCGACCGGATCCAGAAGCGGCTCGCCCCGGGCGCACACAACGCCGGGCAGCTCACCCTCGTCGGTACAGGACCTGGTGGCGTCACCTATGTCGACACCTCCGCCCGCCCGCGGGAGATGGCTTACGAGACGCTTTCCAGCACTGCGAAGAACGAGATCCTCTCCGCGTTCGGCGTGTACGAGAGCGTCATCGGCAACGCCTCCGAGCGGACGTTCAACAACGCCGACCGTGAAGAGTGGAACTTCTGGGCCCACACCGAGCTCCCCCACCTCAACCTGATCGCGTCGGCATTCGACCCGGACCTGTCCGACGAGTGGGTGATCCGTTTCGACACCTCCCGCGTCCAGGCGCTCGAGTTCCCCCGCCGCCAGGCCCGTGAGGAAGCCCGCAAGGAGTTCGAGGCGGGCCTGATCACCATCGACGAGTACCGGCAGCTCGCCGGGCGCCGCACCTTCAACACTCCGCAGTCCCGCGCCCTGTGGATCAGCCCGCAGAAGGCGCCCGTCCCCGCCAACGACCAGGACGCGGCCGCGCTCGGACTGGCTCCCGACCCAGGCGCCGGCGCCGAACCCGGCGCCGACCTGAGCGCCGCGCCGCCCGCAGCCGGCGGGAACCAGTCCGCCGCCGCGGCGGTAGCCGAAGCCCGCGCCCTCGATTCGGCCCCAACCGCCGCTGACGACGTCGCCGCAGCCCACGGGCAGGCGCCCCTCGAGCTGCCCTCCGGACAACCCACGACCGCGGCCGACGACGTTGCGCGTGCCCGCGCCACCGTCATGCAGCCCGAGGCCGGACCCGCGACCGAGGACGTCGAGGCAGCGCGCGCCCGGCTCGAGACCAAGGCACTTCCGACCGACGGATTCGAGGTCACCGACGCCGACTTCGACGCCGTCTCCATGGCCATCCAGGCGGCCCTCACCGCGCTTCTGGCACGCCAGGAAGGCGTCATAGTCGCCCGGCTCCGAGCCCCGAAGATCCGCAAGCACACGAGGTTCTGGGAGCCGGAGAACGAGAACGACACCCGCGGCGGCCACGCGAACATCGACGAGGACCGCGTCGTCAGCGCAGCCCGCTGGGCGGAGGAGACCACCAACACCCTCGCCCCGATCCTGCAGCAGGCCGCGGCCGCCACCGCCCGCAAGCTGAGCCAGGCCATCACCGGCGTCGACACGGTGCCCCCGGCCGCGCTCGCGCCCGCGCTCGTCACCGCCGCGCACGCCGGGGAGGCCATGACGGCGCTCCTCGGCGAGCTCGCCGAAGTGCTGCGCACCGCCCAGGACAACGACCCGAGCCTCGACCTCAAGACCCTTGAGCACACGGTTGGCGGCTTCTACAACGCGGCCGGCCCGGAACTGGTGGCCAGGGTCGCAGAGACGTGCGCCGTCTCAACGATCAACGGAGCCGCGGACGCCGCAGCAGAGGGGGCCGGGCCCGCAGTCGCCCGGACATGGATCACCCGCCAGGACGCCCGCGTACGGCCCGCGCACAAGGCCCTTCAGGGCAAGACCCTGCCGGTTGGCATCCCCTTCCAGGTCGGCACCGACGGCGCCCAACTCCGCTACCCCGGCGACCCCTTCGCGCCGATCGCCCTGACGATCAACTGCCGATGCCGCCTGTACTACGCCACCGATGAGGAAGTGAGCTGACGTGAACACCTATCCAGGCACGGCAGAGCACGTGGTCGACGCCGACACCCTCGACTGCGACCTAGACCTCGGATTCAGCGTCCGCACACTGCAACGCCTCCGCCTCATGGGCCTGAACACCGCTGAGAAGAACACGCCCAAGGGCAAGGAAGCCAACGCCTATGTCGCCGACTGGCTCGCCGAGCACGGCCCCACGCTGATCATCCAGACGCACCGCAAGGAGAAGTACGGCCGGTGGTTGGCCACGGTCACGACCGACGACGGCGCATGCCTGAACACCGACCTCATCGAATCCGGCCATGCCGCCCCGTACGACGGCCACGGTCCCCTCCCCATTCCCGAATCGAAGGAGTAACCGCCATGCTGTGGAAAACCGTCTGGATCGCTTGGACCGCCGTATTCGCCCTGGCCGAGGGCATCGCCCTGGCCAACAAGCCCGACGAGGACACCCTGTCGGAGAACGTCCGACGCCTATTCCGAACACGCACCAGCAGAGTCGGCAGAGCCATATTCACCCTCGGCTGGTTCGGATTCTCCGGCTGGTTCGCCCTCCACATCCTCACCGAGACCATGTGACGGTCAGAGGCGCTTCGCCACCAGGTCGTCAGGCATTCCCAAGTCCCGGCACGCATCGCTGATCTGCTTCTTCATGGGGTTCCCCTTCAGGAGAGGACTCATGACGCTCGCCGCCTGCAGCAGGGGCACGGGCATCCAGCAGAAGTCCGCGAGCCGGTCGTGACGTCCGTTCCCGTACACCGTCACCCGCTGCTCGTCGAACGAGACGAACGCCGCGGCGGTTAGGTCGGTGGTGTGCGAGAACGACGACAGATTCCGGTACACGGGATACATCATCGGCGTGCCGTACGCCTTGACCATGGTCTCGAAGTTCGACAACTCGCCGCGCAGCCGCCTATGGCGCCTCTCCTCCTCCTCCGTAGCGTGACCGAAGTTGGGGGCCTCGCCGATGTCCACGGTGTCGGGCAACTGCCAGTTCAAGGCCTGGAGATTGTTGCGCAGCTTGCGACGCGACTCGTACGACTCGTCGACCAGCGCCTTGTACCCATCCTCGCCGTTGTCGGCCAGCCAGTTAATCGCGTAGGCGTGATTGACCAGGTTACGCATCAGCGGTGCCGCTTCGACCGTGAAGCCTGCGTCGTACAGAGCGATGAGGGCTTCCGCGGTCCGGTTGGTGAAGCGCCACCACCCTGCCAGAACGGCGAAGAGGGACGTTGATACCTCGGTGGATGCGAGGGACTGCACGGTGATGGCCTGGTTAGCTCCGGCGATCAGCTTGGGGAGGATGGCTCGTACCCGCCTGGCTGTCTTCTCGTCCGCCCGATATGCGTAGGTCATAGCGGTCGACGCTACGCACCATCAAGGTCGTCCCGCACCCAAAATACGGGCGGCCATGAGCACGCGACGCTAACCAGTGGCAATGTGCATGGTCCGCGCCATGCTGAATCGCCCCGCTGCTGCGCACGCTGAGTTGCAGGACCTGAGTGACGACCTCGAGGTCAAGGCTGCCCGCCGTAAGTGGAACCCCGCCCTGCACCCGCGTGACAGTAAGGGCAGGTTCATCGAGACCGGCGGAACGGTCCGCTTGTGGGGCGGCAAGCTCGCGCGCGTCGTCCGCGCGCTCCCCAACGACCGCATCCTCGTCCAGGACCAGACCGGCGAGAACGAGTTCAACGGCCGTCGGCACACCACCAGCGCCAAGTGGGTGTCCATGGTCGCCAGGCCCGACGGCTCCGCGCCCACCGACAACGAAGACAAGGTGGTCGCGGAGGACGAGAAGCGGGACAAGGACCCTCGCCGCGGCAACGGCGTGGCCCACGACGACGACGGCGACCCCGACACCCCCAACGACCCCCACGACGTCGACGACCGCGGCCGCCCGATCGGCGAGGACGACGACCCCGTCGGCTCCCGCGAGAACGACGACCAGGACGAGCCCGCCGACGGCAAGCACCCCATCAACGTCCACGCCCTGCCCAACAAGCAGCACATCGCCGGCGGCCGCTTCTCGAACACCGCGGCCGTACGACAGCACTTCCTCGACCTTGCCGACCGGCCCGGCACGAAGCCGGAGATGGCGAAGTTCCTGCGGTCCATCGCAGGCGACGACGACCTCAGAACCAGCGCCGACGGCCGCCTGGCGATCCTCGGCGACGACTCCACCGGCCGCTGGTACCTGACGGCCACCGGCACCGGCCAGCGCATGAACATGGCCGGGGACTTCGCCACCCCGGAGGAAGCCACCGACTTCGCGGCCCACCTCAACCGCACCGCTCCCACCGAGGGCGCAAAGGTGCGCACCTGGTCCGGGTTCGACTTCTCCAACCCGAACCTCGACGAGGCCGCCAGCACCTGGCGCTCGAGCAAGGGCGAGAACATCCAGGCTGCCATCAAGCGAGCCCGCGCCGAGTTCGACAACGCCCGTACGCCCGACAACAACGGTCCGGCGACCATCAGCCGCAGCGAGCTCAAGCCCGGCGACCGCATCAAAGTGACCGTGGACGCCGGCGACATCGAGTGGCCGGACAGCACCCGCGACCAGGACAAGCCGGAGACAGTCACCGTCGAGGGCACCGTCGCGCCATCCCACCGGAACGGCACCTACACGCCCCTGCTGGACGCCACGCTGACCAGGCCCGACGGCACCGTGATGACGTCCGGCGACTCCGCCCGCATCATGCACATGCCCGCGCAGATCGAGCGTACGGGCCACACCAGCGGATCGGCCTCCGAGACGAGGCGCGTCGACCAGGTCCGCGTCGGCGACGTCCTCACCCATGGGGACTTCGGCCACGTCGTCACCGACGTGAGGCGGTACCCGGGCGGGCGCACCTTCACCACCCGCAACCTTGGCGGACGCCGTGAAGTCGACCAGTTCGGTGCCAACACCAGCGACACCCTGCCCGTCGTCCCGAGAGCGAGCCGCCGCCCGGAGGACGTGCAGCGCGACACCCCCACCCGTACGCAGCAGCACCCCAACAGCACCGACGCGAAGCGCGCGGCCGAGGCCAGCCTCAACGACTGGGAAGCCGTCAACGCGCTCGCCGAGAAGCAGTGGCCGGAAGGCGCCCCGGCGGAATTCCGTGCCCTGTCACAGCACATGCGGAACATCTCGGCCGCCCCCGAGGGGCCCAAAGGCTACGAGGAGAACGGCGAGGCCATGCACCGCGCCCTCGCCGCCATCGACGATCTCGACACCGACAGCCTGGACCGGGACATTCTCCAGGCGCTGCACCGGCTCGAGGGGCGCCTGGACGACAACGCCGACCGGTTCGTGGCCGACGCCCGCGCGATCCGGGAGAACAGGCGCAAGCGCGCCCAGGAGCCCACCTCGGAGCCCCTGCAGCACGACTGGGACAACCCGCAGAACCTCGTCACCCTGACGATGCCGGAGGCTCTCGCGGACTTCCTGCACGTCGAAGAGACCGCGGCCATGGAGGACCCGGACACCCGGAAGGCCCTCACCGAGGCCACAAGGGGCCGGAACGGCACGCTCAAGGTGACCGCCCCGATCGAGACGCACCGCGCCCTCCTCGAGTGGGCGTGGACGCTGGCAGGCGGCGAAGGCCTGGACTCCGACCCGAAGGAGATCCGGGCCTACAACAACTACACCAAGCGCGTCGACGAGGCCGCGGCAAAGCTGCAGCAGAGCCGCGAGGAGAGGCACGTCGACGCCCCGGACGCGAACGTGCCCGACGCGGGCAGCGGCGGCGCGGACGCGCCATCGGCCGACGCCCCCAACGCGGAGCCCAGCGGACAGGGCGACGACGGTGGGGTCATCTTGAGCCCTGATGAGGTCAACGCGCCCGCGGCCGCCGCACACGGCGCTAAGGCCCCGTCCACGATGGACGACGGCGAGATCCGCGACGAGATCGTCTCCCTGATGGAGCGGGAGATGGCCAACGGCGGCGAACTGGAAGGCCCCGACCGCACCCGCCTGGCCGTCCTCGAGGCGGAAGAGGCGACCCGCGCCGGCCGTACCCCGAAGCGGGAGGAGCCGAAGCCGAAGCCGCCTGCGGAGGAGCCCGGCGGCCTGTTCGACGTCGGCCCGGACGAGCAGCAGCGGTTCGTGGCCGACCCGAACAACCCGGACGACCAGGCGGACGACCCCACGGGCACCCCGGACATGTTCGCCGACGCCGAAGGCCGCGACACCAGCAGACTGCGCCCCCCGCAGTCCCGCAAGCCCGCCGACTTCCAGGTCGGGGACCGGTTCGTCGACGCCGACGGACGTACGCACACCGTGGCAGAGCCGCCGCTGCGAACCCCGCGCGGCCGTATCCGCGTCGTCGGCGAAGACGGTGAGCACTTCCTCGCCGCGGACAGAGAGCTGCGCGTCCTGCACCCGGACGAGGACGCCCCCGCTGTGCCGGGGGCGGACACCCCCGACGCCAACGCACCGGCGGGCGATGCCCCGTCCGCGGACACTCCGGACAACGAGACGCCGGAGGCGGACACCCAGGAACCGAACGCTGCAGACGCCCCGGCCGCCGACGCTACGCCCGCTACGCCGGACGCCGAGCCCGCCGCGGCCCCGGCTGACCAGGTCCGCATCGACCACAGCGGCACCGGCACCACCGTCCGCTTCCCCACGCCGAACGGCATGGTCAGCGACGAAGAGTTCGCGGTGCTGCGCCGCCTGGGCTTCAAGGGCAGCAGGGACAGGACGCAGCCGCGGTTCTTCTACCTGCCCAGCAACATGACGCTGTCGCGCCGCGAGGACAAGGTGCGTCAGCTCAAGGAGTGGCTGGACGGACGCGGTGTCGCCTACCACGCGCCGCAGGACGACGCCGAGAAGCCGGACCTGACCCCGGAGCAGCTCGACCAGCTCAAGGACCGGTACCACGCCCCGGCCGGCACCTGGGCCACCACGGACTTCCAGCCTGGCGACGAGGTGTGGACCGGCCGTTCCTGGGACACGGTCGACTCGGTCGGCCCGAAGAACCTGCGTCTGCAGGGCCGCGGTTCCACGCCGTACGACAGTGTCCTGGCCCGCCGCCGCGGCGGCCAGATCCGCACGATGTTCGACGCCCCGGCCGACGACGGCACACCGCGCCCGGGTGCCGACGACCCCAAGACCATGCGGGACGAGCAGATCGCCCAGGAGCTCGCCCACCTTCGCGGCGCCACCCTCCCCGAGGGCAACGACCCGTCTTCCCGCGCCGTGCGCCGCCAGGTCACCGCCCGTATCCGCGCCTTGAGCGACGCCCAGTCCGAACGGACCTTCGCACGCCGCCGCGACGAGATGGGACGCCGCGACCAGGCCGGTCTCGTGCGCGACCCTGCCCGCCTCGCCCGACTCAAGGGCGAGCAGGTCCAGGGCCGAGACGGTGCGCCCATCGGCATCGTCTACCCGGAGAAGAAGGGGAAGTGGGTGTTCGTCGACCGCGACGGACGCACCCCCACCACCGAGAGGTACCCGAGCCGCGCGGCCGCCATCACCGCGCTCAACAAGCTCACCGACAGGCGCAACCAGCGCGCCGGAGAGGGTTGGAAGCACTCGGCATGGGACGACGTCCAGCCGGGCGACACCATCCGCCTGCCCGAGCTGGGACGCGCGGAGGGGGCCCAGAACCGCGGCCGCATCGTGACCGGCTGGTCGGAGCCCCTCGAGGTCTCCGAGATCCGCCGCGGCGACATGGGCCAGGTCCTCATCACTGGCCGCCGCGGCGACGAGGACGTCCAGCTCGAGGTGCCCCGCACCGACGCCACCTTCGGCACGTCCAAGCCCGGCACGGTGCCGGACCGAGAGCCCAGCGACGCCGGCGGCGGCATGGACTGGCGCCAGATGCGCCCGGACGACTTCGGCCAGGACGAGATCCCGGCCGCGGCCGGAGACCAGAACCAGCCCCGGCCGACCGACGAGTTCGGTACGCCGGACCTCATCGCCAACGGCACCCCGGACACTCCCGAAGCCTCCGGCACCCCGGACATCCCCGAGGCCGCGGACAGAGCCGACAACGCCACGGCGCCCGACGCGCCGATCCGTAACACGTCGCCGGCAGACATGACCGACGAGGACATCGACGCCGAGCTCGAGGAGCTGCAGGCGTGGCAGAACCGGCACGTTGCGAGCAACGGGGAAGGCCCGCGCGTTCAGGGCAACGCCATGCTCGCGATCTCGCCTGTCGCCAACCGGCGGGGCCACCTCCGCGAGGAGCAGCGCAAGCGTGAGATCGCCCGCAAGGACCGGGAGAAGCGGGAAAAGGAGAAGCAGGACCGGGCCGAGGCGCTCGCGCGTGCCGAGATCGGTAAGCGGAACGATGACGGCTCGTACCCGGTGACGGTCGACGGCGAGGACGCCGGCACCGTTGGTCAGCTCGCCCGTAAGTGGCGGTACACCGACGACAACGGCGACACGTCCCCCGACTTCTACCCGAGCCGCACGGAGGCCGTGGCCGCGCTCGTCCGCAACCGCGACGCCCGCCGCGCGAACGCCGACGAAGACGCCCGGCGGGAGCAGGCCCGCAGCGAGGCACCCGAGGGGTGGACCCTCGGCGACCGCGCCGACGTCGCCGAGAACGACATCATCCGCGTGCCGATCACTCAGCGGGACGGCAACGGCCGCCCGTACCCCGTGGGCTGGAGGCAGCCGGTCCGCGTCAACAGCGTGACCCGGAACGACAACGGGACGACGGTCCTGTCCGTCTCCAACCTCGACGGCTCCCGCTCGGACATCAGCCCCGTCTTCCTGAGCCACCCCGACGACACCTTCGCCTGGTCCAACGACCGCACGCGACCGGAGCCGACCCCGGCATGGCGGCACGAGCTCCGCGCCCGCATGGCCGACATCGGCGACGACATCGCCACCCTCCAGAACAGGGAAGGCCTACAGGATCCGGAGCGCATCCAGCGTCTGCAGGACCTCATCCAGCGGGTCAGCCGGGGCGAGACGGACGATCTGCAGGGCGACCTCCGCCAGATCCGCGACGAGGCCGCGTGGCTGGAGAGCCAGTTCGACGACCCGGACCTCGAGCTGCCGTACGAGACTCGCAGGGCAAAGTCGTGGGCCACCGCAGCCCGCATGAAGGCCGAACGTGACCTTCGGTATCCGGACTTCCAGCAGGGCGGTACGCCGGACGAGGGTGCCCCCGAGAGCACAGCCCCGGGGCAGGCTGACGAGTTCGCAGCGGTGCGGCAGCGGTACGACGGCGACATGGTTTCCGCCGACAAGATCCAGGTCGGCGACTGGGTCCACACCGTTTCCGCAGACCCCGCCTACAACGAGCCGATGCACATGGTGGGACGCGTTATTCACGCCACCCCACTCAGCAACGGCCAGGTCCGCATCGAAGTCGAGTCGGACGTCACGATCAACGGCAAGCCGACCGTCCGAACTGAGTTCGCGATGTTCCGGGGCACTGACCTGGTGGAACGGCTCCCGGAGGGCAACCCGGGACGAGAGGACACGTCCGACCTGGCGCGCCGTATCGAGGGCGCGAACGGGCAGCGCGTCGCGTCCAAGGTGCGCGTGCCGGAGGGCTGGCGAGCCGTTGACGGTTCTCAGATCCAGCCCCAGCCCGGGGACCGTTTCAGGATCGCTCTGCGCGGCCGGGGCGGGCTTACGGACCGCGAGCACATGAACGTCACGGTGGAGCGGCCGGCCGAGCGAGAGGGCTACTGGCGCGTCAAGGGTCAGCCGCTGAGCTTCCGGACGAGCGACATCGTGGCCGTTCCCGATGGTGCCGACGCGCCGAGCGACGGCCCGGATGCGAACGCGCCGGACGTCGACGACCGCACCACTCGTGCGCGGAATCTGTTCGGCGAAGGCATGAACGCAGTTGGCGGCGACTCCCTGCCGGAGATGCAGGAGCTCGACGACCGTCTCGGCCGTGCCGATTCCGGTGAGGACCGGGACGCGGAGCTCCGCGACATCGCCGACCGCATGGACGGGCTCGCCGATCAGTACGAGCTCGCAGGCCCGCAGGGCGAACTCGCCGCCGACCGGTTCCGTCGCGCTGCGCGCATCGCCCGCGGTGAGCAGGACGACCGCGACGAACGCCGCGGTGACGACAACGGCGACGGCCAGGTCGGCGACGCCCCAAGCACCGACGGCGAGTCCAACGACGGTCAGAACGACGACAACCGTGACGAGACGACGGGCGAAGATGCCCCGGAGAACGAGGACGACGGCCAGGGCGACCAGGACGACGAGCAGCGCCAGGGCGACGAGGAAAGCCACCAGCAACGCCCCGACGCCGATGGCGGGGCGGCCGCCCCTGACGGTGAGCCCGACGCCGGTGGCGCAGGCACGCCCAACACCCCCGAAAACAGCGACGACAGCACTAGCTCGAGCGACGACGAGGGCGACGGCCCCGACAACACCGACGACGAGGAAGACCGCTCGGACATCGAGGAGAACGACGAAAACGACGAGGAGGAGCGCAGGCGCCGGCGTCGCCGCCGCAACCGCGGGGGTGGCAACGGCGGTCCCGGCGGAGGCGGCCCTGGTGGGGTCGGCCTGCCGCACCTGAACCTGCCGGACCTCAATGTCCCGACCGCGACCGGTACCGGCGGCGATGGTGGCAACGGCGACGCGGGCGACCGCCACGGCGACCGATCCCGCCGTCCCCGCCACAGCGACGTGGACTCCCTGCGGAACGCCTGGCGCACCGGCGACGGCCTCACCCCGGCCGAGGACACCCCCGAACGGCGCGCCTTGCTCGCCGAGTTGGCGGACCGTGAAGGCCTCGCCCTGTCGCCCGAGGGCGGACTCGCGGTGTACCCCGAGCCGCAGGCCGACGGCACCACCCTGTGGCGCTTCGCCCAGGCCCGCAACGGCACGAACCTCCCCGGCATCACCCTGACCTCCGACGACCCCGAGGAGGCGCGCGCGCTCGCCGGACGGTTCGAGGAGATCACCGACCGCAACGGTGACCCCTTCGACTGGAACGAGGCATGGGGCCCGGCAAGCGTGGCCGCGTGGCGTGACGGAGAGGGCCGCAACCTTCCCCAGGCGCTGCGCGCAGTACAGGACGACTACGAGCAGGAGCGCAACGGCGCGTTCACCCTTCCCGAGGACCTCACCACCGTGAGCGACCCGGACCTCGAGAACGCCCTGCGGCAGGGCCTCGGCCCGGAGGACGAGTTCCGCGTCATGGCGGAGATGGACCGCCGCGACGGCTACGTCGACGAGCGGATCCGGGCTGCCGTGCCGGAGACGCCCCCGACCAATCCCGAGGAGGCGGAGCGCGAGGGCCGCCTCATGGACGAGGCCCTCGGCTTCGGCGACACGGACGTCACACAGCCCGCTCCGGCCACCCCCGGACGCCTGCGCCGAGAGTTCGACGCCCTCGATGAGGAGCGCTTCCAGGCAGCCATGCAGGCCACCGGCGGACGCATCCTCAGCCCCGAGGCCGAAGCAGACGGCATCGACCCCCGCGCCGTGTTCTCCGGCGGCAAGTTCAGCAACAAGCGCGCCCAGGACCTGGCTTCGCAGGAGTTGAAGGACTGGTGGGAGGGCAACGGCCGGCTCACGTACCCGCAGTACAGGCAGCGGGAGGCCGACCGTGTCCTGCGCGCCGAGTTCGCCGACTGGGACGAGGCCCGCTACCGCCAGGCCGTCGACTTCACGAACGGCTACTTCTTCCGCCGTGAGTACAAGTTCGGGGGCACCGACTTCGATGAGCGGGAGCTGTTCTCGGGCGGCAGCCTGTCGGCACGCGATCGGTGGCAGCAGTACGCCAGCGAGGAACTGCAGGAGTGGTTCGACCTCAACGGCGGCCGCCAGACGTTCGCCCAGTACAAGCAGTCACGCCAGGACAGCGACCGCGCAGACCGGCACCAGCACGAGGAGGACCAGCGCCGCGCCGCTGAGGAGGGAGCGGCCGCGGGCGGGGCGCCCGAGGACACGACGCCCTTCACGGCCGACGAAGTCACCCCGGCGCCGCCGTTCAACCCCGCCGACGTCGAGAGCGAGGAGGACGCCGCGTTCCGGTTCGGCGGCCACGACCGGATGAAGGAGTTCGCCGACCGGGCCGAGCTGCGCCCCGTCGGGAACGGCGACTCCCAAGACGTGTGGCTCGACGGCCAGCAGATCGGCACCATCTCCGCTCTCCGCGGATTCAACGGAAACCCGGAACCCGTGTGGGACGCCCGGCCGTTCTTCGGACTGGCCCACGACCGGAACAGCCGCTCCCAGTCCCGTGACACGGCCATCGCCAACCTCGTCGTCCGCGCCCTGCAGGACGGCCCCGCCGACCCCGCGAACCCGAGCGACGACGTGTGGGACACCGTGACGGTGCACCTGGCGGGCATGACGCGGGAACTGCCGGAGCTCCCGGAGTCCCTGCGTAATGACCTGGAGGCCCGCGCCCGGTACGAGCGGCTGACCGGCATGGTCGACGCCTTCCGTGACCAGCGGTCTCCCAGCGGGAACCTGCGGGACGACCTGGCGCAGGCCCGCGACGACTTCGCATGGCTGCGCAGCGCCCTGGACGACCCCAAGCGGAACAACCGGCAGCGCGAGGAGCTGTCCGACCTGGACACCCGCGCCTTCTGGGCGGGCCGCATCCTCGACGGCCTGGGCGGTCCGGACAGCGACCTGGAGCGTCCCCGCGCCCAAGACGAGCCGAAGGGCGACGGCGACACGCCGTCCCCCGCGGTGCCGACGCCGGACGAGCCCGTCAACACCCCGGAGAACACCCCGCGTTCGCCGGCGGAGCCCGACCCGGAGCCCGAGCCGGAGCCGATCGGCGGGCAGCCCGCGCACTGGGCCCGCGTCGAGGACCTGGCGCCCGGCGACATGGTCCGCATGACCGGCACCACCAAGAAGGGCAAGCCGGTTCAGCGCGCCGGGTACGCCTACACCGCACCCGTGCGCGTGGAGGTCACCCGCCGCGGCCGGACCGAGCAGATGTGGCGGTGCTGGGTTACGGAGCACCCGGACGGCACCGGCGCGGCCGGGAACGTCTACACGTCCATCAACGCCACCGCGGCGCGCGCCGAGGCACCGGACGACGTCGTGCCCGGGTCTCCGGCCAGCGGCGCCCAGGCGGCTCTCCGCTCGGGTGACCTGCCCGGCCAGATCCCGGCGGACCGCGACGGCCGCGGCCTTTTCCCTGGCAGCACCGTCACCGGATCCAACGACCGTGAGGGCACCGTCACCGGCGCCACGGACACCACCGTGGCGGTGCACTGGTCCGACGGGAACGACGACACCGCGCTCTCGCCGACTTCGCTCACCGTGACCGACAGCGAGCGCCCCGACGGCTGGACCGCCGACGGACACCGCGTGACCACCCAGAACGTCGTCAGCGACACCGACGGCTCGCTCCTCGGCCCCGTCGACGACGTCGACGGAGACAACGTCACCATCACCACGGCCGACGGCACCATCACCCGCAGCGCCGGAGACCTCAGCGTCACCGGCCAGGTACGCGACGACGTCCCCGACACGGCACCGGTGACCGGCATCGACGAGCCCGCGGCCGCGGACCTTAAGGACGGCGACGTCGTGCTTCTGGACCTGGACGGTCACCTCTCCACCGTCGCGATCACCAGCCCGCCCAGCCGGGACGGGGACCGCGTCACCATCCAGTACGCCGACACCACCACCGGCGAGATGGGCGAGATCGACGTCGACGCCCGCGCGGTACTCCCGCGCGCCCAGGGCCCGGACGGTGGCGCCCCGGACCTCGGCCCGGACGACGCCCCGGAGCCGGCCGACGACCTGGTCGTGCATGACCCGCCGCACCCCGTCGACCCTGTCACCGGCCCGACCGTCGACCCCGAGCTGACCCCGGACGAGCGGGACGCCGTCGGCGACCACGCGGATGGTCCGGATGACGATCCTGACGCGCACCAGGGCGCCGTTCGCATCACCGCGAACCTGCCTCTGTCGCCCGATCACGCCAGGGCTCTCGCCGGTCAGCTCCGCGCCTCCGCGGACCCCTCAACGCCCGAGGGCCGCAGCGCACTGCGTGCCGCTGACCGCCTTGACCGGGCGGCCGGCTGGACCCCGCCGCCCGGCTTCAACCGGCCTCGACCCATGAACGTGTCCCAGATCGGTGAAGGCGACTACGTGGCCATGCCGGACGCCCGCCGCGGCGACCAGATCCACGTGTACCGCGTCATCGACGTCGAAGAGGCTCCCGGCGGAATGCGAGGACTCCTCCTCGAAGACGAGAATCACCAGTGGCGCCGCCGGACCGTGCCCGGAAGTGACACTGTGTGGCAGCTCCCCGAGGCGCAGCCGGACCCCGTCACCCCGCCCGACATCGACGACACCGACACCACCCCGGACCCTTCGACCGCCCCCGGATTCGGTATCCCTGGTGGCCCGTTGCGCCGTGCCGGAGACGACCCGAGCACTCCGGCCACTCCGTCCACGCCGAGCACGCCGGATTCCTCGAGCACGCCGGACGAGCCCTCGGTACCCGTCGCCCGCGTCCGCCCGGGAAGCCTGCGCGTTGGCGACGTCATCGACGCGCCCGTGAGCCGGACCGGCTACCAGTTCAACGGTCATCGGCGCCTGACGATCATCAGCGAGCCGCAGCGCAACGGCTGGTGGATGCAGCTCACCGGCATGGACGAGGACGGCAACGTGCACGACTTCGGTCTGCACAACGGCCGCGCCGTGAACGTCTACGACCGCAACCGGCCCACCCCGGCCCTGCCGCCCGCCGGTACGCCTCGCGACCCCAACCAGGTGCCGCAGGCAGACGTCGACGGGATCGTCAGCGACCACTCCCGCAGCCTCGCCGCCCGCATCATCGACGAGGCCGTCGCGGGCACGGAGCCGCCCGGCGACATCCACGCCCTGCGGGAGCAGATCGCCCAGCGCCTCACCGCTGAGGCCCTGCGCGATGCCCGCCGAGCAGCCCACCGTGACGGGGCTGCCGCGCTCAACGCCGCGGGCCTCACCGGCCGCGACCGGATCGCAGCCCTGCGCCGTCTCCGGGAAACCCGCGACCAGACCCACAAGGACACCGTGCGGGCAGCCCTGCGCACTATCAACGACCTCGAGCCCCTCCCCGACGAGAGCAACGAGGACCTGGCCGCCCGCGCCCGGGACCTGCTGCGCCTCATCCCGGACCAGGTGGCCGGCCGACCGTCGACCACGGACCCCGACGCCGACCCGGACGTCACCCAGACGGTCACGGGACACGCCGACGACGCGGTGAACGCGCTCCTGCAGCAGCTCCAGGCCGCGGGCTTCGATTCGGGCGACGCCGAACGGATCGCCCGCACCCTCACCCAGAACATGGCCGGATCCCGGCAGGCCACCGCCCGCCGGATCGCGGCCCGGGTCGCCGCGGTGTCCCCGGAGGCTGGCCGACAGCCGGGCCTCCTCGCCCGGATCGTCGCTGCCCTGATCCGCATGTCCAAGCGCCTCGCCGAGTTGGTGAAGGCAGGCGCCCGGAAGATCGCCGAGAAGTACCGCAACGCGCGGGAGCGCATGGCCCGCCTGCGTGCCTTCCTGGGCCGCATGGTCCGCCGCGTCCGACAGTGGCCGGAGTCCCGCCGCCTGGCGCGCCTGCACCGCGCGGTGAACCTGCCCGACGCAGACGGCAACTCGCTGGCCGCTCGGATCTCCCACTGGGCCGGACTGATGCCCGAGCCGGGCCGGTTCGGACAGTCGCAGCGTCGCGTCACCTTCTGGCGCCCGACGACGTGGGGACAGCTCGCCGCGGGCCGCCTCCCGGACCGGTCGGACCGCATCCAGTGGACCCCGGACCGGGCGGCCGACGGCGGCCCCGGCCTGACCGCGCTCCGCCACATGGCAGCCCTGCGGGCGGCCGGCAGCGACGTCGACCAGGACGTGACCCGTCGTCTGTCCGCCGCTCTCGGCGACGACTTCGGCGACGACCCTCACGCCACGCTGCAGCACGCCGACGACTACGTGGCCAGCAGCGAGCGCCGCCTGGTCAACCTGCAGGCAGCTCGCAGCGGTGCGACCATCCCGGACGACGAGGACCTCGAGGTCGAGATCACGGCCGCCCGTGCCGAACTCGCGGCCTCGCGCCGGGATTACGCGGACATGCGGGCCCAGTACGCCGCCGCGGTGCCGGACGCCGTGGCCGCGGCCCTGGCCGACATCCGCGACATGGGCCCCGACGGCAACGCCGCGATCGTGTTCGGCCGGGACACCGACCCGGACGCCGAACGGGCCGTACGGGGCGTACAGCGGCTCATCCCGCGCGCGTGGCTCAACACCCCCGAGGCGCGCCACCTAACGGCCGTGGACGGCACGCAGGGCCGCTACGAACCGGAGGGGCAGAGGATCACGGTCGCCGACCTGGCCGACGAGGGAATGGGCACCGCCGGGTACGCCCTGGCGCAGCACTTCGCCCGGCACCTCGGCGACCTGGACTCCGCGCAGCGCGCGTTCTGGTTCACCCAGACGCACACCGGCCGGCCCGGCGCCCGCCGCATGCGGCCGAGCGCCCTGTCCCGGCTCCTGCGGCGGCAGCAGACGCAACCGGAGACCGGTGACACTCTCGCGCGGTCTGTTCAGGCGATGTTTAGCGGCGACTGGTACCAGGACGACGACTTGAGAGCGTTCCTCCTGGGCCTGATGGCCACGCGATAGGAGGCAGGAAGTGTTCACCGTCACCGGCTCGTTCGACGACGGTGCGACCTACACCGTGCAGATCACCGGGCGGGCCGACCGCCCGGTGATCGGGTCGCACCGGGCCGCGGCCCTCGTGGAGCTCCACCTGGGCGAGACCATCGCCCTGTCACCGACCGGCCCCATGACGGCCGTTGCAGGGGACGACGGTGCGTCCATCCTCGCGGTGCTCCGCGAGTACACCAACGTCATCGAGGAGAGCGGGCCCGTTCCGCGGCAGGCGCGCATGCCAGAAGGCTGAACCGAGGCACTTGCCCAATTGGGCAAGAACGATCTTGATCGGGGTGGGTGCGACGGTTGGCGGCGACACAAGCCGCCCCGCGCGCCCATCCTCCGCCCGTGACCAGATACGGATTCGCCATCAAGGCTCTCCCCCAGGGCGCCAAGCCTTTCGGGGAGGAAGACGACGAGAAAGAGGAGACCGCGGGCACCGAAGAGGCTTCGCTCGGCGTCTCCGACCCCGAGGCCTCCGGCGAGGACCTGCCGGAGGACCCCACCGCGGCACCGGCCGCGCCCGCAGAGGACCCCGCCGCACCGCCGGATCCTTCGGCAACCGACGGCCCACCAGAAGGAGAAGGCGATGGCGACCCGGGCGCGGTCCCGCCACAGCCCGACGACGACTCCCGCCCATGGGCCGGAGACGAGTACAACGAGGGCGACGAGACCAATCCCGACAACGCCTTCGCCGCTTACACCGGCAGTGACGGGGAACAGGCTTGGCTCGATCAGGCTCAGGACGGCACACTGACCGGATGGGTGCGTGACTCCACCGGCCAGGTGTGGCATTACACCGACCCCGATGCGTGGGCGACCGACGTGGACGGGGCGCAGATGACCCGAACCCACGGCCCGGAAGGGGACGGTACGACCGACCCGACCGCGCCGGGCGGGCAGGCCCCGGCCGAAGACCGCGGTGTCCAGGACCCGATGTTCGCGAGCCAGTAAGGAGAGCCGAGAGTGCAGCTCGACCGCCAGACCTTCCAGGACCGGCTCAACGAAGGCAAGGCCGCATACCAGCAGGGAGACCCGTCCGACGCCTGCCCGTACAACATGAACGGCTCCGTCGAGGAACGGTTCGGATACCGCTACTGGACCCGCGGCTGGTCCATGGCCCGCTCCGAGGCCGAGGGACAGCCCCAGCAGACGGCGGGAGCCAGCGCAGGACAGTAGGCACACGCTGACGGCACGGTGCCCGGCGGCCCACTGTCCACCGCCGGAGGTTCCCCGCCGTGCCGAGCGCTGCTCCACCCATCAAATCCGCACGCCCCAGCACCATCCAGCGAGGCACGAGCCGGGCAATCTACGCCGTCACGGGCGTGGTCGACGAGGTCGAGGACCTCATCGTGCCCGGCGCCTTCGCTCGCACCCTTGCCAAACGCCCCGTCAAAACGGTGTGGCACCACGGGTGGAAAGACCCTGTCGGCGTCGTCGTCGAGTGTGAGGAATGGCTACCCGGCGACCCACGGTTCCGGGACATCCCCGACTGGCCCGCCGAAGCCGGCGCCCTCGTCGCGACCGTGCTCTACAACCTGCGCACCCGCCAGGGCCGCGACGCCTACGAGCAGGTCAAGCAGTGGCACGAGCACAAGCAGGCCGCATTCTCCATCGGCTACCGCGTCTCCGACACCGGCGCGAGCAAGCGCGGTGACGGCGTCCGCGTCATCCACGATCTGGACCTGTTCGAGGTCTCGCCCGTCCTGCACGGCGCGCACCCGCTGACCCGCTCCCTCGAGGTGAAGTCCGCCACCGGCGGACACGACGGACTCGAGTACAAGACCACGCCATCCCACGTCGAGATCGACGTCGTCGCCCTGACGGAAGGCAAGGACGTCAAGGTCGCGGGCCTGGCGGTGAAGGCCGCCGACACGGGCCGCGTGCTGATGATCCAGCGCGCCCTTGATGACGACGATCCGGCCGCGGGCACCTGGGAGATCCCCGGCGGGCACCTGGAAGACGGAGAGGAGCCGCTCGCCGCCGCGGTGCGCGAGTGGAGCGAGGAGACCGGCTCGACGCTGCCCAGTACCGCGAGCGTCGTCGGCTCCTGGACGGCACCGAGCGGCATCTACCGCGGGTTCGTCGCGGTCGTGCCCACCGAGGAGTCGGTGCCGATCAATACGCCGCACGACGAACGCCGTGTCGCCAACCCGGACGACCCCAAGGGCGACGCGACGGAGGTCACCGCCTGGTGGCCGATCGGCTCCCTCCCCGACATGCCGCTTCTGCGGCCGGAGTGCCGCGAGACACCGTGGGAGCTACTGGCCGGCGCCGCCCTTCCGCAGGGCCCGGCACCGAAGCCGATGCACCCCATCTCGCAGGACGTTCTCGACGGCATCATCGACGCCGCGAAGATCGCGGACAGGACCGTTGCGGCCAAGGAGTTCGCCGACGGCGTGATGTCCCGCTTCCGCGCCCTCAAGGGCGACGAGGAGAAGTCCGCGCACGCTGCCGTTCGCATTGCCCGCGGCCTGCCGCGCATTGAGCACAAGTCCGCCCGCTCCATGGTCGCCGAGGCCAAGAGCGCCGCCCCTCTGGAGGCCTCCGTGATGTCGTCCATGCACCTGCCCGAGTCGCAGGAACAGTTCCGCGCCCGTCTCGCCGACACCGTCCGCGAACTCCTCGACCAGGACGGCAGCACCTGGACGTGCATCGAGGGCACCTACCCGGACCGCGTCATCGTGTCCGTGCACAGCGAGGACGAGCGGCGCAGCAGCCACTACGCGATTCCGTACACGGTCACGGCCGCGGGCGACATCACGCTCGACAAGCCGCAACCCGTCGAACTCGCCACCATCGTCGTGCCGGAGGGCACCACGGCAGCCCGCGCCGCCACCGAGGCCGAGGACGTCGACGCACGCGTCGTGCAGCCCACCGTCGGAGCCCTCACCGACGCCACCGCCCGCGTCAGCAGCTCCACCGCCGGCCCGGAGGACCTCGAGGACGTCCGCGACAAGGTCCAGGAGCTGATCGCCGCCCTGTCCGCGAAGGGACTCGACGTCGCCGACGACGGACAGCCCGCCGCGGCCGGATCCCCGCTCGGACTGGACCTGTGGGACGAAGACACCTTCGGCGACGTCACCGGCGAGGAGACCGACGAGGGCGACGGCGGCGACCAGGACGACGGCGAACCGGCGCCGGGCCCGGAGGACACCGTCCGCCTGGACGCCGCGGAAGTGAAGTCGGCACTCGCCTTGATGCGGAGCTGAGTTGCACCCCCGCACCCATGCGATCCCCGCGCACCCCTCCCACCGCAGATAGCAAAACCGCAGGTCAACCCCTACGCGCTGCCGCTCTTGACGTCCTGAGCGGGCAGCGCGCGACGTTAACACCCCTCTCCCCTTTCCATTCCGCCTCGCGTTGAGGCGTCCCGGTGCTGGCCGGGCGAGCGACGCACGTCAACCGCACCCAGCACCAGGGAGAGCACCCCAAATGCCCACCGCACGTATCGAGGAGCTGCAGAAGGCGCTCCAGGCGAAGTCCGCCGAGGCCGAGCGCATCAGCCAGACCTTCAAGGTCGAGGACGGCGGCCAGTTCGTCGTCTCCAGCGAGCAGGCCACCGCGTTCCGCAAGGTCTCCGGCGAGGCGCAGGAGATCAAGGCCCTCATCGACGCCGAACAGGGCCTCGTCGAGATCAAGCAGTACCTCGACGCCCCCGAGGCTGCGCCGGCCGCGGCCACCCACTACGGGCAGCGCCCCATGAGCGTCGAAGAGAAGTCGCTCGGTGACCTGTTCGTCGAGTCCGCGTCCTACAAGCACGCCACGGAGGCCGGGTTCCGTGACAAGCCGTACATCCGCGCCGACATCGAGGGGAAGTCCATCTTCTCCCTGTCCGCGGGCACGGTGACCCACCAGGTCCTCGGCTCCGCGCAGAACCTGGGCATCGCGGAGCGCCCGTTCCGCAAGTTCCACATCCGGGACCTGTTCCCGAAGTCGACGACCAAGAACGCCGTCCTGTACGGCGCGCGAGAGACCGGCTGGACGAACAACGCCCGCCAGGTCAAGGAGCATTACGCCGCGGACGGCACCTCGCCGGCGACCGGCGCGGACACCGACACCTGGGGTCGCGCTCCGCGGTCGAAGCTCACGCTGACCCCGGTGATGTACCCGGTGGCAGAGGTCGCCCACCTGCTCGACGCGCACAAGAACATTTTGTCGGACGAGCCGCGGCTCAAGACCTTCATCAACACTCGCATGGTGGAGGGCGTCAAGTACGCGGAGGACTGGGACCTTCTGCACTCCGTCGGCGACGGCCAGTCCATCACCGGCGTCTACAACACCCCGGGTGTCCAGCAGTACACCGGTCTCGCGACCGACCAGTACAGCGTCCAGATTCGGCGCAGCATCACCAAGGCGCTGCTCGCCGAGTACGACCCGACCGGCATCGTCCTGTCGCCCACGATGTGGGAACACGTCGAGGTCGAGGAGGACAAGAACGGCGCCTTCCGCGTCGCCATCGCCGTCGCCATCGGCGCCGAGAAGAAGGTGTGGCGCCTCAATGTCGTCGAAACGACTGCGATGGCCGACACCGACTTCCTCATCGGTGCGTTCGGTCTCGGCGCGCAGCTCCACGACCGCGAGAACGTCTCCGTGACCGTCTCCTCGGAGAACGGCACGAACTACGAGCAGGGCCTCATCACGTTCCGCGCCGACGAGCGCCTGGCGCTCGAGGTTCCGCGGCCGGAGTCCTTCGTCATCGGCACCTGGACCACGCCGACCGGCTGATCCACGCCGGAGTGAGGGGGTGCACCCGGGCCACGGGTGCGCCCCCTCCCACGTAGCACCATCACGACGACGGAGGACCTGGTGATCGAGAAACAACTCATTGGCCTCGCGGCAGAACTGGACGCGCTCACCACCGTCCCCGCCGCCCAACGCGGGCCCCGTTGCAGCGTTGGCACCCTCCTGGAGGCTGCGGACGTCGACGTCGCCGCATCGCTCCGTACTGTGCTGGACACCCCCAGCGTGTCCGCCAAGTCGATCGCCGACGCACTCAGCCGCCACGGCGACCCGGTCACCGCGTGGACCGTCGCCCGGCACCGAAGGCGCGGGGAATCCAACGGATGCCGGTGCCCGCGATGACCCTGAACAACGATCTGCAGGCGCTCCTCGAGCCTGCCTCCCACGAGCAGAGCAACGCCCCCCAAGTGCAGCGCGCCTACCCGGCCGCACCCCGGGGATGGGAGAGCGGAGTGCGCTGGGAGCCCGGCGGCACGATGGTCGTCACTGCCCCGCCCGCCGACAAGCCACCCGCCGGTGAGGACGACTGGCGTGAGCGTGTCGAGGAGATGGGCCTCGTCGTCCCCGACGGCTTCCGTGTCCGCCTCGTCGAGGCCAAGCACGATCCGGCCGCCTGGCACCGCGACAACCAGGGCGACGACGCCGTCACCCGTGCCGTGTGGCGCTGCCGGTACGTCATCGAACCCGCCACCCCCGCCTGGCAGTCCGCCGGCGACGTCGACGCCCTCGTACGGGACGCGATGCGCCGCCGCAGAAAGCCCCGCCCTGCCGTCGACACCGCGGAGCGCGCCCTGGTCGTCGTCTACGCAGACGCCCAGGCCGGGAAGGTCGGCCGCGACGGAGGCACCCCGGAGCTCATCGCCCGGATCGCCGACCGATTCGACCGGCTCGACGACCACATCCGCGACCTCACGGCCGTCGGCCGCGCCCCGTCCGTCGCCTACTGGGCCGACGCCGGCGACTGTGTCGAGGGTTTCGAGAACACCACCCAACAGGCCTTCACGAACGACCTGACCCTCACCGAGATGGTTCGCGTCCACCGCCGCGTCACCTTCGAGGGCCTGGACCGGCTCGCCGGGAAGTTCGGCCGCGTCGTCGCCGCGACCTGCGGCAGCAACCACGGCCGCGTACGCCGCGGGAAGGACGCCGTCGGCCCGCCCGTCGACGACTGGGGTATCGAGGTCATGTCCCAGATCGCCGACGCCTACGCCCGCAACCAAGACGCCTACGGACACGTCTCGTTCGTCATGCCGGAACGGTGGCGGGACACCGTGTCGCTCGACGTCGCCGGGCACATCGTCGGCCTGGCCCACGGGCATCAGTACCCGCGGCCGGACAAGGCGGGCGACTGGTGGCGCGGGCAGACGTTCGGCCGTCAACCCGTCGCCGACGCCGACATCTTGATCTCCGGCCACTTCCATCACTTCCGCGCGCAGCAGATGGGCAACGGCCGGCTGTGGATCCAGGCGCCAACGCTCGACAACGGGAGCGACTGGTACGCCGTCCGCTCCGGTGAGGTCTCCACGTCGGGCCTGCTGGTGTTCAGCGTCGGCCCGGACGGCTGGGACGACCTGCGGATCCTCTGAGCGCGACGCAAGCCCTCCCGGAACTTCACGGTCCGGGCATGACTGACAAACCACGTTGGCTACTCACCCAAAACTCAGACATGCGGCGGCAGGGGATCTACAACTGGTCGATCCCGGCATGGGCCGGAACCCTGCCTGACGGCCGCACCTACAACACGTGCCCCTCGGCAGGAATCTGCGCTCAACTCTGCTACGCGCGCCAGGGGGCCTACCGGTTCCCGGGCGTCAAGGCGCGCCACGAGGCGAACCTGATGATGGTGCTGGACGATCTGCCCGGCTGGGAAGCGCAGATGACCGCGGAGCTCCAGCACAAGCGGTATCAAGACCGGTGGGTCCGCTGTCACGACGCCGGCGACTTCTTCTCCGCGGAGTACACGCGCGCGTGGATGCGCGTGATGCGGGCCGCGCCCGGCGTTCGCTTCTACGCGTACACCAAGAGCGTTTCCCTGTTCCGTGAGGTCGTCGAACCCGACCCGCCCGGGAACTTCCGGTGGGTGTACTCGCTCGGCGGCCGCGAGGACCGCCTGGTCGACGTGACCATCGAACGGCACGTCGACATCTTCCCCGACGAGGAGTCCCTCGCCGAGGCCGGATACGCCTCCCGGGGCCTGGCCGAGGAGGGGTGCCTGGTGTCCGTGCTCGGCCCGCAGAAGGTCGGGATCGCGGCCAACAACATCAAGCACCTCAAGAAGAAGCAGGGCCCCAACCGGTGGAGCGACCTGCAGCGCGCCCAGGATGAGCGCCGCCGCGGCCCCGGAAAGCAGTTCCGCAGCGGACGTCCGTAGCAGCCACAGGGGCACACCAAGATCATTCTTGCCCAATTGGGCAAGTGCCCCACCCGGTAGGGCGCGACCGAAGCCGCCCGGGTGGGGCACGGTGCCAGCGCCCAACACAGACACGAGAGAGAGGCGTGGACCATGGCGCTCTACAAGACGGACGGAACCCGGGTCACGAAGGCGGCGTTCCCTTCCACTACGGCAGGCATCACCGACCCCGAGGTGATCGTCACGCAGGACATATACGCCACCCGTCACAGCGACGAGGGCAGCTACTACACCGGCACCAGCAACGACACGAAGCCCGAGGGGTCCGTCAAGACCCTCGCCTTCAAGGCCGGGCAGGTGGTGCGCCAGTCCCAGATCAACGCCCTGTATCCCCCGGCGGTGATCGACAGCATCAGTCCGGCAACCGGCGGCGTCGCCGGCGGCACGGCGGTGACCATCACCGGCAAGTACCTGGACGGCGTCACCTCGGTGACCTTCAACGGCGTGGCAGGCACCGCCCTGAACGTCATCTCCGCCAACAAGTTGACCGTCACCACGCCTGCCGTGACGGCAGGCGCAAGGGACGTCGTCCTCGTCGACGACGCGGGCAACACCACCAAGACCGGCGGCTTCACCTTCGCCTGATCTGCGTGAACGGGCGGCCCCTCCGCTCGGGCGCAGGGGCCGTCCGCGATCAACATACGTGCGCCTGCCCGCTCGAGGCAGGGCGCGACACAAACGTCTCCCGGTGTGCAGGGTGCGCGCCGACCGGACCCACACCCCGAGAGGGAACCACCCATGGCAGCCACCGCCCGAACCCGTAAGACCGCGGCCGCGAAGACCGAGCCCGAGACCGCTGCGGAGCCGACCGCCCCGCCGGCCACCGACACCCCCACTTCGGTGGAGAACCCCCCGACGGCCACCGACACCCCGGCCCCGGAAGAGAACGCCCCAGCCAACGAGGACGCCACCACCGCGGCAGCCGCCGAGGATTCCGCCCCGGCCGCCGACAGTGCCCCGAAGGCACCCGACGCTGCTCCGCTCGAGCCGCCAGCCGTCCAGGAGCCCCCGGAGGCCCCGGCAGCGCCCGTGTTCGCCACCCCGACCGAGGTCATCCCCGACGACGAGAACCTCGCCGAGGTCATCATCGACGACGCAACCAAGGAACCCCCGGCCGACGTGGACTCCGTATTCGTGCCGCTCACCGAATACGGCTCCGTCCTCGTGTGCACCGTGCGCCTGGTCGAGAAGACGTTCCTCGGACCGCACCGCAATCCCGTTCACCGCCTCCTGCAGCCCGCGGGTGCTCACGTCTCCGAAGGCGTCGCCGCGCGGATCCGGGAGCGGCTGGAAGCCCAGGCCGAACGGCTCGCCGCCCAGGGCGACGCGGACAGCGACGAGAAGTAAGAGGAGCCAGGGGTGGTCTTCGACTATGAACCCATGTACGGCGGGGCGCACTACGACCCCGACCCGGCCGGCGGAGTCGTCAGCCGCCTGGACCTGTACGGCACGGCCGACCGCAGCGGTCCGGTAGTCGCCGCGGCGACCACGGTCACCCGGCTACGCCCCGGGGTGTACCGGTTCGACCTGCCCGAGGTACCGCCGGGCCGCTACTGGGGCATGGTCACCTTCACCCCGAGCGACGGGGCCCAGCCGGTCAAGGACACCAGCGTGCGCCTCGACCTGCCTATGGGCATGGGCCTCGTCGCCTCCCCGGAAGCCGTCGCCGACGCACTCGGCGTACCGCTCCCGATCACTGCCGAGCAGCGCAGCGCGCTGGAGACGGCCATCCGCAACGCGCAGGCCGACGTGGTGGGCTACCTCAACCGCCCGGTCGTGCCCAGGGCCATCACCCTGCGCGCCGTCACGCCGTTCTTCACCGGCGACCTGGACGACGCCGACTCCTGGCCCCTGCCCGACCAGGACGACACCGTCCGCGTCATCGCCTACCGGCCGCACCCAGATGGCACCTACGACGTCGACTTCCTGGTGGGCCTCAACGGCGCCACCGAGGAGACCATCGTCCGCTACGTCACCGCGCACGCCGCAGAGTCAGAGCGGCAACGGCCCGGCGGAGTGGGCAACTCGGGGCGCCGCGTGTCCTCGGTGAGCGCCGAGGGACAGTCCATCTCCTACGAGTCCGCGCCCACTGCTGGTCAGGCCGGAGCGCTCCCCGCGCTCGAGTCCCTGAACCGGCTACGCCGCCGCCTCTACCAGCCACTCAACCGTCCGCCGCGCCCGCCCTGGCCGTACTCCACGTACCGCGGCCGCCGGTCTTTCTGATCCACGAAAGGAGCGCCCCCGATGGGCGACCTCTACCAGTCCTACGGGGAGCTGGCCGGCGGCCAGATCGAAGGCATCGACTATCAACGGATCTGGCGCGTCTCCCAGGTCTCCACCCTGCTGCACCTGGCCGTGCACGGGGGCGGGATCGAGACCGGCACGACCGAACTCGCCGACGCGGCCGCGGCCGACATCCACGACTTCTACAGCCTCGACGCCTTCAAGCCCGCAGGCAGCAACGCCGACTTGCACATCACGTCGACCCGGTACGACGAGCCGCAGGCCCTCGCGATGGCGCAGGCCGCCACCCACTGCGTCTCATGGCACGGAGCGACGGGCGCCACGGCGTTCACCTATCTCGGAGGCATGGACTTCAACCTCCGCGACCAGATCGGCCAGTGCCTCAAGGACGCGGGGTTCACCGTGCAGCTTGCCACCGAGGAGCTGAACGGCAACGACCCCACGAACATCTGCAACCGGACCAGCCGCGGTATGGGCGTCCAGCTCGAGATCAGCACCACCCAGCGCGCGGCGTTCTTCCTCAACGGAGACATGACCCGGGCCAACCGCAAGAACACGACCGCTGCGTTCACGACGTACGTCAACACGGTCAAACTGGGCATCTCCAAGGCCCTCGTGGTGGCTGGGGCAGGCTGATCATGGCCGTCGTCCTCCCGAACGCCCTGCTGACCGTGTACGCCCTCGCTCATCCCTGGGGCCGGGACGCCAACGGTGTGCCCGTCCCGCCGAACCCGAACCAGAAGCCGGCCCCGCGCGGGACGTGGCCCGGGTCGGTCCTGCAGCAGGACGACGGCTCATGGACGGTACGGCTCGATCCGCAGGCCTGGCCGGTCAAGGAGGGCGACACCATCAGCGACGAGACAGGCCGGTCCTGGACGCTGACGAACACCCCCCGCCATCACGCGGTGCCCGGCTGCCCGGATGTCGACTACGTCCAGGCTGCCGCGACCCTGAACCCGCCCGAGGTGCTGTGATGGCCGGCGCCAAGTTCACGCCGACCCAGGGGCTTGAGGAGGCCCTGGCCCGCATGATTGCCCCGGCGGTGCAGCGCATCGCGCACCAGGTCGAGATCGAGGCAAAGCGGCTGGCCCCGCCCACCAAGCGATGGGTGACCGTCGGCGACGACAAGGTCCGCCCCACCCACGTCGCGGCCCAAGGCCAGGAAGTCCCCGGGAACCTGCGCTTCTCGATCAACTCCATGCGATGGGACATCGAACACCGCGGCGTAGGCGCGCAGACCTACATGCTCGAGCCTCGCGACGAGAGCTCCCGGGCCGTGGCCAACCTCAAGAACTGCCGCTGCACGACGCACAAGGACCCCGAGGGCATCGCCCGGCACATCAACACGGGGCAGCCGGTCGTGGCCGGTAAGAAGGTCACCGTCACCGTGTCCGTGCAGGCCCCGAAGGTCGTCGAGGCCGAGGTGGGCACCGTCTACCCGGGCAACCTGCGAGCGGACGGCGCACACTTCATGTCCCGCGCGGCCGCCATCGTCGCCGCCCGCCGCTGACGGCGCGACACAAGCCGGCCGGGCCCCCACAGTGCCCGCCATGGCTACGAACACCACCACCAGGAAGCCCGCCACCGCGGCGGAGGAGAACACCGAGGCCGTCACCGAGACCGCCGAGGCCCGTCCCGAGCACACCCGCCGTACGCCCGACGTCGTCGGCCCGCCTCTCGGCGAGGACGAGAAGCCGGTCCCCGTCACCCTGTCCCATCACCTGCGGATCGACGGCACCGACTACGCCCCGGGCGCCGAGATCCACGTGTCCCCCGACTACGCCCGCCGCCTGCGTGGCCAGGGCTTCATCGCCCGCACCTGATGACCGAGTTGACCCTCGCCGACGCCGACCCGGTCTCCGTGCTCCTGGCGTGGCTCCAGCAGAGCGACCAGGCCGCCGACGCCCTCGGCGGCCCCGGCCGTGTGTCCGGCATCCCCGAGGCGCCGTGGCCGCACCTGGTCATCGGCCACGGCCCCGGCGGAGACCTGCGGGACCTGAACTGGGCGACGGCACCGGAGGTGACCCTCGAGGTCCACGGGGATCCGGGCGGCTGGCCCGGCAAGGCCGAGCTGCGCCGCATCCTCGTGCGCTGCGCGACGGCCGCCAAGGGCATCGTCGAGGCTCCGCACACGCCCGGCCAACCCGTCGTCAACGGCGTGAAGCCATCCGGCCTTCTGGTCTGGTCGCCGCTCGTCGACGGCCAACCCCGATGGCTGATGAACCTCTCGGTGACCCTGCACCCGTGACGACGCGACGTTAACCACCCCGGCTCTCCAAGGTGTCCGCGCCCTAGCACCGGACACCTTGGAGAACCCCGTCATGGCAGGCGAGACCACCAACAACAACCAGATCGTCATCCCGTCGATCACCCGGGTCTATCTGGCCCCCGTCGGCACGGCCGCGCCCGCCGACGCGACCGTGGCGATGCCCGCCGCACTGCGAAGCGTCGGCCTCACCACCGAGGACTCGCTCAAGTTCAACTCCGAACCGAACTTCGAGCAGGTCAAGTCCGCCCAGTCCTCGTACCCGACGCGCACCTTCCAGACCTCCGACGCCGCGACCATCGAGGTCGACCTGCAGCAGTGGTCCGGTGACAACTTCGTGGCCGTGTACGGCGGCGGCACGATCTCGACCATCAGCGTCGCCGGGCCGCCAGCGGCCACGCACTACAAGTTCACCCCGCCGCGGATCGGCTCTCGTACCGAGGTGATGGCCGTCATCGAGGTCATCGACGGCGGCAAGCACTACCGGTACGTCATTCCCCGCTGCATGCAGATGGAAGGCGTCTCCAAGGACCTCGCGAAGACGAAGGAGGCCGTGCTGCCTCTCAGGCTCGCGGTCCAGGGCGGAGACGAGCTCGATGCCTGGTACGTCCTCACCGACGACCCGGCGTTCGCGCCCGCGACGTGACCTCTCGCGGCAGCGCGCGACACAAGCCCCACCGGCTTGCCAGTGTCCGCGCGCTGCCGCACACGGCAACCCAGCTACGCACTCAAGAAGAGGTCACCCACATGTCGTTCGTCATCGACCTGGACGCCGAGCGCCGCGAGGTTCAGTACCCCGACGGCATCCCGGTCAAGTTCGGCGGAGAACAGTTCAACTTCCCGGCGGAGCTGCCGGCGGAAGCCCTCGACCCGATCCTGTCCGACGAACTGGACCTGGTCGGCCTCCTGGGCGAGGTCCTCGAGTCGTCCGACGGCGACGCCGGCGTCAAGGAAGTCGTCAACGCTCTGTTCCGGCGCCCGTCCCTGCCGCGCAAGTTCCTCGAGGCGATCCGCGCGACGTACGCGATCCTCCTGGGCGACCAGCACGAGGAGTTCCTCAAGCGCCGCCCGTTCATCGGCGACTACGTCCGCCTCACCACCGGCCTGACCAAGGTCTACGGGGTTGAGCTGGGAAAGCTCTTTCGGTCGGCCGACTCCTCCGAGAGCGATTCGGAGACCTCGAGTCCGACCTCTCCCGATACCACCGGATCGACGCCCGACGCGTCTGGCTCCGCCCCGGACAGCCCGGATTCCTCGGACTCCGACGGCTGATCTCCCTCGTCGACGGCCTGCCAGACGACTCCCAGGTCCGCTCTATCCCCCTCGGGGGCTGGAACCGGCACCTCGAGCTACTGGCGCTGATCGTCGAGGAGATCGGGCTCCTTGCCGCAGAACGGCGGCGTGAGGAGCCGACCACCATCGTTCGCCCGCCGCGCCCCGGCACCGCGCCGCGCAGCAGCTCCAGCCCCACCAGGCCTCAGCCGCCGCAGCCCGCTCCGGAACCGCCGGCGCCCCGCATGACCGGCCACCGCCAGATGCTCATGGCCGCCATGCAGAGAGGAATGGTCCGCAGTGTCTGAGGGCCTGCAGGCTGGCCGCCTCGATGTGCCGGTCGTCGCCGACCTATCCGGGTTCGCGGCGAAGCTGCGCAGCGAGGTCGAGGCGGCCGCCGAGGGCCTGGCCGCAAAGATCAAGGTCGAGGTCAACGCCAAGGGGCTCCGCAAGCAGCTCAAGAAGGCTGTCGAGGAGGCCTCCAAGGGCATCACGGCCAAGGTCAAGGTCAAGGTCGACGAGGAGCGGTTCCGTGCCGAACTGGACGGGATTCGGCGCCGCCTTGACGATGCCGACCTGCACCTTCCCGTCCGGCCGGACGGCGACGGCGACGGCTCCCGCCGGGGCGGCCTCCTCGGCGGGCTGCGCGGCCTCATCGGAGGCGCCCAGGACGAAGCCAACCGCAGGCCGGTCAACGTCCCGGTACGGGCCAAGATGCCCGGCGGCCGCGGGGCGCTGATCGGCGGACTCCTCACTCTCCTCGAGCCTGCGGTCGCTCTGATCACCCAGTACGGCGCGGGCCTGACCGCGCTGGTCTCCGCGGCCGCACCCGCGGTCGGTGTCCTCGGCGCGATACCCGGGCTGATCGCCGCCGCAGGCACCGCCGCGATCGGCACGAAGATCGCATTCTCCGGGTTCGGCGACGCCCTCAAGGAGACGCTCAAGGTCCAGCAGCAGCAGGCCGCCGGAACCAAGGTCACCAAGGCCGAGCAGCAGAAGCTCGACATGGCGGTGAGCAAGCTGTCCGGCTCGGCGCGGAGGTCCGTCAAGGACATCGCGTCACTGTCCGGCGCGTGGGACAAGGTCAAGAAGTCCGTCAGTGAACGGTTCTTCTCCCGCATCGACGGCGACATCAAGCCGTTGGCGAAGGCCACGCTTCCCCTGCTGAAGAGTGCCCTCGGCGACTCGGCCTCCCAGATGGGGAAGCTCGCCGACCGCGGCGCCCAGTTCATGAAGTCCGGCGTCTTCCGCAAGGACTTCAAGACGATCGCGGGCACGAACTCCCGCGTCATCGGCAACCTGACCAACGGCCTGGCCAACATGGGCCACGCCACGCTCGACTTCCTGGTCGCCTCCGGCCCGTTCGTCGAGCGGGTCAGCCAGGGCGGCGAGCGCATGACCCAGTGGGTCCGGGCGCAGGTCCAGGCCGGGCGGGAAACGGGCAGCCTCGCGAAGTTCCTGGACCACGCCGGAGACGCTGCCGGACAGCTCGGGCGTGCCACCGGGAGCCTGATCAAGGGCCTCGGTGGCGTCGGCAAGGCCGCCATGGACACCGGCGGCGCCCTGCTCGACGGCCTCGAGGGCAGCATGAAGCGCTTCGAGCGCTACGCCCAATCGGGCGCCGGCCAGAAGGCGATGAAGCAGTATTTCTCTGACTCTGCGCCCGCCTTCCACGAGGTCAACCTGCTGTTCGGCGACATGATGCGCGGCCTCGGCAAGTCCATGAAGGACGGCGGCATCGTCGACCTGGTCCGGCAGATCCGCGTCCAGTTGATGCCCGCGCTGGGGACGTTCTTCAACTCCCTGGGGCAGACCGTCGGCCCCGCGATCATCTCCGTCATCTCGAACATCGCCGAGGCCATCGGCAACCTGTCGGCGGCCGGCAGCGGTCTCGGTGTGCTGCTCGTGGCCTTCAACGGTCTCCTACACGCCGTCAACTCGGTGACGAGCGCCTTCCCTGCGCTGAACACCGTGGCGGCGATCCTCCTGGGCACGATGCTGTCGCTGAAGGTCATCAGCAGTATCGGCACCATGCTGCGCGGCTTCGGCACGTCGGTCGTGGCCGCCGGCACCAACGTCAGGACCCTGAACAACACGCTGCGCGGTACAGCGACCGCGGGCGGCACGAGCATGAGCCTCTGGGGCCGAATGACCGGCGTCTACAGCCGGGTTTCCCAGCAGGGCAACCGCCTGACCGGGACCCTGCGCGGTATCGGTGCCGCCAACAGGGTTGCCGTGCGGGCGATCGGTGGCGTCACCGGCGCACTGGGCGGCCCCCTCGGTATCGCCATCGCCGCGGCGACGATCGGTCTCGGCTGGCTCGCCTCTAAGCAGGAGGCCGCGGCCCGCGCCGCGCAGGCGCACGAGGAGCAGGTGCAGAACCTGGCCCAGGCCCTGGCCCAGTCCAACGGCGTTGTCGACGCCAACGTCCGGGCGCAGGCAGCGACCTACCTGCAGGACGTCAAGCTCGCCGATGGCAAGGGGAAGCTCGTCGACGTCTTGCGCGACGCCGACGTGAGCCTCAAGGACGTCACGAACGCCTACCTGTCCCAGGGCGGCTCAGTCGACGACCTGCAGAAGAAGCTGATGAGCCTGGCTGACGCCACGAAGTATTACAAGAGCTATGCCGCCGACAAGGCGTCCGTGCTCGTGTACTCGGAACAGGGCGAGAAGTACAAGGCCGCTGCCGACGCCCTCGGGGACATGAGCGGCACTCTCAAGGAGACGAAGAAGCGGCAGCAGGAACTCACCGACGCGACGAACGGCGGCACCGCCACCGGCACGACGGCATACGACCGCCTGCAGACGGCCGTCCAAGGCTTCTCCGACAAGACCAAGTCGGCGGACGAGCGGACCCAGGCGCTCAAGTCGGCACTGGACGCCCTCAACGGCAATACCCAGTCGTTCCACGACGCCGAGGCACAGCTCAACTCCGTGATGCTCCAGATCGACGACACGATGAAGTCGAACATCGACAAGGCGGACGGCTGGGGCAAGGCGCTCGTCGGCAACGACAAGTTGGTGGACACGAGCACCAAGAACGGCCAGACCCTGAACAGCCAGCTCACCGACCTGCGCGACAACATGCTGGCCGTCGCCACCAAGGCGCAGGAAGCTGGGGAACAGGGCCTGATGCCCATGTCCGAGGCGATGGACAAGAGCCAGAGCGCCATGGAGAGCGCCCGGAAGAAGGCCCTTGAGCTCGCCCGGGACTTGGGTATCCCGAAGGGCCAGGCGAAGGCCCTGGTCGATCAGATGGGATTCGTCCCGGAGACCATCACCACCCTGGTCACGGCCAAGGGCATTCCGGAGGCGACTGCCGAGGTCCTGGCCCTGCGCGGCAAGCTCGAGAGCATCCCGCCGGGCAAGGGCATCCAGATCAACGCGCCCACGGTGGCCGCCCGCGAACAGCTCGAGGCGCTCGGCTTCACCGTGCAGCGGATCCCCGGCAGTAAGAAGGTGTCGGTCTCGGCCCCGACCGGGGGCGCGCGCGTGAACATCGCCGCCCTGGCGCAGGACATCGCCAACGCCCCGGACAAGAAGAAGGTCACGGTCCAGGCGATCATCCAGAAGGCCGCGGGCGACCTGAAGAACGTTCAGCAGAAGGTCGCGGGCCTGCCCAAGGGCAAGAGCATCGAGGTCAAGACGCCCACCGCGGTTGCCCAGAAGGCGCTCAAGGATCTCGGCTACAAGATCCAGAACGTGGACGGCAAGGGCGGCAAGAAGGTCCGGATCACCGCGCCGAACGCCACCCCGCTCGCCCAGGTCCAGCGAGTCCAGACCGCGATCAACAACCTGACCGGCAAGACCGTGCACGTCACCGTCCAGTACAGCGAGTCAGGCAAGCCGGCCGTGGTCCGCACGCACGCGGACGGCGGCATCGTCCAGTACGCCAACGGCGGCATCCGCCGCGCCGCGAACCGCCTCCGTGCCTTCGCGGCCGGCGCCGAGAACCACATCGCCCAGATCGGCAAGCCCGGTGAATGGCGCCTGTGGTCGGAGCCGGAGACCGGCGGCGAGGCCTACATCCCCCTGGCCCCCGGCAAGCGCAAGCGCAGCGAGGCAATCCTCGAGAAGGTCGCGGAGATGTTCGGCGGCCGGGTCGTCTACTTCGCCAATGGCGCGCTGCGCCAGTACGCCCAGGGCGGCGTACGGACGCGCGCCACCACCGTCAGGCAGCGAGCGGCGGCCGCCCAGGCAGCCGGGTCGCTCGTCGGCGGTGACCTCAATTTGAACATCGGTGCCGTGGACAGCACCGGCACCGCATTGGAGGACGCCATGTTCGAGCTGCGCCGGATCCGCCTGGGAGGCAGCTATGCGTGACGGCGAATGGCTCCTCGGCTACTCCCCTTACGACAACTTCCCCGGCGCGTCCCTGACGTTCGGCCGCGAAGCGCAGGGCATCTACTGCCTGAGCGAGCCGGACATCACGTTCGCCGACATGGACCTGGCCGACTCAGCGCTGCCCGGCGAGGACGGCATCCGCATGGGCCGCGACTACCAGCGCGCCGCCACCGTCACGTTCGAGCTCGGCGTCGACGGCGTCGGCGGCCCCATCGACCTGCATTGGCCGATGCGCCCGTGGACGCGAGGAACCCGGGTCGGCGACTGGAGCAACACCGAGGCGGTGCTCGCGGCCTACAACAAGAAGGACCAGGGGACGTACCAGTGGGGCCTCGACGGCGTGAACATGCTGCGGCAGGTGTGGCGGGCCGACAGCATCCGCCAGAAGGCCGGCCGGGTCGCGTGGCTGGTGCACAGCTCTGGGGGACGCACCCGCCAGTTGTACGGGCGGCCGCGGAAGTTCGCTGTCTCCCACTCCCGCCTGTCCCGTCAGGGCTACACGCCCGTCGTCTGCGAGTTCGCGGCCGTCGACGATCGGTTCTACGAGCAGACGGAGAAGGAAGTCGAGCTGTACGACCACCAGTTCATTGGGCTGCCGGGGCGGCCCGGCCGGATCGGGGGCGGGGCCTGGCTGTTCACGTCGAAGAAGACCGCTTCGTTCCAGCAGCGCGGCACGCTCAACACGTACCCGTACATCGAGATCTACGGGCCGTGCAAGAACCCGAAGGTCACGGTGACGCCGGCGTTGTGGGAGGTGCAGCTCTCCATGACGATCGCCGATGGCGAGCACGTCACGATCGACGCCCGCCCGTGGGCGCGTACGGTCACCCACTACACGAGCTCGTCGTCGAAGTCGGTGGCGGACAAGCTGACCAGGTCGAGTCCGCGGCTGTCGCAGATGTTCCTCCCGCCCGGGTATTGGACGGCGTCGCTGTCCTACACCAAGTCGTCGGCCCGACCCCTCGAGGGGCCGCGGATTCGGATGGCCTGGCGTGACGCGTACTCGTGGTGGTGAGCGGGCGACAGTAGACGCCGCGGCCTCCCACTCTCTCCTCTCCCGTACGGAGAAGGAGAACAAGTCATGGCGTGGGACGGCATCCCCTGGTTCATCGAGGGCACGGCAGCGTCCGAGGAAACGCTGCGCCTGATCGTCGAGGCGGCAGCCTGCGGCGGGGAGGGCGTCATCGCCCCCGCCGACCTCCTCGTCACCGCGCTGGACGCCCCGGCCGGTGCTGTGCAGGTCGCGCCGGGGGCCATGGTCGCGAAGCGGCGTGTAGCCGCGGGCGGCGGCGATCAGTCGTACGCGGCCCGCATGCCGACGTCCGAGCAGGTGGACATCGAGCCGACGTCCTCCGACGGAGGACGGTCGGACCTGATCATCGCCAGGGTTGAGGACCCCTACGGCGGGGAGACGTGGCCAGCACCGGAGGACCCGACGCTCGGCCCGTATGTCTTCACCAGGGTCATCCCCGACGTGCCGCCCGGCACCACGAGCATCCTCGACATCGACCCCGACTCCACCGCCATCACGCTCGCCCGGGTCGACCTGCCGCTGTCGACGACCGCCATCACCGCCGGCATGGTTACCGACCTGCGGCAGCTCGCCCGGCCGCGCACGCAGACCTCACGCCGCTACCTGCCCGGCGCCTGGACGGCACCGGACGACGTCGGCCCCATCACCGACGTCTGGGAGGCCTTCCCGCTCGGCGCAACGTGGACGGAGAAGGTGCCGGAGTGGGCGACGCACGTGAGCCTGCACGTCCACATGACGGGCTTGCTCCACCCGGACACCACGGAGGCCCGCGGGCAGGTACGGGTGTCGTTCAACGACCAGCACGGTGTCGGCATGCCGTACGGGGCCACCCAGGCGGGCAGGCTCGCCGTCCAGGCCGGGCACAAGTTCCTCCTCGACCCCACCGACCGCGGGCAGATGCGGGACATCGACATCGAGGGCATCGGCACGGCCGGCTTCACCGGCGTGCTGCGCGCGGACGCGTACACGGTGCTGTCGCTCGAGGTCACGTACTCGCAGGAGCCGGTGAAGGCCTGATGAGCGGGTGGCGGTACATCGCGATGCGCGCGGTGTCGGGTGACTTCCTCGACTGGGACGTGCCGTTCGTTGCCGATTCCCCGCCCAGGCGCGAGTTGAACGGGCCCGGCCAGATGACGGGGAAGATCGAGCCGGAGTATCTGCGGCTGATGGCCAAGCCCGACGGCCTACCGGTCATCTCCGAGTGGTCGACGGCCCTGTTCGCCGAGTTCGAGGGCCGTATCCGGTGGGGCGGCCTGGTCACGAACCTGTCGTTCGAGGGCCAGGCGATGAAGGTGTCGTGTGCCGGTTACACCGCCTACCCCAGCGGCATGCCCTACCTCGGGTCGGTCATCCGGTCCGGCGCGAAAATAGCCCAGAAGTGGGCGTATGACGGAAAAGACAAAAATCACGACGGCTACATCGACGGCACCCACCCCAAGAAGAAGATGCCGAAGAAGCCGAAGAACAAGGTCAGCACCCGGTGGGATGCCTACGACGTCGTGCGGACGATCTGGGCCCATCTGCAGGACTACAAGATGGGCAAGTTGGGCGTCACCCTCGACGGCCATGACTCCGGATACAAGCTGGGCGCCTCGAGCGGCGAGGACCCGTGGGAACTGCTGTGGTGGGACAACCCCGACTGTGGCTCCACGATCACCGACGTCATGAACCTCGCGAAGGGCGATTTCCTCGAGCGGCACTACTGGGACGGCACGAAGGAGAAGATCCTTCACCACATCGACCTGGGCACACGGCGACTCGGCAAGTCCCGCTCCGACCTGCGCTTTGCTCAGGGCGAGAACGTGATCGAGATCGCGACCCCCAACTACCAGGGGGACTTTTTCGCGAACAACGTGTACGTGCTGGGCAAGGGCAGCGGCCAGAAGACGGCCCGGGTCCGCGTCGTCGTCGACGACAAGCGGCTACGCCGCGCGAAGATCATCGCGCACAAGAGCACCGCGAACGCGAGGACGCTGACCGAGTACGGCAAGAAAGAGCGGGCCAAGCACAGCGAGCAACTCACGATCCCGTCCATCGCGGTCCGGCACCATCCCAATGCCCCGCTCGGCTCGTGGGCGCTCGGCGACCGCATCCTTCTGCAGGTCGAGGTGCCGTGGGTGGGCGAACTCGCCATCTGGCACCGCGTCGTCTCCGAGGAGATCGACCCCGCGGCCGGCACCGCGGTCCTCTCCCTGACCCGCGCCGACTTCTACGGCTGATCAGGCCGCGACACTAACCCCTCCTCCCTTCCACTCTCCCGCTGCCCCGGAGATCCCGGCGGCCGCGAGAGACACGGACGGGAGGACGGGGTGTCGTCCTTCAACCTGGACGAGCGGGAGAAGCGGAAGCAATTCGCCTCCTACTTCAAGGAGCTCGAGGACCGGCTTGCCGCGCTTGAGCGCTCCAACCAGCTCAACAACGCCAGCATCGAGGGCGGCACCCTCGACATCTACGACGAGGAAGGCACCCTCAAGGGCTCCGTCGGTGTCCAGCCGGACGGCGCCGTCGCCCTGGTCCCCGACCCCGTCAACACCACACCGCCCCCGACCCCGACGGCCCCGACCGTCGAGTCCGCCCTCGCCGGTCTCCTGATCGCCTGGGATGGCGCGTGGGCCGACGCCGAGACGGCACCCAGCGACTTCGCCCTCATTCAGGTCCACGTCGGGACGACCGAGGCCTTCACACCGAACGTGACCACCCAGGTCGCCACGATCACGGCCTCGCTCGGCGGTTCGGTCACCGTGCACATCGAGGGCTACGACCCCGTGTTCGTGTGCCTCGTCGCGCAGAACACCGCGCTGCTGACTGGGGGGCCGTCGGCCAAGGTCCAGGGGCAGGCTCGGCAAGCGGTCGGCCAGGACCTCATCGACGGCATGATCACCGAGGTCAAGCTCGCCCAGGGCGCCGTCACCGAGGCGAAGATCGCGCTTGAGGCCGTCACCAGCGAGAAGGTGAAGGCCGGGGCGATCAACGATCTGCTCCTGGCGGACGACGCGGTCACGGCCGCGAAGCTGGCCGCCGGCGCGGTGGACTCCACAGCCCTTGCCGACGGGGCAGTGCTCAGCGAGAAACTCGCCGCCAACGCCGTCACTCAGGCCAAACTCGCCAACGGCGCGGTGACCGAACTCGCCCTCGCCAACCAGGCCGTCACCGCGGCGAAGGTCGCCGCCGCCGCGATCGACTCCACGAAGCTCGCCGACGCCGCGGTCACCGCGGCGAAAATCGGCAACGCGGCCGTCACGACCGGCAAGATCGCCGCCCAGGCCGTCAACATCAACGCGCTCACCGCGGCGCTCGCCGACACCACCTCTCAGCGCTACGTCGACGCGATGGGCGACCCCACGGCGTGGACGGTCACCCAGTCCGGTACCGGCGCCTCCTGGTCCCACCTGAGCGGGGTCACGGATGCCCCGACCGGGCAGACCGTCGGCCAGGCCGCGGGCTTCATCCGTATCCGCGGCACTACCCAGATCCCGTACGACCCTGACGTCCTGTACCGGTTCTCGGCACGGGTCCGCGCGACAGCGCAGCCCGCGACCGCGGATGTTGTGTACGTCGGCGCGCTCGGTATCGGCGCGGACGGGGTCACGCTCGTCAACCGGGACGGCGCGAACTCCGCGAACAGCCAGTATTACGTGGCCGCGTCCGGCAAGTCCGTTGGCACCGCGGACGGCTGGGTGACCGTCATCGGTTTCCTCAAGGGCCGCGCCGCCACGGGCGCCTCGGGCTCCGCGGGCCCGAACAACGACCCGCGGTCCCCGGGCACGGTCCACGCGAACGTCCGGTTCATCTCGCCGTACGTCTGGCTCAACTACAACAACCAGACCGGCGTGGCCGGGACGATGCAGGTCGACGCCGTCACCGTCGAGGCCCTCAAGACGGGCGTAGTCGACAGCGTCAACCTGGTCGCGGGCAGCGTCACCACCGCGGCGATTGCGACCGACGCGGTCACCGCTACCCAGATCGCGGCGGGCGCGGTCACGGCATCCGAGATCGCCGCCGGGGCCGTGACAACGGCGAAGTTGGCGGCCGGCTCCGTCACGGCCAACGAGATCGCTGCGAACACCATCACGGCCGGACAACTCGCCGCGAACTCCGTCACCGCTACACAGCTCACAGCAGGCAGCGTGCAGACGGCCGCGCTCGCCGCGGACGCCGTAGCCGCGGGGAAGGTCGCCGCTGACGCCATCACGGCCCGGGAACTCGCGGCGAACTCCGTCACAGCCGCGGAGATTTCCGCTGGGTCCGTCACGGCGGCCGCTCTGGCGGCCGGGTCGGTCACCACCGACAAGCTGACCGTCGCGGGCGGCGCCAACCTCCTGACCGACCCCTCGTTCGAGGGCGCCTACAGCGCCGCCCTGGTCGCTAACGACTCGTACTTCTCCATCGACACGACCGGCAACGGGTCGCCCAAGTCCCTCAAACTCAACGCCGTTGCGGGAGCCGTCACCACCCGCTCCAAGAAGATCACCAGCTTTCCCATCATCCCCGGGGATCAACTGTTCATCGCGTTCGACTACCTAGCCTCCAGCGACTACTCGTCAGGGGGCATCCCGAAGGTCTACGCGAAGTGGGAGGACTCCACCGGCGCGACGCTCGGGTGGGGTGTCGCTCAGCCCACGACGGTTGTCCTCGGCGGCAGTACGTGGAACCGGCCCACCGCAACCGTCACCGCGCCCGCAGGGACCGTGCAGGCGTCCATCTGGGCAGAGAGCTTCACGGCGTCGGCCGGAACGCTCTGGTTCGACAATGTCGCCGTCCGCCCCGTGGTGGCGGGCGTGCAGATCGCCGACGGTGCGATCACCACGCCGAAGATGGTCGCCGGGTCCATCCAGGGCGACCGGATCGCGGTCAACACCCTGAACGCCGACCGCATCGTGTCCGGCTCGATCACCACGAGCCAGCTCAACGTCACCACCGCGGCGAGCGTGCTGCAGAAGTTCTACGACGTCGGCGCGGACGCGGCGAAGTGGCGCACCGGCGGCTCGAGCACCACCACGGTCACCACCCCCTCGAACCTGACCTCGGTCCAGGTAGCCGACGCCCAGGCCGGCGGATCGGCCATGCGCGCGGTCGGTGGAGTTGTCGCCGCGTGGCGGCCGGACGTGCTCATCCCGTTCGACCCGAACATCCTCTACCGCGTCTCCGTCGTCGCCCGGCAGACCGTCGCGGGCAGCGACACCACGCAGCAGCGGCTCTACATGGGCGTGGCCGGCGTGGCAGCGGACGGCACCACCCTGGTCAACACCACCGGCGCCGCCTCCGCGGCCTCGCAGCACTACATCGCCGCCTCCTCGCAGAACCTCACCGCGGGCAGTGGATGGCAGCGCTTCACCGGCTACCTCAAGGGCTACGCGGCAGCCGGCGCTACCGCCACCCAGGGCGCCACCACCGCACCCACCACGCCGGGCATACTGCACGCGAACGCCCGCTACATATCGCCGCTGTTCTACGCGAACTACAGCGGCGGAACCGGCACCGCCGAGATCAGCTCCATCACGGTCGAGGTCATCGAGACCGGCGCGGTGCAGACCGTCAACATCGCCGACGGCGCCATCACGGCCCCGAAGATCATTGCTGGGGCGGTCACCACCGACAAGCTCACCGCGCTTGCCGTCACCGCCGAGAAGATCGCTTCACTCGCGATCACCACCGACAAGCTGGCCGCCCTGTCGATCACCGCGGACAAGATGGCCGTGAACAGCGTGACGGCAACCGCCATCGCCGCGGGCTCCATCGACGCCACCCACATCAAGGCCGGGGCGATCACCGCCGACCGGCTGTCACTTGGCACCGACGGCAACCTCATCGCCGACCCCTCGTTCGAGGGCGCGATCTCCACCGGCCGCGCTTCGACGAGTACGTACTGGTCCATCGTCAGCCCCGGCAACAACACCCCGCAGGCGCTGCAGGTGAACGCCGCCAATCCCACGGCCATCACCCGCTCCATGACACTGGCCACGGTGCCAGGGATGCCCGGTCAAAAGCTGTGGCTGTCCATCGACTACTACGCCTCCACCGACTGGGACGGCCTCCGGGCCAGCTTCTACGGGCAGTGGCTGGACACGGCCGGGAACATCCTGGGGTACAGCACCGTGACCACCGGAGACAACGCAGCGGTCAAGGGCGCATGGACCACGCTGAGCGGTGTCCCCGACGATGCGGCCCCCGCCGGCACGACCCAGCTCCGCATCGCGTGCTCCACCGTCAACTCCAGCGTCGGCACCGTCCAGTACGACAACGCGAGGGCGCGCATCGTCCTCGCGTCCGGTATCGCCGGGGCGCGGGCCGAGCTCAGCCCGCGCGGTCTGCAGCTGTTCGACGACGACGGTGACGAGGCCGTCGCGCTGATGAGCGGACGCCCCAACTACCTCACCTTGTCCGCCGACGGGGTGCCGGTCGCCACGATCGACCAGGGAGGTAATGCCGGGTTCCAGTCACTGGCCATCGCGGACACGGTGACCATCGGCGGCGACGACATCACCACGATCCTCGACCAGCGGCCACGCGGCATCATCGCCTACGGCGTACCGGCTACGACCGTGACATCGACGGGCACAGAGATCGGCTTCTTCGAGCTGCCCGCGACGATCGTGACCGGGCGGATGTACCGGATCAAGTTTCACGCGACGGCCGACTTTGACAACGCCAACGATGGCGAGGCACGGGTCTACCTGCGTGACGGCGGTACCGCCACGCCCACGATCACCTCGACGCTGCGTCAGCACGTGATCCTCGCGCCGTCGAACACGGGCCGGTACTGGACGGCCGAGCTCGAGCACGTCGTCCCGGCGAGCGCCCTGGGCGCGGGCCTGCACAGGTTCCTGCTGTCCTTCTACAACGAGGGCGGTACCAGCGGGCAGACGTTCGAGTTGGGTCTCCCCACCACGGGCAGGAGCTGCTACTTCATCGTCGAGGACATCGGCGCCGAGATCCCCAAGACCGGGGTGTACAACACGGGCGGGGGCACGGCCGATCCGCCGGTTCAGCAGTGCATCAAGACCTATTCGGCGACCTGGTCAGGGTCGTACTCGAACCGCGGCTCGTATAACTCGTACTACGGGAACTCCTGCTACCAGGGCTACTACAGCTCGACCAACGGCATGCAGGCGAGCTTGATCGGCTTCTCGTCGTCCCTGGGCACGGACCTGTCCGGCGCGACCATCCAGAAGGCGGAGATCTATCTCTACTTCGATCACTGGTACTACAACAACGGCGGCAGTGCCGTGATCAAGGCCCACAGCTTCACGTCCCGCCCGTCCACGTTCTCCTGTGACCCCGAGTCCAAGACCGTGAGCTGGGGCAAGAACGTCGGCAAGTGGGTCGACATCACCAGCGTGTTCGACTCGACGAAGTGGCGGGGCATTGCCCTGGACCCAAACACCTCCGGCCTGACGTACTACGGCCGCGCACGGGGCTACGGCCAGACCAACCCCCCGAAGCTCCGCGTCACCTACACCAAGTGAGGAGTCCTCAATGCCTGCGCTGCCGCTGCCGTTGGACGTCATGTGTGGTCTCGCGAACGAGGCCTCTTTACTGCCACGCATCCGCATGGCCATCGCTGTTGTCGCACAGGAGGTGTTCGCCGAGGCCTCGGATACGCCCGGCACCCTGATGCGCTGGAACCTGGCGAAGACCGTCCTGAGCCCCACCCCCGCGCAGGCGGCGGGCATGGCTGTCGGCATCGTCTGCTCGCCGCCCATGCTCGCGGCCGCCGCGGGCACCGGCGCCACGGACCCCGCAACCATGGCGGCCGCCATCACTGACGACCAGATCCTCGACGCGATCCGCGCGGGATGGAACGCCGTCGCCGGCATCAGGCCGGACACGGCTGCCCAGGTACAGGAGACGACGACGTAAAGCCTTCCGGTGGTGCAGCGTTCCGGGCTGCGGGGAGCTGCGGGCCTTCGGGCCCCGGCTCCCGCGCACCCAAGCTGACGACCGATGACCGAGGAGGCGCCCCGTGGAGTGGCTCACCTCTCTGGCGCCTGTCCTCTCCCCCCTCTTCGGCATGACTGGTGTGCTGGGCGGGGCGTGGCTGGTGTACCGGGGGAACAAGCGCAAGACCGACACCGACGCGCAGGCGCAGGAGGCCAGCACGTTCGTTGCGTCCGTCCAGACCGTGACCGAGGGGTTCACCAAGCTCCTCGAGCAGCAGCGCGCGACGACCGCGCAGACGCTCGAGCGGGTCACCACTCTGGAGAACCGCGTCGAGCGCCTGGAGGAGGAACAGCGGCAGTGGAGGCGCTGGAAGGCGGCCGCGGTCGAGTACATCCACCAGCTCCGCGCCCTGGTCGCCAAGCTCTACGACCGCCCCGTCCCAGCCCCGCCTCGGGAGATCGCCGAGGACCTGGGCGACGACGCGACGTAAGGCGCCGGCCGCGCGCACAGTCCGCCCGTCACGCACCCACGCATGAAGGGCAACCCATGTCTGCAACGCTCGAATCCCTGACAACCGGCGTCCAGGTCGGCACCGTGCTCCCGCTGCTCACGGCTGTCGTACAGCGCCCGGCCTGGTCGGCGAAGTACAAGAAGGTCGTCGCGGTCGTCGTCGCGCTCGTCGCCGGCGTCGCCACCGTGGCGGCGGACAGCGGCTGGGACCAGTTCGAACACGGCAAGCTGACCATGGCCACCATCCTCGGCGTACTCGCGGCCTCCCAGACGAGCTACGACCTCGTGTGGAAGCCGAGCAAGCTCGCCCCGATCATCGAGGCCCTGACGACCAAGAAGACGCCTCAGCAGGCCGAATAAAGTCCACGGCGCCCGTTCGGCCCCCCGCCGGCGGGTACCATCTGCAGCGAGGTGGCCGTACTGCCGCCGCGAAGAACGCGTCTGAGACACCGGTCAAAGGTGAAATGGGCTGACACGCGCCTCTCGAAAGAGATGGGTGTTCCTGGGCCCGTGGTCCCCTTTGGCCACACGGGTCGACCAACCGGGTGCGTGTAGAGCACTCGGGGCCGGGGAGCGGTTGCTCCTGCGATGATCCGGCACACGCCTCTTCGCGACCGTGCGGCCACCTCGCCTTGTTTCAGCAGGCACCACCAAGGGCTCGAGAGCACGGGCCCCACCCGAAGCGGAGGAACACCCCCATGGCTGATGCGCAGCAGGTCGCGGCCGAGATCAAGCGTCTGTCCCGGATGGGCGACGAGGCGTTCATGGGCGCGGTCGTCGCCTACGTCATGGGCGGCACCGACAGGCGCGCCCTGCGGGACGTCCAGGGCGCGGCTCTCGGGTCACCCCAGCTCGCACCGCGCACGCTTGACGCCCTCGAGACGGCCATGCGGCGGCCGAAGACCTTCAACCCTCTCCAGGAGGGCGAGACCAAGCGGGAGCAGCAGGCCCGCATCGCGCCGTGGCGAGCGACGATCAAGGCCGCCTTGGGCCCGCTCCAGGACGCTGTCGACGACCTGGCCCACGAGCACGCGAAGGAACTGGCGGCCATGGGCGACGACGCATTCACCGATCGGTGGACAGGGTTCGTCCTCGGGGAGCCGGCCCCCGAACCGACGTCCCACCGCGTTGAGGCCCTCGCATTCCGATCACACAAAGTAGCCGGGAGGGCGGTGAGCATCTGCCGCCTGATGCTCGAGGAACCGGCCCAGTTCATGCCCGAGCCGGAGCCCGGAGAGAGCCGTACCGCTCAGCGGCATCGGGTCGAGGGCTTCCGCCTGCGCGTGGAGGCCGAGCTCGCGTTCCTGCGCTACGCCGTCCAGTACGCGGAGGCGCGCCAGGGCCGGATGCCGGCCGAGCCGAACCACCGCCTGCAGGCGCTCAAGCTCCTCGGCCAGGCCCACCCCGAGGAGCTGCTCCAGCTCCTGCGCCAGGTCCGCGGCGAAGACCGCGCGGCCAAGCAAGAAGAGCGCCGCGACCGTCGCGACGTCCGGCGCGCGGCCCGGTCCGGCGCGCAGTAGGGCGCGCTCCCAGCCGATCGTCCACCCTCCAGGGCGCGCCCGATGGCGCGCCCTACGTCATGTCCGGGCGCGCCTGGATTCCTCGGCCGCGCGCGCGGACGGGCGCGGCCCTCGGCGCGGGAACGGACGATCGGCGCGCGCCTGCGCGGCCCACCCCGCCGCTG